>DFOU01000003.1:47343-130014 GCA_002376865.1 Patescibacteria group bacterium UBA3533 | reverse complement strand
CGATAGTCCGATGCGTCCAGCTCAATTAAAAGCGCGGCGTCTAGCGCACGCTTCGCCTCACCAAGAGGCTCCGAGCCATTTGTGAGCTGATACTTCCGAATGTGAGCTATTGCCGCATTATTATGAGCGTCTACGATCGCTAGCACGTCATCTCCAGCGAGCTCGATAGCCGACTGGAACAAATCGCTCGCCCGATCAAGCTGGCTGATATTTCCACGCTCTCCTAAGCGCCTGTATGCCAGCCCCAGCGCATTGGCCATCTCATGATTGAAATTTGGAGAGCTCTCAAATTTTTCCAGAACGCCTATCGCCTGTGACAGACCTTCGGTGTCCGATGATCGCGTACTGATTTCCTGGACGATATTGGCCATCGCCGCGACGCTATTGGAGCCCAGTTCAAAATTACCATCAGAGATCCGTCCAATGAGATCGGTAAGTCGCTCGATACGGTTCTCGATGCCGTAGCAAATCAACCCCGATTGAAGGTATTTGTAGACGGCCTCGTCTCGCTCAGTGGCTGTCAGCTCATCTGAATGATCGAGCACATAATCCAAATCCCGATGCGCCCTCAGAAATTCCTGTCTGCTGAGGTGTTGGTTCGCAGTATCAAATTTGGTTTGGATTAGATTCATATGCTCATTGGAACGGTTCCCGACGCTAGGTGCGTCACCGGTCAATGCCGGTAGAAAATTTTCCAACAGCTCAAGCTTCGCGAGTTCTTCAACGAGAGCGAGATCCTGCTGGGCGATGGGCGAAAAAATGTCTTTCAATAATGATTCTGACAATCCTCGCCGCTCGGCCACTTGCGCAAAGGCATGGGCTCGTTCGACCGTGTAATTGATATTGAAATTTATGGTGTTATGAGACTGGCTCGTCTCAATTATGTCGCCGCCAGCCACCTTAGATTCGTCGTGGATAACTCCACTCTTTGAAACGGCGCCTGTGCTGCCAATAGACACATCTCCACCTGCTGCGGGGCCGCTTCGCGTTTTGATTCTGGCACCGCGCCGAGACCGATAGAGCAAGTACATGGCAATGATCAGCACGAACACCAACAGACCGGGAAGTCCGTAATCCGTGAGGAATCCAAGCACCTCGATGGATTGTAGAAATTCTAGCATGAAGGTCCCCGCAGAATTCCCCCACAGGTAGCATAACAGTCGGGGGAACACACTCTAGAGACGACTCCAACCGTGCGGGATGTGGATAACTAACAACCGTCCAGGGGAATATCCGGAACGGTTGTAAACTCGATCAATCGATCGCGACTCTACTGAGCTGCGAATTTTGCCGGACCAGCCACACGTCTCGTGTGCAAATTTCCAAGCCTTGACGTTTGTGGACCTAAGTATGGTTGATTGGAATCTATTACTTAAAAACATAATTGCAATAAACTAACTTTTATAGATTTGATTATTTTAGAATGTATAGAATTGACACCAAGTGAATACTTATGTAGATTATCAAAACGTGATAAAGACGTCGTGGAGGGATGGCGGTTGGAGCCCAAAGCGTTATCGCGAGACACTAGTGTGATTAAGTGCTGATGAGGCCAGAAGATCACGAGCCAAAGTGTCGACCGCCGGCCCGGAACCTACACCACGAGGAGGTGGTTCCGGGCCTTTTATTTTGAATACTAAAAGACTAAAAGAAAAACCAGCATGCGCTGGAATTTCTTTTTTGGATACATCCAAGCTTTGTGGAGTGGTTAGGAGCTGGTTGGAATCTTTACAAAGTTAAAGGCCAACCTTGTGGCTGGCCTTTTATGGCATAACATTTACCATTTCTTTCTCCCTGGATACTTAGTACCAGAACAAAACTATTGGAGTTTTATCAGGAAGGCAATCTATGAAAGCCTTCGTTGCAACATCTCTCTCCAAAGAGTCTTCTGGAAAAATAATTTTTTGGAAATCACCCGCATATATGAACGTGAGATCTGTACCATAGTCATCCTTCCTTGTTTCTTTTTCCTCTCCATCAAGATTCGGAATCTGAAGAAACATGTGAGCTGGTATTGGCAAAGGTTCAAGAACCTTCTTTCCAATATCATCCATAAAGTCAACCATTTGGCAGATAACCCGATAGTCTTGAATATAGAGACATTCTCTACAAACAGGACTTATTTGGGTGAGACTGTGCAAGTCTCTCAACGGTAGCAGTATGAGACTTATACTCATAAAGAACACTCCTCTATTGCTACAAAGAAAATATACAACTTATTTTTATTTCGTCAACTTTTTGGATAAATCCAAACTTTGTGGAGTAGTTAGGAGCTGGTTGGAATCTTTGCTCTAAATATATCTAGAAGAGCCTCATACTCTCTGCGTGATAGATTTTGTGGCACACCTCCTCCATGATTTACAGAATCCGCAAAAGGTTTCGCATATTCTCCACGCTTACCAAATAGTGTAAATTCATCATAAACAAAACCATCAGTTATAGAAAAGTTAATAAAGTGAGGCCACTTACGATCATTTATTGGCAAATCTTTTGTACCTTCAAAGAAATTGCCAGATTCATTATCCAGACTCATAAAGTAGGGCTCTTTTACAATACACTCGTGCCATTCTTTTATAGCAATGTCCTTCTTTGGGTCGTTTATCATTGCCTGATTATCAGACTTCCCAAGCACAAAGAGTATTTTGTCGCCCCTTTGCACATCAAGAATATTCCTCAGTGCACGTCGATTCTGCTTAAATGCCCAGAATGGTGCCCTTCTATACTTCTCTAACATTTTGTGAAAGTTTGCAAACGCTCCGCCAACCAAATACACCACCCAATATTGTGTTCCGCTCTCTGAGTTAGAAACCTGTTGTGAGATTGATTCACGCACAAGCTTTGAGGCATTACGTGAAAACCATACCGTAAAATCATCTTGATTAATCTCCACAGACTCAACAGGGAGGCCTTCTTGTTTATCAAATGAGACCAGGAAACCTTTATTCTCCTTTAAATACTTAACCTGATTGTCTTTATTGAAAGATCCTGTTTTCCATTTAACCTCTACAGGGACAGGACTTGATTCTCCTTTAAAATAAATTGAGAGGTCAGCTCTGTAGTTATTGAGCGTACCCTCTTCGGGAACGATTAGGTTAATGTCTTTTTTATGAAATTGTGCTGGTAGTAATTTATTTCTTTTCCCACGATCTGAAAAATAGTACCGTTCAAAAAGATACCTATGAATTAGCTTTTCATTAAATGAGTTTCTGTTTAGCTTTTTTGCTTTTTGAAAGTTCATATACTATTCAAAAGAATAATTCTCTGGCTCATTTGGCCGATAATCAAAGTGGAAATATTCATTCTTCGTTCCAAGCCTAAAGCCGTTATCAAACATTATACGAATCACCCATTCTTGAAGCTCCTGATAATGTTTTGATTGTTCATTCTCCTTTCCTTTATAGAAATCAACAAATAGAGCATCTACTCCATCATCCCCATTGCGCATATACACCTCCTTGTCTTCATTTGGATCCCATAGAGCAACATCTACTGACTTACCCTCTGCGTGAGGCATGTCTTTCATATTTAAAAGCTTATCTGTTTCTTCTTTTCCAAACTTCTCTACTCTCCGCTTATAAATAACGTTATATAGCTCCTTTGAACGATAGCCCTCTTTTATAAAAAGGATATACCCTCTTTCTTTAAAAGCCTCATTAACTTGTATAAGTGGGTTGATTATATCTTCATGCACCTGAACACGATCATTCGTTAGTCCAGCATTCAAAATATCCTCTTTATGCAAACCTTTGGCTGCATATTTATGCCAGTAGAAATTGATTCCTTTAAGACCAAAGTCATCTATGTAAACTAGGTTTTGCTTGTTCATTTTAATAAAACGTTAGCGAGCTCAGGAAATTCTCTTGTTCCCATTCCAGACAACGTAAAGTGTCCTTTGTTTTCAATTTTAATAAGCTTAATGCTCGGAAGTTTTTTCATTATCTCTTCAACACTTTTGTGAATTACATCATCATCGTTTGAAGAGTTTAATATATAGATTCCACTTGTTCTTTCCACAAGCTCAGTATCTATTTCAAAATCAAAAAAGTTATTCTCATCACTCAACTCGTTAGTTGGATCTATCCAGGGAGCGACAAGCACCAACTTCCCAATCTTTTGCTTATTTTCACTAAGCCAGCGGAGCAAAAAGCCCGCACCACAACTATGTCCTACCAGATCGGTATTTGCATCTACTTTGAACTGACTAAATACCTCACTCCATTTTTCATAATTTGGAAGATACGGTTCTGGCATCTCAGGTGTCTGTGCCAAAGTCCCTTGAACTATTAATTGTCGCTGAATCCATGGTAACCAATGACAATTAGACTCAGCATCTCCCTTAGGATTGTAATAATCCTCCTTATCTGGCATTCCGTGGAGAATAATCGCTGTTTTCATAGATTTAGTATACCAAAAGAAAAACCAGCATCTGCTGGAATTTCTTTTTTGGATGTATCCAAATTGTGGAGCAGTTAGGAGCTGGTTGGAATCTTTTTAACATTTGTTCTAAACTATAAACAATGAAATTGGATCTCCAAGAAAGATCAGAAAAGTGGTGGTATCGCTCTCTTCAGGTTATTTTTTCTATTGCCCTTATTGTCGCAGCTCTTAGCGTTATCTTTGTTGCTTTCTCAACATTCCCTAAACTAAGTAAGTATAAAAGCACTTACCAAATAGTTTGTAATGAGAACGGGGTTAAACGAGGTGAATTTCCATACAATACTCTGAGCTACTCAACTGGAGATTTTGAATCATTCCATTTAAGGGCTTCTGCGCAAATAGCATGCCACAACCAAAACCTTTCTGGAGACGAAATAAGCCAAATCTATAATGAGATTAGAGCTAAGCGTCTTGAGTATGTTCCTGTTGCCCAAAGAATAGATTATGTAAACCACATTCCTAGCGAGTCTAATTATGAAATTGAGGTAAAGAAACAAGGCTATACGGACACCGGCCTTTCCATGTTCTTAAAAACACTCAGCGCTTTGATCTTAGCCTTTCTACCAATATTTATTGTTAGGTCAATTGTCCTATACGTGCTCTTTAAAGATCCCGTACAAAGAACACTTGATCCTCGAAATCTATATTTCTTCTTAAAGAAAACTTTCGGGGGAAACAATAGCTAGCTTTGCAAGTACTTTTTAACAACCATGTAGAAACTAATTAAGACAAGACTCTATCAACTCAAATAGCTGTTTAAATTCTGTAAAATCGTCTACCTCGAGATCTTTTACCTCTTCTGCAAACTTCATCTTTTTAGCATCCTTAAATTTTTTAAAAGAGACTCCACCAGCACTTTCAATATCTTCACAATAACTCCCTATGACAGAATCTGGGAAGAGTAGTTCAATAGAAAGATACGAACGAGGATAGCTTATATCTGCATACCCTCTCCTAAAATCAGGAACTGGAAGCAACATCACCCACCCATTACCACCTTTGTGCCTTAATACTTTTTCTACTCCCGCAACCTCTTCGTATGAACCTAGATCTCTTAGCTCTTTCCAAGGCTTAACCGCCTCATCGAAATCTAATATACCCACAAACTTTTTAGTAGGATCATTTTTAAAAATTTCCCCTCGTGCAAACGTATTTTTTAAGAAATAAGCATCGAAGGCACTTTGCAAAACGAATGGCATTTCTTTCTCTGGATATAGTTTCTCCCAAGCGACCTTAAGTATCCTCTTGTCTGAGGGGCCTTCGGTAAATACAATCGGCCTATCAGCTTCATCTATCTTCAAATCTAACTCTTCTTCAGCTCCCTGGAAAGTCAAAGATATGAAGCCTTCTGAAAGAATGTTTAGAGCTTCTTTTTTAGAAACTTTTAAAACTCTTTTTTGCCCACTCTTCTCCATTAAGAAAAGAGACCCTTCTGGTGCAAGAGCGACTGTTGTTGGAGAATGAGTAACAAGTATGACCTTGGTACCTTTTGAAATAAAAACTTCTTCTATAACATTTAATAGGTTTTTAATCATTGAGGGATGCAGAGACGCATCAACCTCGTCCAAAAGCAAGACCTCTGGAAAGTGATTGTCTGAGGCGGCCTTATAAATTGAAGCAACTAGAGACATTAAGATTCTCTCACCTGACGAAAGTGCCTCAAAACCAATTTCGAGATCAGCTAGATCTTTGTGTATAAGTTTAAGTTGAAATGGAAGAAAAACATCTTCCCCTTCTGGACTTCGTAGTCTGTAATCTAAGCTGTCAAAGGTCTCTAGGATATCATTGATAACAACAACTGGATCCTCTCCAAACCTTTTCTTGAAATCACTTTCTGAGAGGAAGGAAACCTTTTTGCCTTTTTCTTTATTTTGGTACTCTCTTAGTTCATTTTGCTGGTGTTGCACATAGTAGTCCCAAATAACCTTACCAAGTTGAGAAGGTAGAAAATCATTTTTGTACGTAAATGGTCTATATAAGTCAAAGAACTCTCCTTGCTCGATATTACCAATAGGATATGGCAGCTTTCTTAGTAGAACATAAATACCCTGAGCATTCTTATTGTTTTTTTGTTTTTCGTTACGAAAGTATTCCCGAATTCTTTTTTTATATTCCTCTAAT
Source organism: Patescibacteria group bacterium UBA3533 (assembly GCA_002376865.1). Lineage (GTDB taxonomy): Bacteria > Patescibacteriota > Minisyncoccia > Phycocordibacterales > Phycocordibacteraceae > Minusculum. The sequence goes on along the minus strand of DFOU01000003.1, from coordinate 123,456 downwards.
GCCCCTGAAATTTCAACATCATTTATTTCTGACGCAGAAAGATTCCACATAGGCTTGTTTAACTTCAAAGACCAAGTATTCAAATCAGAAACATGAGGATTTAGCTGAACCTCATAGTTCTTTATTACCGGCATAACGGTTTGTTGAAAAAAGTTCCAAGCTGCCTGCTTTTCATCTATTATGCCGCTCGAGTTAAACCTTGATTCATTATCTAACTTAAAGTCTTCATAATTAAAGTAAACGACGCTCTTCTCACCACTTCCGTCCACAAATACTTTTTTTGAAGAAATTGCTTGAAGCAGCTGAGTTTTCCCCGAGCCATTCACTCCGGTAATTATAGAAAAACTAGGAAGGTCAATCGGGTCAAAAGATCCTATAGATAAAAAACTTTCTCTGTATGTTAAGCGCATTAACAAAAGTATACGCCTATAAGAAAGTTTATTCAAAGAGCAGGTCTTACTTCTTCTGAAGCCAGAACTATATCACTCGTGCAAGAATCAAAACAAGTAGAATCCAACCAACAATCCAAACCCAGGACCAATCCTTTTCTTTTTTTAATACTCTTACATGTCGAACGTAATTTTCTTCTGCCTCTTTTTCACTTATCTTTTTCATAATTAACTAATTCCTAAACAGGACAATAAAAGCCAAGTGTGAGAACACACGCCCACTCTTGGAAAACAACAACTGCCGTCCACCAAAATAGGCTAATAACCACAAGAACAGAATCTATCATGGATGATCTGTGTTAATGAGTAAAATACTATAATTAAATACAACAAAGCCCACCACTAGGAGGAAGCCTTGCGACTTTCCCTGCCAGAGTTTCCCCTGGCAACGCACGACACGCCCTAATGATGGGTTTTCTTGTGTCGTGCGATTAGCGACCATGCCCGAATGGGTTTAGGTCATGGGATATTCAGTTGTGAGTTAATACTAACACCAAAACACCCATGTGAGCAAAACAGCAAAAAACACCCTCACTTACAAGTAAGTTATTTGATCTTAGACAGTCAAAAGACTCTCAAATACAAACGATTACCTCAATAAAACAGTAAAAAGGTGTGGGAGGGGTACGTACCCATGTACCTAAAGAGAAAGAAAATATACCTGTAAGAAAATTTATGTGTTTTTAGACACCAATGTATTACACTAGTATCAATGTCTGTAATTGAATCTTATAGGAATATTCTTCAACAACTTCGAGGCCAACAAGAAAACCTCGAGCCTGGAGGTCCGCCAGGACACGCACAGCTTGAGATTAGTGACGACCAAGTACAAATTGCAAACATTCTTAACCAAGAATCTCTAATAAATCTTTTCCTAATAAGAACTTCTCAAGAGCTGTTTCAAGCAGGAGCTGCCTTAAATGATGGGAACACCCATTTAATTGAATTTGAAATTCATCCAGCCGTCTTCGAAGATGACCCTAGCTATCAAAGTTCAGTAAACGGACGACTTGAGGCTTTAGATGATTTTGAAGCGGAGCACCCTGAGTGGCTAGGCGCAACAGAAGATGACCAAACAGTACGACTTGCCCACTCCAATGACTTTGTTTCGTACGGAAGTGGTTTTATCACTTACAAAGGCGCTTTCATAAAATTTACTCCCAATGAAATCAAAGTCTTTGATGAGCTTTTATATAATGCTAATAACAGTGTTCCTCTAGATGAACTGTGGTCAAAACTAGGCAAAGACTATAATGAGAGCAGTGTACGAGATGATTTTTCTAAGATAATTACCCCCTTAAACCAAAAGCTAGAAGAAATTGTTGGCTATAAGCCCATAGACTCTCTAGATAGAAGAACTTCATGGGTGCTCAACTTTAAAGAGCCTAGCTAAAGGGACAGGCCCCGAATTTCTCCGAGTGAGAAATGTTAAAATATCCCCTCACACACCCCGAAAGGGGTTTTTATATTAAATGGATCTAGAAAACGAAGAGAAGATTAAAGCATTGGCAAGTATCTTTGTTGACTATTTTTTAAATAATTAAGAAGTCTTGGGAGATGTATCGGACGCATTACGTGCGGACTATAAAAGGCACGTAGAGGTTCCGACCACAACATCCGACGCTTATACCGAATAGATAAACCCTTTGAGTAAGACAAGATTCTTACGGGGGCAGGATCAGGTAAGTAGGAAGATGGGAGAGCAACACTATACCTATTCGGGTTAGCAGAGCGATAAAGTGGGATTCCTCCCCCACCCTATATAGTCGACAAATTTACATATTAGAAATTTATACATGAGCAGACAGGTTCGAGTCTCTGAGAAGACTCATAGAATTTTAAAATTAGAAGCAGCAAACAATCAAACAACAATGCTGCAAGTTATTGAAAGTTTAATAAAAGAACATTATGAAATCGATTAAAGCAAGATTTAAAAAAGAGCAAGAGTTAGACAATGGAGCCAGTGATTATATAAACCTTTTTAAGGCAGTGGTTCACCAGAAATTTACAAGGCGAACTATAAGCGAATGGTTTAACAAATTAGTAGATAAAGATGATTACGAACCAAAAGAACGAAATGCCTTAATTATACAACTCTATGAGGCTTCAAATCAGTCTGAGGAGTACGTTTATGAGCCTGAAATTGAATCAGATAAAGAGTATGGGGAGCAATCTATAACCTAGTACCCATTTTTATAAGAAAGGCAATTTTAATAAGAAAAATGCAGTTGGATAATCCAAATGTATACTAGAAATAATGAAAGCAGTAATCTACACACGAGTAAGTTCAGACGAACAGGTTGAGGGAACATCTCTTAGAGATCAGGAGATACAATGTCGCAGGTATTGTGAGGAGCGAGATATTGAAATACTAGAAATATTTACAGAGGAAGGCGTGTCTGCAAAGTCAGCAAACAGACCTGAGTTTTTGAGAGCGCTTGAGTACTGCAAAGAAAACAAAAGTGCTGTAGACATATTTTTGGTATTAAAACTAGACAGGTTTGCAAGAAATGTTGAAGATCACATTATTGTCCGCAAGACACTGCGAGAGTATGAAATATCTCTTGTTTCCGCAACAGAGCAAATTGGTGACAGTCCTGCTGAAAAGTTTATGGAGCGAATGCTTTCTGCTGTTGCTGAATTCGATAATGAGACAAGAAAGCAACGATGCTCGGGTGGAATGGAATCTAGAATAGAAAGTGGCATATGGCCATGGGCAGCACCTATTGGATACAAGCGTGCACCTGAGCGTGAAGTTGGGAGTAAGAAAACAATCCCTGATGTTCCAAATGGAAAACTGTTTTCAATACTACAAACCGGACTGCGTGAGTTTGCTCGTGGAGAACACACTCAAGCAAGTTTACAAAGAAGATGGAAAGAACTTGGCGTAGAAACATTGTGGGGACACAATATGACACCGCAGAATGTACAAGCGATACTTGAAGAACCTAGACTACGATTCTATGCGGGTGAACTTTATAACCCATGGAAGAAACATTATGTTCAAGGGCTACATGTGCCCATGCTTACAAAAGATGAGGCTCAAGATATTTTAGATACACTCAGTGGTAAAAAGAGACAATGGAAACAAATACGAGAAAGTGAACTCTTCCCTCTTCGTGGAGATACTGTCCTATGTTCAGGTTGTGGAGCACCAATTACAGGAAGCTCTTCAAAAGGTCGTAGTCGTTACTATCATTACTACCACTGCCACACAAAGACCTGTCCTTCTTATGGAAAAAGTATACGGAAAGATGATCTTGAAAAAGAGTTTATTGAGAGACTGAATGCAATTAGTCCAAGCAAAGAGTTTATAGAAAAATTTAAAGAAGAAGTTGTTAAAGAGTGGAAGATAAGAACTGAACAATACGAATCAGTTGCTAGCGAAAACAAAACTAAAATTCAAGCTCTGGAAAAGAAGCTAGAAAATATATACTCATCATTTGAAGACGGAATCTACACTCCCGAAGTATTCCAAAAGAGAAAAGATAAAATCGAATCTCAGATTCGTGAACTCTCTACTGCAGCAAAAAAAGAAAAGATTAGTGAAAAGGAGTTAGAAGATCTGCTTGCACAAGCAGACGAGTTTGCTAAAGCCCTTGGCACACACTGGAAACTACAGCCCTTACATACCAAAAAGCGGTTCCAAAATCTTGTGTTTCCTGAGGGAATAACTTACTCAAGAAAAACAGGACTTGGAACCGGCAATTTGGGGCTTATCTTTGAGATATATCAGGTATATCAGAAAGATAAAATCATCTTTGGTGGACTCGAGAGGAATCGAACCCCCGACCTCCTCAGTGCAAGTGAGGCGCTCTAGCCAACTGAGCTACGAGCCCGAATTGTGGTGGAGGAGCGAGCAAATAGGCTCCTCCACCGGTACACCTGCCGGAATACGGCGCTCAGAACGATGTGGGTGAGATCCACAGTTCGAAACTAAACAGGTGTACAGAGGAGAATACAAGACTTATCGCTTCAGTGCAAGGTCTTTTATGTGGGCCACAAACTCTTTTGAATTTGATCCAATAGACTCTAACGCCTTAGAAAATAGAGACCCTTCATGGAATTTTGGAAGCGCATTTGCTTCTAAGAAGTACACAGTGTGAGGCGTAATAAGAAAATCAATCTTTCCATAATGCCGCATATTAAGAGCCTTAAATACCTCCTTGCTTGAGGCCTCAATCTCTTCTCTTTGTGTACGCGTAAAGTTCCCAGGACACCTCTCTACCCACTCTCCATCAATCTTCTGAAGCTCTATTGGAGGAATCATATACAAAGGATTGTCTCTGAATCCCTCAACCATATATACACTTGCCTCCTTCCCTTTTATAAACTCCTCAAATTGTATGGGGCCGTGTTTTATAAGCTCCTCAGAAGCTCTATAGAGCTCCTCAGGCGTCGTTGCAATGCGAACCCAGTGACTTCCCTCTCCATGCACACTTTTAACAACAAGAGGCAGTCCAAGATTGCGAACCGCAACAGCTCCCTGCATTTCTAAATCCTCCTCACTCTCGCAAAGTACATAGCGAGCGATAGGTACGCCATGCTCTTTTACTGTCTCCTTTGCGAGCACTTTGTGTGAGCAGGTAAATGAAGGAAGTGCTGCAGATCCTGTATATGGAATCTTGTGCTGGCTTAATATCTTTTGCACCGTTCCATCTTCTCCATATGGACCATGCAGTGCATTAAATACAAGATCTACCATATTGAGCACTTTGTGTGGATCTGCTACTCGCCCACGATCAAACCACGTACCGTCCTTATCTATATAGATATCTCTATGAGTCCCTGGAGACTCATAGAGATAATCTAAAACCAACTGACCACTTTTAAGAGATGCTTTATGGTCTAGAGATGGTCCACCACGAAGTACAGCTACAGTGCTACTCATAGTGCTAGTGTATCACTTTCTTAGAACTCCTCGAAGTCTGGAGGAATATTAACCGTTACTGATTCTGTATATGTTTCAGTTGAAGCATCACACTCGATTGTGTACACACTTCGCTCAGAAATAGTTACACTTGCAGATCCATCGAAAGGATCGTCAGTTGCATTGTTTACAAGAACTCCAGGACCTACAACATCACAACTATCAGTATCTTCTGCATGCCAGACAACATCAACCACTGCATCTTTGGCAACTCGAATAGAGTCTGACTCACCATCTACGGTAATAGTAATGTTTGGTTGCAAGACCTCAACATCTACAAAGTCATTTGTACTTCCTTGGCTATTTGTACACTGTACCTGATATGTTGCATCACTTGTTGGCGAAACAGCAGCATTTCCACTTGTTGAACCGCTCGTACTAAATCCTGTTCCACTACAGCTATCGGCATTAGTTGATGTCCAACTAATTGTTGACGACTCTCCAATTAGAATTGATCGTGGACTCGCATTAATATCTGCGGTTGGTCGGCTTCCGCCACCACCACCTCCTGGACCTTGAGTTACAGTAAGTGTTGCGCTGTCAGTGTCTGAATTACCAGTATTTGAACACTCAAGACCGTATGTCACTGTTGAACTTGGAGAAACACTCATTGAACCAATTGTACTTCCTCCGGTACTAAAGTTTGTCCCAGTACAGCTATCTGCATTTGCAGAGCTCCATGATAGCGTTGCGCTATTTCCAGTTTGAATACTTGCTGGACTGACACTAAGACTTGCTGTTGCAGTCTGAGTTACACTGTCAACAGTAAGTTGCGCGCTTGCAGTATCTACTCCTCCAGGTCCTGTACATCGAACAGAATATCCAGTTGTAGTACTCGGAGAAACATTTACAGTTCCGCTTGTTGACCCTCCAGTACTGAAATTTGTTCCAACACAACTAGTTGCCCCTGTTGACCCCCATGTTAATTGACTTGATGCGCCTTCAAGAATAATTTCTGGATTAAGCGCAAGACTTGCAACAGGTGCTGGCTCAGCAATAGGACACCCTGCTCCTGTTCCTGTTACTCCATACCCTGGTCCATTAAATGACAGCCATCCGATTACACCCGTGCTTAATGATGAGCCTCCTCCCCACGCTCGCCCATTCCAGTTACAGTTGGCATCTACGTTTACCCCCACACGAGAGCTCTGTCCAAGATAGATCCACCCGTCCCAGTTTCCTGAATTAGATCCTCCTCCAGCTAGCGCCTTTGCCCATCCGGTTACATTTCCATTTGAATTATTATAATTTGCCTGACAACTTCCACTTGGACATCCATTTGTATGATTTCCATTAAAGCTAATCCATCCAATGTTTGAAGACCATGCATATCCTGAGAGATTTCCTGAATTTGCATCAATATTTACCTCATACCCCGGTCCATAAAATGACACCCATCCAATGTTTGAAGACCATGCGTGTCCTGTAAGACGGTCTCCTGCACCACTTCCTGCAGGTACATCAGCAACAGTGAATGATTGCCAGGCTCCACAGTTATTATTCTCGTTACTCTCACTTACATTTCCTGATGGGTTTGGCGGAATATCAGCACAGAAACGCGCTTGATAGTTTCCAGCTTGAGTCGGAGTAAAGCTTCCTGTTAGCGTTCTGCTTTGTCCTACATTTAGATTTGAACCCTTGTTTGTAATAGTTGTTCCATTATTTTGACTTCGTGTAAAATCCCATACCTGGAAGTAATTTCTAAATCCACCTGAGTGTGAGGCTGTTGCATTTCCAATATTAGACATTGTTGCAGAGAAATTGAGTGCCTGATTAAGCGTTGGTGTTCCAGAAATACTTGTAGCACCTACCGTAAGGTCTGGTGCTCCTGATGCCACAGGACTTGAGACAGTAAAGCTTGTCCATCCGCTACAGTTGTTGCTCTCATTGCTCTCTGGAATATTTCCAGGACTCGCAGGGGGGATATCTGCACAGAAGCGCGCAACATAACTTCCAGCCTCTGCAGTCCACGTATCAGTTATGGTCCTTGATGCTCCAGCTGAAAGAGCCTGTCCATTTGTTGAAGTTCCTCTTCCAACAATTTGTGTTGAAGAGCGATAGATTTGGAATGTGGTTGCAAAATTACCTGAACGTGAAGCTGTTGCATTTCCAATATTTCTCATTCGTGAAGAGAATGTAAGCGTTTGCCCGGCCTGTCGTGTTCCTGAAATACTTGGTGCATCAACTGAGAGGTCTGGCTGCCCTGCTGCATTGATAGAAAAAGTTGTCCATGCGCCACAGTTATTGCCCTCATTACTCTCACTTACGTTTCCTGATGGGTTTGGCGGAATATCAGCACAAAAACGAGCTTGATAGTCTCCTGATTGTGTTGGTGTCCACGTATCTTGAAGTGCCCTGCTTCTTAAAGGTAGTAGTGGGGACCCATACCCACGCAATCCTTCTCCAATGTTCTGACGACGAGTCCTATCGTACACTTGAGAGTAAACAAGAAAGCCTGGACCGTACTCTGCAGTACCAAGTCCAATATTTCTCATAATTGCAGAGAGTGTAAGTGTACTTCCCACCTCACGTGCTCCTATAACTGTAGTATTTCCAACAGTAAGATCTGGATCTGAAACAATTGGATCAGGAGTTGGATTTATAATTGGAGATGGCTCTTGTACTGCAACTGGAGTGGGTTCTGGTTCTGCGTTAGTAAAATTATCACCAAGAACTGAAAAGAATTGTGCGTGCGCAAATGACGTGCTCACGAAAAATACGAGTGTGAGAATAAGTGTTCGAAATACTGTTTTTTGCATATTCATAAAAACTAATTTTGAAGAGCAGGGCCATTTGGACCATCTCCTTCAGTTCCATTATCTCCACCACCACCTCCATTGCTCCCACCTGAAGAGCCACTTCCTGTATCTCGAAGCGTGTGATCTCCTGCACTAAAAGTTACGCCACTTGCACAATTAATTCTAAAGTACTGGCAGTAATTAGTTCCTGCACAGTCTCGACCCTGAACTCCAGGACACTTGTCATGTGCTACATTTACCCACCCTTCACTTGCTCGTGAACCAAGGATGTTGTCGCAACGACTACCTACATCTCCCTTTTTTACAGCTCCGCTTGATCCATGTGGGTCCCCTTCAAGAATAAGGTTTTCAAGCGCACAGTTTGTTGAAAGTGTTGAACCACCTCCTGTTGGCCAAGAGCTGCGGCAATCATTTCCAATACAAACCTCAGATGTTCCTTTTAGATTATATCCACGAACATTATTAGCTGTAATACCACCTGCTTTAGATTGATCTTGAGAAGATTCTTGAATTGGAGCAAGCGTGTTTCCTGCTGGGAAGTTACTTCCGGGCTGAGAGAATGACGCAGCAAGTACAGTTCCTGAAAGGAGCAGGAGTCCTGCAATAACCATTGCAGACCCTTTTGTAAACTCCTTTTGTTTGAAGATTGTTTTCATACTAATTTCTTTGTTGTCCTGGATCATTTTCCTCACTTGGGTCATCTTGATAATCACAACCAATATCATCCATGTCTACAAGTCCATCTCCATCGTTATCTCTTCCGTCCCTACACGCTGGTTCATGTGAAGGATCTCCTATAGAGAATGAGCCCTGCCTAAAAGTAATACCTGCATCACACTCAAAGCGAATGTACTTACAGTAACTTGCTCCTGAGCAGTCTCGCCCTGACACACCAGGGCAGTTATCGAATGAGACCATCATAAAGCCAAGATCTTTCTCTTCTTGTGTAAGGTGGCTATTGCAGTTTTGCGCCAAACCATCTCGTGTAATACGAGTATTATTGTGCGGTACACCTGGCTGGTCATCGTCTGCTGCAATGGTAAGAGTATGTATTTGACAAGCTGTAGAAAATTGTGATGCATTTCCTCCAGGCCACGCACTCTTACAGTCATTTCCTATACAAATTTGATTCTCTCCTGTAATTTTTCCAGTTGCTACTAACTCGTCAAGAGTAAGTCCTCCTTCTTTTACCTGACTTGCTGAACCTACATTAATAGGCTTTGCAACATTTCCCCCAGTTGGAGAAGATCCTGGATGTGTGAAGTTAATAGCATATGCAATACCAACAAAAATGAATACTGCGGCAAGAAGTCCTGAAATGTGAAGTGCTTTTTGTATGTATTTTTGCATATTCATAAATTATCGGTGTCGCCCGCGACTTGTAGTAATTCCAGACTCACAACTTAGTTGAATATACTGACAATAACTTGCTCCTGCACAGTCTCGACTAGCAACAGAAGGACAGTTGTCAAATCCAACAAGCATCCACCCTGCATCGCGCTCAGCGCTTGAGATACGCCAACGGCACTCTTGGGCAAGCTGCCAAAGATCTGTTGACCCTCGAGACGCATGTGGAATTCCCGGGCTACTAGGGTTAGCAACAATCTTTCTATTTACGGTACATGTTGTTGAAAAATCCTGTCCTGGCACAGACCATGCTGTACGACACTCAGTACCAATACAAAGCTCAGAAAGTGCCTTGAGACTATCTGCAATTACATTATCTACCCAAAGATTTCCTGACTTTGTCTGATCTGCACCACTTGCATTAATAGGAGCTGGAATATTTCCACTTGGAGGATTGCTTCCTGGCTCAGTAAAACTTCCAGAAACTACACCTACAAATCCAAAGAAAAGAATGAGAGGCAATGCTGTACTAAAAAATGTTCGTGTGGTTAGAAATTTTTTCATATTATTCATCAAGCAATCGAAGTTTTGCTCCCTTTGTAAGATCCCCTTGCGGCTGCTCTTTTTCAAAATCAGCAAGTGCACGCAACTGCTGTGCCTCCTGCATATCCTGCCACCAGAAAATAATAGTTTGACGTACTGGAGTGATAGCGTACGCAAGCACGGAAAGAAGGAAAAGGATTATAAAAATAATCCCTCCAATCTTTATAAGAGAGTTCTCTTCTTGCGGAGCTTTTGTTGTTATCTGGTCTTCGTTCACAGATAAAGTATAGCCTACCTTTTTAAGTTATCCCTCCGTGATCTGTGGAAAGAAAGCGAATACCTATGTGCCTCGGCATTTGCAAGAATAATATCCCCTTCTGGAGTTGAAACTCCTGGCAGTCCAATAATCTTTTTAGGCCTATGATATTCATCTTTTGTTACGGCAACCACAGGAATTTGTAATCCCAACTTATCTAAAACCTTAAGCGCAGCATTTTTTTGTGCTACCCCTCCATCTACCACAATCACCTTTGGATACTCCCACTCAGGATGTCCAAAACGCCTTTCCAGTAATTCAGTTAGAGAACCGATATCATTATTTCCATGCTCTTTGATAAGAAACTTTCTGTAGTTTTTCTTTTCAACCTCCCCATCTACAACAACTGTCATAACTCCAACAGTATCTTGCCCGCTTGTGTGCGCTACATCGTACCCCTCCACACGAACACCGTGCACTCTGCGTAAATCATTTTTAATAAGTGACACATCTTGGATATGAGTTAACGAGAACATTTGCCTCTTATGACGCTCTGCATCTTCAAAACGTTCCTCTTTTGCAGCTTTTTTCATCTCCCTCTCAAGTTCTTTGAGGATTACCTTTTTCTTTCCAGATAAAAAGAGCTCTATGTGGCGAATATTCCGCACATATTCAGTATGCGAGATATCCCTTGGGTATCTTCCAATCTGCCTATTAAACTCAAGGTTAGCTCCCTGATGTTTTGTATCTCTTGTTACTGCATTTTTTGTATCGTAGAAAGGGAAAATCTTTCGAATAATCTCAAGGGCTTTTTTAAGTGACGGCCCGCTTGTAAATGGCCCGTACTTATTTTTAACTAAATCCAATTTAAATGTAGTTCCTAAATCCTTCCCTCGCACAACCAAAACACGAGGCCATTCTTCTTTTGTTACAACAGCATAGAGATAACTTTTATCGTCCTTCTCTTTTACATTATAAAAAGGCTGATGTTTTTTAATCTTTAAAGATTCAAGAATAAGGGCTTCGAGTACTGAATCAGTTTCCTCATATACAACCTCATCTGCCTTCGTGACCATATCTACAATACGAGGCCCGCGACTTGCTATAAGATCATCATTAAAATAGCTCCGTACTCTATCGCGAAGTGATGTTGCCTTACCAATGTAGAGAATTTTCTTCTTTTCTAAAAATGTATATACACCGGGTTTATCAGGTAGGTCAAAATTATTTAGATCCTTTCTTTGCATGTTTTTTTAGTGTCTTTGCAAGGTATTTTCCGGTAAATGAGCTTGTGACTTTCGCTACTTCCTCTGGAGTTCCTTTTGCAATAACTACCCCACCATTTTCTCCTCCTTCTGGACCAAAGTCTACAATATGATCAGCTGACTTAACTACATCAAGATTGTGCTCAATAACAAATACTGAATTCCCTCGCTCTACAAGCTCCTGAAGAATGGTAATGAGTTTTGCTACATCATCATAATGAAGTCCAACCGTTGGCTCATCAAGAAGATACACTGTCTTTGTTTGAAGTGGACGGAACAACTCTGACGCAATCTTCACACGCTGTGCTTCTCCACCAGATAATGTTGTTGCTGATTGTCCAAGCTTTAGATATCCAAGACCTACATCAAGGAGTGCCTTAAGGCGATCATTGATTGCAGGAATATCTTTATAGAATTCATACCCTTCCTCTACAGTCATCTGTAGTACCTCATAGATATTCTTTCCTCTATATGTAACATCAAGCGTTTCTTTCATAAACCGCTTTCCATCACACACATCACACTTCACATACACTGTTGGGAGGAAGTGCATCTCTACCGCCACTGTTCCATTTCCCTGACAGGCTTCACAACGACCTCCTTTAACATTGAAAGAGAATCTTCCTGGCTTCCAGCCACGAGCCCGTGCCTCACTTGTTGCAGCAAAGAGATCTCGTATGTGCGTAAATGCTCCTGTATATGTTGCAGGGTTAGACCTTGGAGTTCTTCCAATTGGAGATTGGTCGATAAGCACTGCACGATTTACATACTCACTTCCCAAGAACTTTGCGCAGTTATGGTGTGCTGCCTGCTTTGTTTTCCGATCAAATCGACTTACCAAGTTTTTATGAACAACATCATATAAGAATGTAGATTTACCAGATCCTGACACACCAGTAATACAAACAAGCTTTCCAAGAGGGAGATCTGCATTTTGATTCACCATATTGTGCTTGCTTGCTCCTACAATCTTCAAACTTCCTTTCTCTGCAGTTCGCCGATTCTCTGGCACAGGAATCATTTTCTCTTCTCGAAGATATGCGAGAGTTCTTGATCCACTTGTATTCTTTTTTGCAGTTAGCAAATCATCTAGATATCCAGAGACTACAATCTCCCCACCGTGCACTCCAGCACCTGGTCCTACATCGATAAGATAGTCTGCAGCGTAGATAGTATCTTCATCATGCTCTACTACGATAATGGTATTTCCAAGATCCCTTAGTTGCGTAAGCGTTTGAATCAATCGATCATTATCCCTTTGATGCAGTCCAATTGTTGGCTCATCAAGCACATAAAGAGCACCCACAAGACCAGATCCCAGTTGAGATGCAAGACGGATACGCTGTGCTTCTCCACCTGATAGCGTATTTGCCTTTCTATCAAGTGTTAGATAATCAAGCCCTACATTAAGAAGGAATGAAAGCCGTGCTCGTACCTCACGCAAGATTGGCTCTGCAATCTCTTCTTGTTTCTTTGTGAGGTTTAAATTATCAAAGAATTCTGCTGCATCTGTAATCGAAAGATGTGCGGCTTCTACAATATTTTTTCCAAGATCCTTCCCCTTTCCTCCCAAATAAACTCTGAGTGCCTCAGGACGAAGTCGCTTCCCATCACATGCCTTACATACTTCATCATCAAAAAGTGCAACTGTTCCAAGACCATTACACTCAGGACATGCTCCATATGGAGAGTTAAATGAGAAGAGGCGAGGCTCTACATCAGGAAAGCCAGCACCATCTACTGGGCAAATAAACCTTGCAGAGAGTGTCTCAAATTCTCCATTTGCATGACCAATCTTTACAAGACCTTCTGTCTCCCGAAGCGCAAGCTCGAGTGCTTCAGAGAGTCGCTCCTTTGCACCACTTGGATCATTTTTAAACTCAGTTACATAAATCTCATCTACAAGCCCATCGATATCATGCCGCTTTGTTTTAGTAAGGGTAATCTTGTCTCGAAGTGAGTGAATCTTTCCATCAATCATCACGCGCTCAAATCCTTTCCCGAGCAAATCATAGAGAAGCTGATAGTACTCACCCTTTCTTCCAACCACTACAGGAGCAAAGATTTGGATCTTTTGACGGTTCAAGGGTACTCCCATAACCTCCTCTGCTTTCTTAGGATCTGGAATAATCTTCTTTGTAACCAAAGTGATCATTTCATCTTTTGAAAGCTTCTCAATCTTTACGTCATCATCCAAACAATATGGCTGCCCAATACGAGCATAGAGCACTCGAAGGTAGTCATAGATCTCTGTAATAGTAGCTACGGTAGATCGTGGATTGTTTGACCTGCTCTTTTGATCAATTGAAATAGCAGGAGAAAGTCCTGTTATCTCATCAACCTCTGGCTTTTGCATTTGGTGCAAGAACTGCCGTGCGTATGCAGAAAGTGATTCAACATATCGTCTTTGTCCTTCTGCAAAGATCGTATCAAAGGCAAGCGAAGACTTTCCAGAACCAGAGAGTCCTGAAATAACAACCATTTTGCCGCGAGGCATTGAAACGGTTACATTTTTAAGATTGTGGGTCTTTGCACCCTTAACAACAATCTCATCTGATGGTTCATGTTTTTTATGATTTGCCATACGTATTCCCCCTACGAGCTGGCCATAGGGTTTGTATAGGAGCACTATACACAAAAGGCCCCCTTTCGGGAACCTTAGTTGTCAACAGTGTAAAGAGAATTTACGCTTCTTGAAAAAACTGATCAATCTTTGAAGTGATCTCCTCAATCGCAACCTCTGCCTTTACCATGTAGTCATTTGCTCCAAGCTGCTTTGCCTTCTCTTGATCACTCTCCTGTGAAAGATTAGACACTACAATTACTGGAGTATCTTTAAGCTCATCTGTTCGAGCTCGAAGCTGCTCAAGTACCTCAAATCCCCCCATCTCAGGAAGCATGAGATCAAGCAAAATAATATCTGGCTTATACTCCTCTACATACTGAAGTGCCTCCTTCCCTGTTCCTGCATACATTGCCTTGTATCGTCCTGAGAAAGTATTTCCCAGAAGGTTCTTCAGGATTGGGTCATCCTCTACCACCAAAACTGTTCGTTGTGTTTCGTCTGCCATAATGCGTTTATCCTATCATATATATACCCCTATGTTGCAACAGGTACTGAAAAGAAGAATGTTGTACCAATTCCTGCTTCATTTGCCTTAAAGTCGAGATCTCCTCCATGATCCCGCACCACATTTCGAGCAATATATAGTCCAAGTCCATTCCCTCCGTTTTGCATCTTTGCAGCTGCTTTCCCTCGATAGAATCGCTCAAAGATATTGTTTCGTTCATTATCTGGGATTCCGATTCCAGTATCATGTACATATATAAAGACCCTTCCTCGAGCAGGCTCAAGAGAAATAGTTACCGAACCTTTTGGAGGTGTATAACGAATAGCATTTTCAATAAGATTGATGAGCACCCAACGCAGTCGCTCCTTATCAGCTTTTATGTCTGGAACATATTCGGGAGGTATAAATTTAACAGCAACTTGCTGGCGAGTAGCATGCTCTTGCAACTGCTCAATAGTTGTTCCAATAAGCTCAGGAAGTGATGTTGGTTCAAATTTGTAGTTGTATCGTCCTGACTCAATGGCAGATACATCAAGAAGTGTCCGTACAATTTGAATGAGTTGCTTATTTTTCTCTAGCGCATCAGCCACTACTGCCTTCTTCCCCTCTTCCATTGGTTCTTTTGCCATGGCTTCAAGCGCCCACCTAATACCAGTAAGAGGTGTTCTAAGCTGGTGAGCTGCAGTTGAAATAAAGTCAGACTTAATGCGAGACATTTCTTCATCTCGAGCTCGAGCCTCCTCTACATGCTTTGCCATGGTAGTGAAGGTTTCAAAAATGTGATCAATCTCATGGGGAGCTCCTTTTGGATCTGGAATATCATCAGCGTGCAGCCCACTTCCAAACTGCTGGATAACAGCAGAAAGAAGATTCAGCGGCCTTACTACCATCCTCTCAAGAATAACTACGATAATAATCGCAACAATAAGGAACGTAGCAACAGTAATAATTCCTTGGGCTACAAGAATGTCTGTAAGCTGTTGCTGAAATTGTGGAGGAAGTGTATTTGTGCCAAGAAATCCTAGGATGTTTTCCCGAAGGAGCTCTGATCCGAAATATACTGAGACACCTGCAATAGCAAGTGCAAGCACCGCCAAAATTACGGAAAGCATCCGAAGCGAGATGTTCTTCATGCTTTTACTTTAGCACTTACCCTACTTGCTTTTTGTTTCTTTCCCCGACTCTTCTAGAGTTGCAATCTGATCTCGAATGATTGCAGCTGTTTCAAAATCAAGACGCTCTACCGCAGCTTCCATTTGTTTCCGCTTTTCCTTTATATATTTCTTTGGACTCTTCTTATATAGCTCCTCTTCCACCTTTAGAACTTCATCTACTGCTTTTTGGTGATCGGTACGTAGCTGCTCTGCAATATCTTTAATCTCTTTTTTAATAGTTTGCGGTGTAATGCCATGCTCTTTGTTGTAGGCGAGCTGCTTTTCTCTTCGTCTGTTTGTTTCTCCAATAGCCTTATCTAGAGATCCTGTCATATTGTCAGCATATAAAATCACACGTCCATTTACATTTCGAGC
The DNA here is from genome assembly GCA_002376865.1 of Patescibacteria group bacterium UBA3533. GTDB lineage: Bacteria > Patescibacteriota > Minisyncoccia > Phycocordibacterales > Phycocordibacteraceae > Minusculum. Next base: position 107,307 of record DFOU01000003.1, on the reverse strand, counting down.
AGCTCGTCCAATTGTCTGAATGAGTGATGTCTCACTTCGAAGGAACCCCTCCTTATCTGCATCAAGAATCCCAACAAGCTCTACCTCAGGAAGATCAAGTCCTTCTCGAAGCAAGTTAACTCCAACAAGACAATCAAACTTTCCTTTTCTAAATTCTGAGAGAATTGTAATTCGATCAATTGTTTTTACATCGGAGTGTAGCCACTCTGCCTTTACGCCTTTATCATTTAAATACTCAGAGAGATCCTCTGCCATTTTCTTTGTAAGTGTTGTTACAAGTACTCGCCCTCCTCCTTTTACAACCTTCTCACTCTCTTCAATAAAGTCTTGTACTTGGCCAACATATTCCTTCGTCTCATTTACTCCACGTATAATAATCTCAGGATCCAGGAGCCCTGTAGGGCGAATAACCTGCTCAATAGGATCTCCAGATTTTTCAAGCTCATACTTTCCTGGCGTTGCAGTTGTGTAAATCGTTTGGTTAACAACTTTTTCAAACTCCTCGAACATAAGAGGCCTGTTGTCTTTTGCAGAAGGAAGGCGGAAACCAAACTCAACAAGCGTATTCTTTCGAGACTGATCTCCCGCATACATAGCACCTAGTTGTGGCACCGTAACGTGCGACTCATCAATAACAGTAAGGAATCCTTCTGGGAAATATGAAAGTAATGTATACGGTGCTTCCCCCACCTTTCTTCCATCAAAATGTCGTGAGTAATTCTCGATTCCATTGGTATAACCAATCTCACGAATCAATGCCAAATCATTTTGTGTGCGGCGCTTTAGACGCTCACGCTCAAGAGGCTTTGCTTCTCGCTCAAACCGAGCAAGCTGCTCTTCAAGCTCTACTTGAATATCATGTATTGCACGCTCCCTCTCATCCTCAGGCGTTACAAAGTGCTTTGCTGGGAATACAAAGTATGAATCGAGGTCTTTGAGGTTACTTCTTGAAATTGGATCTACCTGCGTAACAGTGCTAACTTTCTCTCCTTCAAATTCAATACGATAAATTGTCTTTTCGTTTACCGGCATAAGTTCAACACTGTTTCCAACAGCACGGAACTTTCCAGGCTCAAGATCTGCATTTGTTCGCTCAAAGAAAATACCTACAAGCTTTCGCACCAACTCACTGCGAGAGAGATTCTTTCCTTTTTCAATCGGAAGATGGAACTTTTTATACTCTTCTGGAGACCCAAGACCATAGATGGCAGATACCGATGCAACAATAATTACATCATCTCTTGTAAGGAGTGCCTGCGTACTCGCATGCCGCAATCGATTCACCTCTGCATTAATCTGTGCCTCCTTTTCAATATATGTATCAGAACCTGGCATGTATGCCTCTGGTTGATAGTAGTCATAGTACGAAACAAAGTAATGCACTGCATTCTCTGGGAAGAATTCTCGATACTCTTGCGTTAGCTGTGCTGCAAGCGTTTTGTTGTGAGCTAAGATAATTGTTGGCTTTTGCACCTGCTCAATAACGTTGGCAACAGTATAGGTTTTTCCGGACCCTGTAACACCTAAAAGTGTCTGATGTTTCTTTCCAGACTTAATTCCCTTCACAAGAGCTTTGATAGCTTCTGGCTGATCTCCTGCAGGTTTATATGGAGCATGAAGCTTAAATTTCATATCAATACCTTACCTTTATATATAAAAAAGAAAAGCGGGATACCCGTAGGTATCCCGCTCCTTGTTACCGCATACCCAGCTGTGCTAGGCGGCGGCCACAGCCTGCGGCGTCTCGGTCGAACCGATACTCGTCACGTCGGCGGTCGAGGCCGTGTCCATGATGTCGCCGTAATTGGCGAGGATCGAACCGCGTTTCCGCACGGCGATGCCGGCGATACGGCCGATATTCAGCTTCATGCGGGCCTGGACGTCTTCGACACTGCCGGCGACCTGGCCGTCGTAGGTGAAGTTCGTGACTTCGGCGTCGAGAGCTTTCAGCTCAGCGGCGAGATCCTCGTCATAGGAGGCCACATGTTCGGGGCCGGTCGACTGGATCTGCAGCAGCTTCGCCGTGACGTCGACGTTCTCGGATTCGACGAGCGACGAGCCGTCACCGGTGCGCGTAACCGCGGTAGAAGCGAAGGCGATCGCCAAAGCGGCAGACGTGGTAAGAACAGATTTCATGTTGGAAATCCCTTTTTCCAATTGAAAGCCTGGCGATAAGCCAGGAACCTGAACCATTTCAGGAACAGAAAAGATACCAGTATTAAAAAATATGTCAAGAGTTATATAAAAAAGAAAGGGCGAGACACTTATAGTGATCTACGCCCTTGATTTACAACTTTGCATTCTTGACCCCACTTAACAAGTTTGATTTTGAAATCTTGCCCCAGAGAACTCTGCTGAAGCGACTATCCTTTCTTCGTCCAACTGAGTATGACAGGGACCCAACACTTCTCGAGCCCATGTGATTGGACGTTCTTCAGACGTCCTCATAGTCTGAATTATCTCGATGGCTCGCTGCGGAAGCGCCGGAACCTCGAATGTGTGGGTCGAATACGGAACGGGTTGTCCCAGGCCGTTTGCGCTTGAGAGCTCAACCACAATTTCTCCGCCTTCAGCAAGAGTCTGCATCAAAGAGAGTGACGTTCCAGAATATTCTCTCCAAGAAAGAACAAAGCGGCCACTTTCCCTATCATACGATGCATTTTCAGAACCAGCTGCGGCACTCAGAATTCTCTCACCACCCTTATAGAAACGGAGAACGACTCGTTGAGTATTTCTTGGCGGAGGCGGACTCCGAAACCAAACGAAAAACTCGCACGGGCTCATGTCGTTCCGATTGGCATTGCATGAAGCAATGAGATTCAGTGTTTCGAAATCACGACGAAGAGAGATATTCATTGTTGCCGAGATTACAGTTGGGGTCCGTTCAACCTGAACCTGTCCCTCCCACGTATCCGCAGCTTCTGCAGTTTGCAAAGGCAAGAATATGAAGAAAGTAAGTGCAAAGGCAAGAATGCTTGCTTTCAAAGAACCTTGTTTCATCACGTGCCTCCTTTCCAGTTTGGCTTGATGAAAATAATCCAAAATTTCTTAAGGATATATTTATCCAATAACTTTTATACAAAAATGTCAAGAGGCAACTACACATATGTAGTTGCCTCTGAAAACTAGCTTTGGCAGACGTGCCCCACGTCTTTCCAGGCACAGTGCCCAGGATGTGAGATTCCGCCAAGCCTCTGATCATCAGCAGCAAGTGCTTTCTCCCACCTTTTGCGATCTCCCTCAGAGAGAAAATCTCCCTGTGGATGACGTACAGGATTTTTTGCCTTCTTTCCCATCACACTCTCCTCTTTTCAAACCTCCGCCAAAGTACAACTAATTATACTTCTGGTCAAGCGTAGTATCGATCGCAAAACTCTTTCCTAAACTCTTCAAACCTTCCCTCTTTAATAGCTTCTCTCATGTCATCAACTAACTTCAAAATAAAGTAGAGGTTGTGTTGTGAGACAATCATTCCTCCAAGCATTTCTTTTGCCCTAAAGAGGTGTGCTAGATACGCACGAGTATATGGAGCAGATGGAGAATCAGGAAGGTCCTTCTCTATTGGAGTCATGTCTTCCTTGAAAGGTTCTTTTCTTAGATCAATTGGCCCATCAAGCGTATACGCTGTTCCGTTTCGAGCAAGACGGGTTGCAGCAACACAATCAAACGTATCAATACCACGTGCTACTCCCTCAAACATATCTGCCGGCTCTCCAATGCCAAGCAGGTGCCGAGGCTTATCCTCTGGCAAATGCTTAAGTCCCGCGTCGAGTGCTGGCCCCAAGTCTTCTTTACTAAAACTTCCGCCAATTCCATATCCATCAAAATTCATATCCCCCAATGTCTTTGAAGACTCTTCTCGAAGATCAGTGTGCCTACCGCCCTGCACAATTCCAAAGATTGCCTGCTTGCTGTCTAGGTTTCTTCGGTGTGCATCAAGAGAACGCTTCGCCCACCTGTGCGTTCTATTCATTGCTTCTCTTTGGTAATCATAGTCCGCATCAGGAGATGTGCACTCATCAAACGCAAAAAAGATATCTGCTCCTAAATTATGCTGAATCTCAACTGATCGCTCCGGCGTAAATCGATAGAGTGTCCCATCTATATGAGATGTGAAGGAAACTCCCTCATCATCAACTATGGCGAGCTTCCCATGCTCATTTAATATTGCTTCATCAAAAACTGCAGGAGTTCTGCTTTGCACCTCCTTTTTCTCTCCCATTTTAGAGACACTCTTATCAAAACCAGCGCCAAGACTAAATACTTGAAATCCTCCAGAATCTGTAACAATGGGACCTGCCCAATTCATAAACTTATGGAGTCCTCCATGCTTTTTTACAAGATCATCTCCTGGCTGCAAAAAGAGGTGGTAGGTGTTTGCAAGAATCACTTGTGCACCAATATCCTTTACCTCATGTGGATGCACTCCTTTAATAGTTGCTTTGGTTCCAACAGGAATAAACGCAGGAGTTTCAATATTTCCGTGCGCTGTTTCTATGATTCCTGCTCTTGCAGCACCATCTTGATGTGTTTTTGCAAACTTCATACCTGCACACTAGAGTGTTAGAGAAAAAATGCAACTACTGAGTTAACTACGTAGTTAACTCAGTAGTTAGAAAAAAGCACCCGTACGGGTGCCAATCTCTCTATTATGATAAATATTCTGCTTACTTTACTTCAAGTAGCTCAACTTCGAAGACAAGTGTTGCTCCTCCCGGAATTGGTCCGTATCCCTGGTCTCCATATCCAAGATCTGAAGGAATAACAAGGACACGCTGTCCTCCCACTTTCATTCCTACAACTCCCTGATCCCAACCAGCGATTACCTGACCTGCTCCAAGCGTAAACTCAAATGGTGCACGTCCAACAGAACTATCAAATACAGTTCCATCTTCAAATGCTCCAGTGTAGTTCACAACAACGCTCTTCCCGGCAACAGCTTCAGCGCCATCTCCGAGAACCGTGTCTTCACTTATAAGTCCTGTTTCTGGATTCACTGAAGCAGTATTAAACGCCGTGGTTGCATTTGCAAGCTCTTCAGGTGATTCAATGGTTGAGACAAGAGGCTCAGTAAGCCCTCGACCAAATCCTATAATTGAAAAGAATGTTACAAATGCAATCACTGCAACCAGCATCGCAATTCCGTGGTTTCTGCTTTTACTCATATATAGGCAGTATACGCCAAAACCATTCTCCTGCACTAGCAAGAGGTGAATTATGCGCTATAGTTTTGTGCATGGAACTACAACTACTTATTGCAGGAGGAATTATTGCTTCAGCTTCATTAATTGGAGTTGTTACAACACATGCACTCCTTGGAAAATTTTTTACAAACAATATTCGATACTTGATAAGTTTTGCCACCGGAGTATTTATCGTACTTACCTACACACTCCTTGAAGAAGTTTTTCATGAGGGAGACATGCTCTACACAAGCCTTGCGATTGCCATTGGTTTTTTATTCTTTGCAGGACTTACTACTTTCCTCTCAAAAGCACATCACCATCACGGACCCACACAAGAGCACTCTCACTCATCAATTGATGCGAGGCGCATGCTTCTAGGAGACTCACTCCACAACATCGGAGACGGTATTTTGCTTGTACCTCTTTTTATAGCAAGCCCTGTTCTGGGAGGAGCAGCTATTGTTGGAATTCTCATACATGAGATGGTTCAGGAAATTGCTGAATTCTTTGTACTTAAAGAAGCTGGTTACTCAACTAGGATGGCACTCTTCTTTAATTTCCTTACCGCTCTAACTATTTTTATTGGAATCGGTATTGGACTTCTTGTTACAGATATTGAAGGTGTTGTGATTCCTCTTCTTGCATTTACCGCAGGAGGATTCCTCCACATTATCCTTCGAGACTTTATCCCAAGTATCTTTAAATCAATTCATCATGAGTGTAAGCCAGTACCACACATCATCTTCTTTGTAGCAGGACTCATACTTATGATCCTCGTAACGAGCGGACACGGACATTAATTAAAAGAGAAACCGCCTGATGCAATCAGGCGGTTTTATTCTTAGGCGAATTTCTTCTTTAGACAACCAGTCCAAAAAAGGAGCACCTTTGAATCTTCTGTACACACTTTTATAGAATCGTCCTCGCCACTCGACAGAGACAGAATAGCAAATGTGCAAATAACATCAGCAGAACAAGGGAATTCGCTAGACTTCTTTGTTCTACCTTCAAGCTCAACAAATCCTACAACTTTAAAAAGTTCATTTTCAAAGTTTAAGTCTCGTTCTCCAGTTGAAGTAAGAAGGTTCCACGGAGTATGGGACCCACTGATATATACAACATCTTCTACACATATAGAATCATGTTCATTTCTATCCATTAACAAGAGAGGGTTTTTTTCTTCAAAAATAATCCCTGCAGGACGAGAAGAAACACGGACACCGTGCGTCATTATGCCCATAACCGAAGACACTTTTAAAGACCCATTTTTGTCAGACGCTTTTAACTTTTTGTAACGCCTAATCTTTAATGTATCGACACAAAGATCTATGCATTCATCACAAATATTTGCATCTAACGACGTTATCATGCAAGACACTTCGTGTTGACTTTTCTTGCAAAAGTTGCAATAGATGAGTTTTTCTGTGGTTTCAGTGCTCACTGCACCCTCCTTCATACTGAAGCTGGCACCATTGCCAGGGTTTGTACTACCATTTTCCACTCTACATATATCAAAATTCTATGTCAACAAAAGAAGACCAGCTGTACGCTGGTCTTCTTTTTTATATTTGGCCTGCCGAGCCTTGTTGCGCTACATTAGAGTGTATTGTACTTCTCCCTGAATATGCACAATACAGTAACGCATAGAAACCCTAGCACAATGTCAATCACATGTAATTGTTTATTTCCATGTATAAACTGTGGAAAACTAGCAAATACAGCTTAGTTGAGCTCTTTTTCTATGAAATTGAGTGATTTTTCGGCTTTTTTGAGTGTAAACACCACTCTTCCAAGCACTTGGTCTCTTTTCGTAACAACTTGCACACGCCATTTACCCTCAAAAATATTGCTCTTTTGCGTATATCCCCTAAAGCCACTATCTCTTCCTCCTGATATTGGGAAGCTTATTCTTCCTTGAGGAATCCATGCATTACTCTCTGCATCAAAGTACTCCCATGAATGAGCTATGTTTGTAGAAAGCCCTGTCGGAGCAAAGACTGCACTGTACATTGCAAGTGACTCTCCTTCTTCAAAATGAATGGTTGTCCCTGGAAGGATTTTCTCAAAGAAATTTTCTTTCTCTTCAACTCCAACAAATGTTTGCTCACTCTTATATACATCGTGATAGATTCCTTTGTCTTTAAGAGCAAGCGGCACAGGAGGAATAATATTTGAGAAATAAAGAAGCTGAAGAAGGATAACAATACTTCCAATACTTATACGAAGTCCATTGCGAGAACAATTCACTCTCTCTGGTACAAAGAGTTTTAAAAACTCTACAAGAAGGAAAATAACAAATGCTGCAACTACATTTGCAAGAATAAATACCCACGCACCAACTGCACTAACTAATACAGGAATGTAGAGTGCAAAAAATGATGCGAGCGCTACAAATAGTACAGAAAATTGAAAGGCAAACTTTTGATATTTTTTTCTAAAGAATTCATTTCCAATAAGAAGCCCTAGGAGAATGAGTACGAAAACAAGAGTTGTGGTAAATGATGCACTCTTTATATAGAAAATGGTAAGTGCACTAAAGAGTGCCCCAAATGATACTTGCATCAGTATAGGAGCTACGGTTCGTATATTCCCAAAGAACCAGCCTTTAAGATCCTTCCCTTCAATTATATTGATAAGAAGGATCCAAAGGACAATAAGCGAGGTATGTGTACCAAGCACTAACACTTCAAAGAAGTAGTCTATTCGAGTAAGAGTTAGAGCATCCCAGAAAAATCCAACAAGAAGAGCTCCTGCTGAAATTTTCTGCTGATGCTTTTTAATGAACTCCTTTATCATTTAAAAACAGTGTACTACAAAAACACCCCAGGATTTCCTGGGGTGTTTTTGTATTAATACCGCCTACGTCCTCCTCCGCTGTATGAGCGCCGTGGTCGTGATGATGATTGTGGCCGACGATTAGATGATGGTCGTGCTGGTCGCTTCTGCTGTCCTGCTGAAGTTCCTCCACCAATAAAGGTAAATGCCTTTCCTGTCTGATCTCCACGTCCAGTACGTCCAATTCGGTGAACATAATCTTCATACGTCATTGGAAGATCGTAGTTGATTACGTGAGATACGTTAGGAATATCTAGTCCTCGTGCCGCAACATCTGTTGCCACAAGAATATTAGACTGATCCTCTTTAAAGCGTCGAAGAGCTCGCTGCCTTTGCGGGTGACTCTTGTCTCCGTGCAGTGCCTCACTCTTGAATCCTCGAGTAATAAGGTCTTTTGAAAGACGCTCTACTCCATGCTTTGTTGCTCCAAAGACAATTGCTTTATCACAATCTCGCTCATTAAGTAGGTCATGAAGCATTTCAATCTTCTCCTGCCCTTGTCCAATTCGGATTACATCCTGGTCTACATTCTTTGATGTATCTCCAGTTGTAACTGAAATACGTACAGGGTTATTAAGAAACTCTGAAATAAGTTTTTCAATATCCTTTGAAAGAGTTGCTGAGAAGAATAGTGTGTGACGCTTCTCATGCATTCCTTTTGCAATAAACCGCATGTCATTAACAAATCCCATATCAAGCATTCGGTCTGCCTCATCAAGAACGAGTGTCTCAAATGCAGCAAGACGAATACTTCGTCGCTCTACATGATCTTTGATTCGCCCTGGAGTTCCAATAATGAAATTGTTGTTGTTCTTAAGCTGCTTTAGCTGTGGACGCATTGGCGTTCCTCCAACAGTACATACAGAAGAAATATTCATTCCTTTTGTAAATCCCTTAAGCTCTTCATTAATCTGAATAGCAAGCTCTCGTGTAGGTGCCATTACAAGAACCTTTGTATATGGATTCTTAATTACCTTGGTAATAAGTGGAAGCAAGAATGCCGCCGTCTTACCAGTACCTGTATTTGCAATACCTACTACATCCTCTCCAGCGAGAACATGAGGAATAGCCCGATCCTGGATCGGTGTAGGATTCTCATATCCTTTATCTATAATATTTTGTTTTAGCTCGGGAGCTAGATCAAAATCAACGAACTTATGCTCGGGAGTAAAGACAGCCTGCTCCTGCTTTGTTGCTACTGCCTTGCTAACAAATTTAGCAGGGTCAATAAAATTACCACGCTGTGGGCGCTTACCTCCTCTCCCCCCTCCACCACGTGAAGAGCGCATCGGTCGTTTACTTGAAAACCGTTTCTTATACATTTTATTTATTTTTTAACTTGCTCTAGTCCCAGAGATTTTCAGAGCAAAGTTCTTAAACCGTGAGAATTGAGTTAACAGGAATATATAATATTTTCTATATTATGTCAATTATTTTACATTTTTACATAAAGAAAACCGCCCCTCGGCAAGACGAAGGTTTTGCTTCCTTCATCTTGCCGAGCGGGCGATTATTGTTCTTCAAGCATGACTTCACGCATGAGAAACTCAACTTTACCTTCGTACTCAGGATCGTTTGGAGTGATAACTTCGATAGTCACTCGGGCCCAATGCTCTGTAGACCATCCAGGAATCCGTGAGTAGTAAGATCCACATTGCGACGTCTGATCATGATAAAAAGTACTAACTGTAAGATTCCCACGAAATCTTTCTTGGCAGATATAGCCCCAACGAGCCCCAATCTTATCCTGATTGAAAACCAAGATACTTTCAGGAGGAGCATCCTCCAGTTCGGCCGCAATAGCGACCTGCTCTGGAGTCAACGGATCTTGCTGTATTCCACATGCCGAAACTGCGAACCCAGAGACAACAAGCGCCGTAAGTAGCACAATATTTTTCATGTCTAGCACCTTTCTATTGCAGCTAGAAATTTGAATTTACCTTCTAGCCGAAATAGTGCATTACAATGAAAGTGTTGTCAATTACCTCTGTCGCTTCTCCCTTACTCGCTCTGATTCCTTTAGAAGCTGCTTGCGTAGACGTACGCTATTAGGAGTAATCTCCAAATACTCATCTGCATTCATAATCTCGAGCCCTCGCTCAATAGAAAGTGTAAGTGGCGGCACAAGATCAACTGATTCATCTGAACTTGATGAGCGCATATTGGTTAGCTGCTTTCCCTTTGTAGGATTTACTGTCATCTCCTCCCCTTTTGCAGTATTTCCAATAACCATACCTTCATACACTTCAGTACCAGCTCCAATGTATAGCTGCCCTCGATCCTGAAGACCCCATAGCGCAAATGCTGGAGTTTTTCCTTGCACCATTGAAACCATAGACCCAACAGACTTCCTTTGAATATCTCCTGCATACGGCTTAAAGCCAATTACTCGTGAAGAAAAGATCCCTTCTCCTCGTGTATCAACAACAAACTGATTTCGATATCCAAGCAATCCTCGTGTAGGTCCTTCAAATGTAAGGCGTAGGATTGCATCTACATGCTCAAGGTTCTTCATTACAAAACCTCGTGTCCCAAGCTTCTCAATAACAACTCCCTGGAACTCCTCAGGCACATCAATAATCACTTCCTCAAATGGCTCCACCTTAACCCCATCTTCTTCTTTAATAATTACCTGCGGCTGAGATACCTGGATCTCATACCCTGAACGTCGCATATTCTCAAGAAGAATTGCGATGTGAAGTTCTCCTCGTCCATATACTTTGAAATGATCTCCTGCATCAAAATCAACCTTAAGCCCTACATTCACCTCAAGCTCACGCTCAAGATACTCTCTAATTTCTCGTGAAGTTACAGATTCTCCTTCCTTCCCTCTAAATGGTGAGCTGTTTGCCATGAAGGCAAGAGAGATCGTTGGCTCATCTACAGAAATAGCAGCAAGAGGCTCTACGCTCTCATCTGTAGTTACCGTCTCTCCAATATCAATATTCTCAAGACCAGCAACAAGCACAATGTCTCCTGCCTTAGCTTCTTGTACTTCTACTCGCTCAAGACCATTAAATGAAAAGATCTTTGTTGTCTTTCCGGCCCGAGTCTCTCCATCTGGCTTTTTAATAAAAAGAGGATCTCCAAGCTTTAGTACTCCATCATATACTCGCCCTACTGCCATACGCCCAAGGAAGTTGTCATACGCTAGGTTAAATGACTGGAATCGAAGAGGCTTCTCTTCAAGCTCAGGACTTGATGCACTTGGCACGTGCTCCAAGATAGTATCGATAAGTGGCGTTAGATCCTTTGCCTCATCATCCATCTTTTTCTTTGCAACTCCATCTCGTCCAATTGCATATACTACTGGGAAATTTGCCTGCTCATCATTTGCGCCAAGCTCATAGAAAAGCTCAAGTACCTGCTCCTCTGTTCTATCAGTGTCAGCAGCTGGCTTATCAATCTTATTGATAACAACAATAGGATTGAGCCCTAAGTCGAGTGACTTCTTTAGTACAAAACGAGTCTGCGGCATTGGTCCTTCTTGCGCATCAACTACAAGAAGCACAGTATCGATTGAGCGAAGTACTCGCTCTACCTCTGATCCGAAGTCAGCATGGCCTGGAGTATCTACAATATTAATTTTTGTATCTTTGTATGTAACCGAAGCATTCTTAGAGTAAATGGTAATACCACGCTCTTGCTCAAGCGTGTTTGAATCCATTGATGAACCGGCTTTAACCGCGCCTGTCTGCTGCATAAGTGCATCAGTTAGCGTAGTCTTTCCGTGGTCCACGTGGGCAATAATTGCAATGTTTCGAATTTCCATAAAAAATACGGCCTTTGGGCCTGATTTCCCAAAGAGTACGTTAGAAGTGTACTAATGTCTAGGTGTTATTGCTCTACCCGAATAAATTCAAGAACTCCACCTCGATCTAAGTAAATAAGAGTAAGTTTTTCTTCTGTCTTTTCTACAACCTTAAAGTAGAGAGATCCCTCCTCATCCATGAGCTCAAGATACATTACATCTTCCTCAAGTGGATAGGGAAACTCTGCAGGTGCAGCATCCGTCATAAAAGTAACCCACGGACCATTTGAAACCTCCTCTCCTTCATACAGATCACTGTATCCCCCATTTTCATAAATAGTTCGTACAAAATTTGGATCTTCTATACTCTGCCAAACTCCTGCAAGTGAATCTGCTTCAAGCGGCGCGTCTACAACCTGTCTCTCCCCAACAGTTCTATTTAGATAATAAAACCCTCCTCCAATTAGAATAATTGATACAACAAGAATAATAAGATTCTTCATATCTATTTATTATACATTCATCCCTGCAATGTATCCGCTGGTCCAGCAAAGCTGTAATGAGTACCCTCCCGTTGGTCGTGTGATATTAAAAAGATCTCCTGTAATAAATAGATTCTTTATTACCTTTGATCGCATAGTCTTTGTGTCTATTTCAGTTAGTGGCACTCCTCCATCTGCAATAACAGCTTTCTCAGGATCCATAAGTCCTGAAATAACCAGAGGAATACTCTTTAGAAACTCAACCATTCCTTTTCGCTGCTCTTTTGTAACTGAATGCACTTTTATTTCCGGATCAATATTTGGGAAACGCGTTACAAGTACATCGTGTGTTCCAGCTGGAAGAAATCCTTTAAATACATTTGCTACATTTTTATTCTTATTTGCTTCAAAGAGTTCTTGGATCTTTGCATCGAGTGCCCCAAGGTCCAAATCTGGAAACAGATCAATATGCGCATTTACAATTCCTTCATGTAGAAGATCTTGCACTTTAGCTGCGCTATTTAAAATAGTTGGCCCAGATAAACCAAAGTGTGTGAAAAGAATGCGTCCACGCTTTGAGAACTTCTTTTCCTTTCCAAGGAGAAATGTGATCTTTGCATCAGGCGCTGAGTTTCCTGACAAATCTCGAATCCATTTCTGTTCAACCTTTAGAGGAACAATGGTTGGCTTTGGCTCATGTGCTGTATGCCCAAGACTTTCAAGCCATTTAAATCCATCTCCTGTAGATCCAGTCTCAGGGTGTGAGACTCCTCCTGTTGCAAGGACAATAGATTCAGCTGCAAACTCCTGATCTCCTGCTCGCACACGTGTGATTTTCCCACTTCGCTTTACAAGCTCTGTTACCTCAATCTTTTTTCTAACTTCTACTTTATATTCTCGAAGCAGGTCCTCAAAAAACTTGCATACGTCCTCTGCACTCTCTGATGCTGGAAATGCTCTATTGTTTTCTTCTTCCATAATAGGGAGTCCATTTGATTCAAAGAATTCTCTTGTTTCTTTCATTCCAAACTGTGCAAATGGAGAGAAAAGGAATTTATCTGCTTCTCCAAAGTGCGAGAGTAGTTTTCTTGTATCTTCTTCAGTATTTAAAATATTGCATCGTCCCCCTCCTGAGATTCGAAGCTTCTCTCCTAGGTGCTTGTTCTTCTCAAGCAAAAGCACACGCTTTCCGCGCTTTCCTGCAATAACTGCTGCCATCATTCCGGAAGCTCCTCCTCCGATTACGATGACGTCATATGTGTTTTTAGGTAATCCCACGAAGTCACACTACTACTAAAGTTTTATAAGTGAAAGTTTTTCTGCTCTTGTTAGTTTCTTTAGCTCTATCTCTCTACGCATTGCATCCCCTTTAAATTCAAACTCTTCTGTATATACAAGCTCTACAGGTCTTCGTGCTTTTGTATACTTTGCGCCAATCTTCTCAGAATTATGCTCTGACACCCTGCGCTCTACATCTATTGTATAGCCAGTATATAAGGTGTTATCTGCACACTTAAGTATGTAGACGGTGTGGTTCATAAAAAATATTTTAACACTGCAATAGTAAAGGCCGGCTAATAAACCGACCTTCAATGTGCTACACAGTAGCAATAGCTGTACGAAGTGTATCTTCAAGAGTGCTGAAAGTGGGTACATTGTACCTACCAGCAAGAAAACGAATGTATTTCATTTTCAGTGCACCATCAGGAGCTCCCAAGATGCACTTTCCTGAGGACACAAACAATCCAAACTCAACATTGGTTGTATACCCAGGGAGAGTTTCTGAGCGTGGAATCCAAAAAACGATTTTGGTTGCTTGCTGTAAATTATCAAGCTCCCATTCCACCTGCTCAAGATACTCACTCCAAACGCCACCTCTTGGAAGAGGAATCAAAACTGAACCAGAAAAACCAAGATTCTGTAAAATCTCAATTGCCTCTGGGCGCCAGTTATAATCCTCGTCACATCGTGGACTTGGCCCTGCCAAGAAAACACTATTCTCGAAACCAACCTTTGGTCTCTCGTATGCATACACGATTTCCATAACGCGCCTCCTTTCCTATTTTCAATATGCTACTTTTTCTTCCCCAAGTCAAGCACATCATCTATATGTATTTGATCTACAAACTCTGGCACGTGAGACACGAGAATCATTGCACCCTTAAACTCATCTAGTGCTTTTGCAATTACCGGAATATGTCGGAAGTTAATGTGGTTTGTTGGCTCATCAAGAATAAGAAGTCCTGGCTCAATAATCTTAAGACGCGCAAAGGCAACAAGTCCTTTCTGTCCTTCTGAAAGGTTTCCAATTTTTGTTTTCATTATCTCTCCATCAAGCAAGAATCCTGCAGCAATAGAGCGCATATCTTCTTGAATCTTTTTGTCCATTGCGTCCATAAGACAATCAAATACTGTCTGATCAAAGTCTAGGTTTGAGAAGTCTTGTCGGTAGTATCCAATCTTTATCCCCTTTGCCACTTCCTCACCAGCTGCCTCACCTGATGCTAGAGATTCAAGCAATGTTGTTTTTCCAATACCATTTGGTCCGATAATCTGAAGGTGACTTCCTCGCTTAAGTGTTAGATCACACTTCACATCCTTTGGCTTATGATCTTTTATTACCTTGTATGAAGTTAACTCCAGAACATTAAGAGGAATGTCTTTCTGTGTAGGAATTTCAAAATCCCGAATAGTTCTATCTTCTTTTCGTACATCAACCTTATTTTCTTCTGCAAGATCTACCTTCTCTCGCATACGCTTTGCAACCATTCGCATCTGCCCTCCTTTATTTGCAAAGAAGTTTGCCTTGTCTTTGTTTGCTTGAATTTCTTTTGAAAGCTGTGCGTTTTTTCTTTTCTCCTTTTCTACCCGCACACCAATCTCTTCTACTACATCGTTATAGTTTCCTGTGTACTGCTCGATACTTCGTGTCTGTGTATTTAAATAAAGAACTCCGTGCGTGAAGGCATTAAGAAAGTCTGCATCATGGGAAATAACAATAACGGTCTTCTTATATGCTTTAAGAAAGTCTGTAAGGTGCTCAATCCCTTCCACATCTAAATTGTTTGTTGGCTCATCAAGCAAAAGCACATCAGGATTCTGAATAAGAGCAGAAGCTAAAAGAAGCCTCGCCTGCTGTCCTCCAGAGAAACTTCCTACAAGACGATCCTTAAATGTTTCTTTTACTTCTTTGTCTTTTGGAGAGAGATTTACAACCTCCAAGATTGCATCGATACGTGGATCAATGTCATACACCTTTTCACTAAAACATTTTGAGAAGAAGTCTCGAACTGTTATCTCAAGATCCTCTCGAGGAATGACCTGTCTTGATACCGCAATACTCGTACCATGTACGATATTTATTCTTCCTTCATTTGGCGTGTGCTGCCCTGTTATGAGGCCAAAGAGTGTACTTTTTCCAGCACCATT
The DNA here is from genome assembly GCA_002376865.1 of Patescibacteria group bacterium UBA3533. Lineage (GTDB taxonomy): Bacteria > Patescibacteriota > Minisyncoccia > Phycocordibacterales > Phycocordibacteraceae > Minusculum. Next base: position 91,624 of record DFOU01000003.1, on the reverse strand, counting down.
TTGACCCATAAGGGTTAGCTTCGCTCCCCTTCGTATAGAAAAAGAAGAGTCGATTAGAATCGGCTTGTTAGCAGTGTGCTCGTATGAGACATCATTAAAATTGATGAGTGCTCCATTACCTGACATAAGCGTGCACACTACACTACGTAGTCTTTAGTATCAATCTGCTTATTATTTAAAAGGAAAACTTTTTGTGTTCAAAATTCTTTAAAAGTACAAGCTCTAGGTCTTGAGCAGTCTCTTTGAGTATAGAAAGAGACTCTTTACTTGGTGGCAAATCAGAACTTTGATAATGACAAACCACCCTAAGAGGAGCAAGGCCTAGACCCTCTCGAATATGTGTCACCGAATGACCAGCGCTGTACTGACCAATTACATAAGCACCGGCAGATGAACCAGCGACAGTCTTTCCATTAATAAGATTCTTAAATTCAGGGAACTGCCGAAGCTTCGCAAGAAGTTTATCAGTCTCACCGCCTCTCATATAAAGAGCATCTGCTTGCTTAACTTGATTAATAAAATCTTCTTCAGTGGCTAAAACAACATTAAGTTTCTTTCCCCCAGCCTGATCAAGTACATTCTTTTTATCTTCTGCAAAAAGTCGCTCCAACTCTTCATCTTTTCTTGAAAAGAAAATGAGTAAAACAGTACCATCTTCAGGAACATCTTTAGTAAGTTCCTTAAAGAAACTTCTATTTAATTCGTTTTGTGTACTGGTGAACCCACCGTGAAGAATAAATTTTGTGTTCATATATTATATACAGTATATCAATCTTGATATCTAAGAACCTCTTCTGCTAAATCAACAAGTTGACTACCACTCTCTATTACATCCTCAGGTACTGACCACCAGTTTTTAATAACAACAGGGTCTTTTTTATCTTTTCTTGTATAGGAGAATTGTTTTGATCCTTCACTCTCATATCTTTTTTGTACTTCAGAGTTTGTAACTTTAAAGTACAGTTGGTCTTCAATTATTATTCCGAGTTGTTTATTTTGAACTTTAAGGAGTGCGCCACCAAACATTCTCTTCACCTCTATATTTCCTAAAGGAGAAAGTAGATCGAGAATGTATTCGGTGAATTCTTTTGAGATACTCATACATATAGAGTACCAAATTAAATATTAGCTATGCGAGCTTCGCACCATTTGGAACATTTTTGTCAGGAACAACAAGTGCCACAGTACCGTCCTCACGATAAAGCCCTGTTGTTAAGACTTCTGAAATAAATGGACCAACTTGCTTTGCAGGGAAATTCATAACAGCAATAACCTGTTTACCAACCAGATCATCTTTAGTATATAAATCTGTAATCTGTGCACTTGATTTCTTAATGCCAAGCTCCCCAAAATCAATTTTTAATTTGTAAGCTGGTTTTCTTGCCTCGGGAAAATCTTCAACAGACTGTATCGTTCCAACCCTTAACTCCACCTTTTCAAATTCACCCCATGATATTTCTTCCATATTGAAGGAATATACCACGAATTCTTTGCTGGCTGTCTGGGACGATGTTGGAACTTTTCTACTTAATAATATCAATAGGCTGGCTGAAGTCTGAACGAACCACAGATATTGTCATAACAGGTTTTTGTGACTTATAACTTAGCCATTCACTGCCGCTTCGCTCTTTAAAGTTCTTCTTCTCAAACACATATACATATCCCTTTGATTCATCGCTTAGTTGATTGAGGGTATCTTGAGTTGCGCGGAAAGTGAGTGTGCCATTTTCAAATCCAGAACTTGCTCGAAAACCTTCTGGACAATTTACTTTATTTATTAATGCCATGAAAATCGCGTAATCTGCGAACGGAGATGCGAATATTGCAGGCTTGTCGTCAGGAATGTTTTTCCCGTCCACGTAGTTGTGCGCTTGGCGAGGTTCAAATTCTTCAACAACAAGACCTGATCCGTGAAAAATAAAGTTTCCTTCTTTTTCTAGTTCTTCAAGTTTCTTTTTTTCTTGCATATTATAGTCGTCAGTACTGACCTACACGGGACAATGTTGGAACTTTTTTAATAAAAGCTAATCCATCATTACTTCAATATTATGACCATCAGGATCTAATACGAAACACGAGTAGTATGTAGGAGTATATTGCGTACGTGGCCCAGGAGCCCCATTATCCTTTGCCCCAGCTTCCAATGCTGATTTATAAAAATCTTCAATAAGCTCTTTGCTTTTTACTCTAAATGCAACGTGTACTGGATTGATATCTTTTTCAGTCTGTTCGAATTCAAATAATCCGTTTTGAATATCAAACGAATGGAATACTCCATCTTCTCCAAATGACCACACATAACTTAGCGGTTTAAAGATTTGTTCATAAAACTTTCTACTTTTCTCTACATCAGAGACTCGGATGAGTACATGATCAATCATGAATTAAGTATATCAAAGGTTCCAAAGTAATTTATTGATGTAAAATTATTTGTTGGAAAATAAGGTTATTCTGAATTTGCTGACTGCCTGGGACGATGTTGGAGCTTTTTTAGTTTAGCAACAAACTAAGACTTGTGCGCAACTTTGGCGTATTTGTATATAAAATTCCTTGTATTCCCAACTCCTTTGCAGCCTGTATATTTACCTCTCTATCATCAATGAAAATAGCTTCTTCAGGACGTACACGAAGCTTATCTAGTGTAAGTAGATAAATATCGTGATTTGGCTTAACCATTCCTATCTCACTAGAACACACAATAGTATAGAAAGCGTTCTTAATTTCTTTTTCATTTAGTATTTCTCTAAATATTTTTGATGGCCCGTTACTGCAGATTGCTAGTTTGTAGATACTCTCTAGTTCTTGTATCAAAGAAATGATTTCTTTATTAAGAACAGCAGCATCTAGCCACTCTTGTCGCACTTCTTCTCCTGAAGCATTTACAGACGCACCTATTCCCTCAAAAAACATCTCTTCAGAAATTGCTCCGAGATCGGACGGCTGGTCATATTTACTTTTGAGCTCAGAAAGTGACTCCTGAGGCGCTCGAGTTTTGTACCAATTAGAACCCACCTCATTACAAATGACTCCATAGAAATCAAAGATTATTGCTTTTATCATTTTTTAATTGTAGCAAATTTATTTTGCTGCCCGACAGGGAATCGAACCCCGATTTTCAGCACCAAAAACTGCTGTCCTACCGTTAGACGATCAGGCAATATTTTCTTCCTCACTATCTTGCCCAATAAGTTTGATTACTGCAAGCTCTAGAGGAAGAGAAGGAATTGGCGCAAAGCGCATTTCCTTACTTGCCTCAAGATGAGCTATAAGAGCTGCAGGAGATATTGCGCCTGTAAGCTCTTTCATTTGAGCAACTTCGTCCTCTCCATACTGCGCAACAAAGTCTTTTTCCATACTTCCTACATGCTTTAGAAGCAACACTGCTCGAAGATAATCAAGCACGAGTGTAAGGAAGGTACGCATATCAACTCCTGACTCTTCAGCTAAAGCTATAGAAGAAAGCGCCTTCTCTTTCTCCCCTTTTAGTATTCCTTCTACATAGTCACTTATAAGTTTTCTCTTTGGAGCTCCAGTTACTTCTTCTACCTCATCTACTGATACTTTCTTATCTTTAGATGAAGCATGAATCTTCTGCAAGATTGAAAGCGCATCTCTAAATGATCCATCTGCAAGAAGCGCTATAAGTTCTGCAGCTGACGCTTCAAGCTCAAACTCTTCTTTTTTTGAAACTTTACTTACGACACTTGTAAGTACTTTTCGTGATGGCTTTTTGAATGTAAAAGTCTGACAACGAGACACGATAGTTTCTGGAAGTTTATCTGTCTCTGTTGTAGCAAGAATAAAGACAACATGCTTTGGTGGCTCTTCTAGTGTTTTAAGAAATGCATTGAACGCACTTTTAGAAAGCATATGTACCTCATCGATAATGTACACCTTGTATGGTGAATCAAATGGAAGTGTATATACATTCTCTGAAAGCTCTCGAATATTGTCTACTCCAGTGTGAGATGCTGCATCAATCTCATAGAGATCATTTTCAGTACACCCAATAGCTTTCGCAAAAATACGAGCAATGGTTGTCTTTCCAAGACCACGAGAACCAGCGAAGAGATACGCATGTCCTATATTTTCTTGTTCTATAGCACCTTCTAGAACTTTTGTTATGTGATCTTGTCCTACTACTTCGGAGAATTTTTTCGGACGATACTTTCGATAGAGTGCCTCTGCCATATGGGACGAGTATACCATTAAAGAAAAAGCGCCGCCTGGGTATAAAACCCGGCGGCGCATACTCTCAAACGCAGTGTTGTCGATATTCATCCCTGAGAACATCTGCAGCTCTGCGCAAGATGGTTGCCTCGGTGATAGAACCGAGATCCCTTGCTCGTTCTCTCATGCGAGAGATCGCAAGATCAATGCGTCGAAGCGTAACCATCGAAGAGTCAGCGAGCTCTTTGCAAAGCTGTGACCACTTTTCCCTTGCTCGCTTCTTTGCTTCTTTTTTGATGTTTGGCATTGAATGTGCCATATACACCTCCCTTATTTCCAAAATTCAACGTACTCCTATATGAGCCTTTCGTCAACAAGAATCTTTTCAACCTCCTCTCTACTCTTTGTTTCAAATAATTTAGCTCTTAGCTCTGCAGCACCATCAAATCCATTTGCGTACGCTTTATAATGCTTTCTCATTATTGAAAAATTTTTATTCGGGAGTAATTCGGTGTATAGCCTCGTATGCTCAAGCATCACTCTTAGTTTCTCTTCCTTTGAAACTTCCTTTCCACTAAAAAACCATGGATTCCCAAAAATCCCGCGCCCAACCATAACGCCATCACACCCCGTCTCTTCTACCTTCTTGTTTCCATCCTCAATACTCTCTACATCTCCATTCCCAAGAAGGACAGTATTTGGAGCAAGCTTATCTCGAAGCGCAACAATACGCGGCATAAGCTCCCAATGCGCTGCCACCTTACTCATTTCTTTTCGAGTACGCAGGTGTACCGTTAAACAAGCCAGATCTTGAGAGAGAAGCTCTGGAATCCAAGCATCAATTTCTTCTTTGTTGTATCCAATGCGAGTTTTAACAGAAACTGGAAGTCCTGACTTCTTTGCCGCTTGGATTACTTTCTTTGCAGTTTCAAGATCTTTCATGTGAGCTGCTCCTGCTCCTTGCTTTTCAATAGACCTATCAGGACATCCCATATTGATATCAATGCCATCAAAGCCAAGTTCGCTACATAACTTTGCTGCGTACTCCATGTTTTCTTCATTACTCGAGAAAAGCTGAGCAACAATTGGAGATTCTTCTTTGTTAAATAGAAGAGACTGCATAAGAGGATTATCTTCATCCTTCATGCCAACCTTCTCGCGTGTAGCATAGAGTCCATCTGCTGCAACAAACTCAGTCCACATAACATCAGGCTTTCCATACTTTGCAATTACAGACCGAAAAGCCACGTCCGTGACATCTGCCATAGGCGCTAATACAAAAAGTGGCTTCTTTAGTGTCTGCCAAAAGTTATTCATTACGCTTAATGTATACCCGCTTTCCAAAGCGCATGTCAATGTATAGAACCTCTTCTAGATTTTCTATTCCCTCAAGCACTGATGGGAAAGCTTCTGCAATCTGCGCTTCTTCTCCAAGCACATACTCAAGCCTTGGGCCTGACACAAGCTCTAACACCACCTCATCTGGGTTACGAAATGAAATGCTTTTTGTTTCTTGCCCCAGTGTTTCTAGTGCTTTTCTAAGAGAGTTTACTTTAGAAACCGCACCTTCTTCAAAAATTGTATTTCGTAAAGCTGGTCCATCATCTGCAAGCAGTCCATATACAGGTGTGAGTTCTTGATCTACTTGTGCAAATATAAACCCCTCATTATCTGCTGCCATACACGGCGTACTTGTAGCTTCTGTGCACCATGCAAATTCTGCTACTCGCTCAGCAATTGAGACATCGATACTTGTAAAGCTTGTTTGCGCCACTGATGCAGAGTGTATCCGCGGAAATGTATCCTTGAGAGTTTTTTCTATTTCTTCTTCTGAAACTAAGAAAATACTGTCTTTAGGAAAAATGTAAAAACGTGCACCAGAGAGTACTTCCTCTACCTTCTCTCCAATCATGTGAGGCAAGAGAACCTGTGCTCCTGAAATGGCAACAGAGTCTATCCGAACCTCAGGGCGCCACACTCCGTATGCCCCTCCTCCAAATAAAACAGAGACAAGTAAAATACCAAGAAGCGTATAAAGCCTAACGATTATGGTGCGGCGCTCTTTAAGACGACGCTTTCCCATATTATTTAATTACCTCCTTGCCCATGTACGGCACAAGCACTTCAGGAACCGTAATACTTCCATCTTCATTTTGGTAATTCTCGATAAGAGGTACAAGAAGTCGTGGTGTTGCCATGAATGTATTGTTTAGCGAGTGCGCAAACTTAACTTCCCCATTTTCATCTTTATACCGAATACCCAAACGTCTTGTCTGGAAATCATGGAAGTATGAAGATGAGTGTGTCTCTCTATACTTCTCTTCTGTTGGCACCCATGCTTCAAGATCGTATTTCTTTACCTGGCCTAGTCCCAAATCTCCCCCACAGTTAACTACTGCATGATATGGAAGTTTAAGAGCCTGCAACATCTCCTCTGCATTTGCTGTTAGTTCTTCATGGTATTTCACACTTGTCTCGTGTGATGCCTCACACAAAAGTACCTGCTCAAACTTGAAGAACTCATGTACTCGAACAAGTCCTTTTGTATCTTTTCCGTGAGATCCTGCCTCTCGCCTAAAGCAAGGAGAAAATGAGAAATACTTCTTTGGAAATTCTTTTGCATCCATCATCTCATTCATATGAAGCCCCATTGTTGCCACCTCTCCAGTACCAGCCAAATACTCTCCATCTTGAGTCTTGTATAAATCCTCTTCAGACTGTGGAAGATATCCTGTTCCAAAGAAAGACTCACCTCGTACAAGTGACGGCACTACCATTGGCACAAAGTCTTTCTTAGAGAAGAAATCAAGCGCAAATTGCCAGAGAGCAAAATTGAGTCGTGCTCCATCTCCCTTTAGGTAATACCCGCGGAATCCTGAAACTTTTGCACCACGCTCAAGATCAACCATGTCGAGGTTTTCCATGAGCTCTATGTGATTTTTTGGAGTAAATGAAAATGTTGGTTTTTCTCCCCAGACTCTGATCTCTTCATTATCAGAATCTTCCTTCCCTTCAGGAACTGATATATCAGGCACATTAGGAACTTGCACCATAAGCGCTCGCCACTTTAGAAGAACATCTTTGAGTTTTTTCTCATCATCTTGAAGCTTATCTTTAAGAAGTTTCGACTCTGCAATCTTTACCTCTCGCTCTCCTCCATCAAGCTTTGGAATCTCTTCACTAATCTTATTTTGCTCAGCACGCCTATCATCTACCTTTTGCTGAAGCTCTCTCCTTTCATCATCTACTTTTAATAGAGCATCGATATCTACATCGATGTGTTTCTTTTTGGCACCAGCTTTCACAATATCGCTGTGCTCTTTAATAAAATTTATATCCAACATAATCTGCTACAGTAAATACTACTGTACTATGCCAGAGGATGTGTACCAAGTCTCTAAAGAATCTTTTCCTGGGACACTCAGGCATATCGCCGACCCTCCTAAAACTCTCTATATACGAGGGAAACTTCCTCCAAAAGACCACAAACTCCTTTGCATTGTTGGATCTCGCGCCCTAAGTGATTACGGAAGGCGTGTTTTGACTCACTTTTTTAAAACTCTACAAGGCCATCCTATATCTATTGTCTCGGGACTTGCGCTCGGCACTGATGGGCTAGCTCATAAACTAGCCCTGCAACATGGCTTGCACACCATTGCGATTCCTGGAGGAGGAATAAGTGACAAAGCACTCTATCCAAAAACACATGCGTATTTAGCACAAGACATACTAAAAGCTGGCGGAGCACTTGTTTCTGAATTCCCTCCTGAGTTTAGAGCGCAAATGTGGTCCTTTGCAAAACGAAATAGGATTATGGCAGGAATGAGTGATGTTGTTTTTATGCTTGAAGCGGGAGAGAAAAGTGGAACACTTATAACTGCAAGAATGAGTTCTGAATATAATAAGGAGCTATGTACTATTCCCCATCCACTCTTTAGCGAGCATGGAAAAGGTCCGCATCAATTCTTGCGCCTTGGCGCCACTATCGTTACAGAGCCAGAGCACATTCTTGAATTGCTAGGACTTGATGGCACAGAACCCGAGCTCTCTGTGTCTATGAGACCACTTGAGAAAAAGCTTTATGAAATCCTTGAAGAGCCACAAACTTTGGAGCAACTCATTCTTTTATTAAGTCTCCCTCGAGAAGATATTCTCTCCCTCTTATCTGGTCTTGAATTAAAAGGAATTATCACACTTCATGGAGGTGCATATGTGCGGTTACGCAATCCAAAGACTTGACCGCTCCTATATAAGTGCGGTATGCAGTGTGCATGAGTAAACTAGTAATTGTAGAGTCGCCTGCAAAGGCAAAGACAATTCAAAAGTATCTGGGAGATGATTTTGTAGTACTTCCATCAGTTGGACATGTGCGAGATCTTCCCAAGAGCAACAAAGATGCCGTAGACATTGAAGCGGGCTTTGTTCCTCGATATGTAAACTCTCCAAAAAAAGAAGAGGTTATTGCTGATATCAAAAAAGCGGCAAAGAAAGCAGACGAAATCTATCTTGCTCCCGACCCCGACCGAGAAGGAGAAGCTATTGCTTGGCATGTACAAGAAGCAGCTGAAATTAAAAAAGCAAAGCGAGTAGTTTTCCATGAGATTACAAAAGACGCAGTACTTGAAGCAATGAAGCACCCTCGAGCAATTGATGAGAATCTATTGCGAGCTCAAGAAGCACGACGTGTGCTCGACAGACTTGTGGGATACGACCTCTCTGGTCTTATCTGGAAGAAAGTTCGATACGGACTCTCAGCTGGGCGTGTACAGTCTCCTGCACTTCGTATCCTTATGGAGCGAGAGCGAGAGATTCGAGCATTTATTCCTGAGACATATTTTGTACTAGAGGCACTCTTTAAGGCTGTTGCTGGAGAATTTGAGACAACAGGAACTGAAGAGCCAAAGGAAGCAAAGGAAGCAGATCGAATTCTAAAAGAAGCGAAGGAAGGTTCTTGGAAAGTAGAAAGTGTTACAGAAACAAAACAGAGTCGTCAGCCAAAACCACCCTTTACCACATCTACTATTCAACAGGTAGCTTCTACTCGTCTTGGATTTTCTCCAAGTAGAACTATGCGTGCAGCACAAAAGCTTTATGAGGCAGGACGTATTACCTACATGCGAACAGACAGCACCACTCTTTCAAAAGAAGCTGTTGGGCAAATTTCTGCTGCAATTGAAAAAGAATACGGGAAAGAAAATCTTGAGGTAAAAACATTTAAAACAACCTCAAAGAATGCACAAGAAGCCCATGAAGCCATTCGTCCAACTGATGCACTTCGTGCTACAGCCGGAAGAACAGATGATGAGAAGCGACTGTACCAGCTTATCCGTACACGAACACTAGCTTCTCAAATGATTCCAGCTGAACTTATGCGCACAAAAATTCTAGCAGTGTGTGATAGAGATATTCCCACATTTGCCGCAACTGGATCACGAGTACTAAATCCAGGATGGTTAGCTTGTGATACTGAAGCTCGAGGAGAAGATAAGGAACTTCCAAAGGTTGCAGATGGAGATAAGCTTGATCTTAAAGATATTACTTCTACAGAAAAACAAACAGAACCGCCAAAGCGCTACACAGAAGCAGGTCTTATTAAGGAGCTTGAGAAGCGTGGCATTGGACGACCTTCAACATATGCTTCAACTATCCGAACTATTGTTGATCGAGAGTATGTAGAAAAAGTTGGACGAACACTCTTCCCAACTGCTACAGGAGATGTTGTTTCTAGTTTCCTAGAAGAGCATTTCACTCACTATGTAGATGATGACTTTACTGCAGAGATGGAAAATAAGCTTGATGATATTGCAGGCGGAAAAGCAAAGTATGAAAAGACTCTCAAAGATTTCTATGGACCATTTACAAAAGCTGTAGAATCAAAAGAAGACATTCCAAAGCTAACAACCCTTGGAGATGCTCCTGAGGAGTTTAAGTGCCCTAAGTGTAAGAGCAATATGCACTTTAAGCTTGGACGTGGAGGAATCTTTATGAGCTGTGATAAGTTCCCCGATTGTGACGGTATGCGAACACAAGAAGGTGAAGAGATTGCAGAAGATAAGCCAATTGGAACTCACCCAGAAACTGGAGAAGAAATTTTTGTACTTAATGGACGATATGGGCCATACGTACAGCTTGGAGAGAAAACAGATAAAAATAAAAAGCCCCGAAGGGCTAGCGTTCCAAAAGACAAGGAGCCAAAAGAGGTAACTATAGAAGATGCTGTGAAGTACCTTTCACTTCCTCGAGAGCTTGGAGAGCATCCAAAGACAGGAGAAATGATTACTGCAAGCATTGGACGCTTTGGTCCATACATTGTACACGAGAGTGATTTTAGATCTCTTAAGACAGATGACGTATACACAATTGAACTTCCACGAGCACTAGAAATTCTTGCAGAAGAAAAGAAAAAGCGAGGAGCAAAGAAAAAGAAATAAAAAGAACCGACCCCTAAGGGTCGGCTTTTTCTTTGAAAGGCCGCTGGGCCTAACCAGAATGCAACAGTGCAGAACAGTTTCCAGGTTGACCACCTGGACACGACATACATTTAGGATCACCGCAGGAAAAATCATCCTCGTCATCACCCATAGTATCGTCGTTTGTTTTTTCGGTTCCAGGGTTTTGACCTGAACTGCGTGCTCCTCCCAAATCCTTGGGCCAAAAGCGCGGATCGTCTGGTGTTGGCATAACAATATCCTCTTGCTATTTGCCCAGCTGGTAGTATGCTAGACAATATGACATCCGTCAAGGAAATTCAAAAAGAAATGCAGGGAGCAAGTGAGAAAGAACTTGCACTCGTTAAAGAAGCATATGCTTTTGCAAAGAAAGCTCATGACGGACACACTCGATATTCTAGAGAACCATACTTCATGCACCCTGCTGCTGTTGCAAAGAAATTGGCAGAATTTGGCGCTGATGGATCAGTTGTTGCTGCAGGGCTTTTACACGACACTGTAGAGGATGTAGGAGCAAGTGAAGAAGAGATTGAAAAGCTTTTTGGTAAAGATGTTCGCTTTCTGGTGCACGGTGTTACTAAGCTTGGAAAGCATAAGTACCGAGGAATGAAGCGGCACGCCGAAAGTTTGCGACGCCTTCTTGTTGCCACTTCAGCTGATATCCGAGTACTCCTTATTAAGCTTGTTGATCGCTACCACAACATGACAACTATTGATCATGTGCCTGAGAGAAAGAGAAAGAGAATTGCAATTGAGACTCTTGAAATCTATGCCCCTATCGCAGACCGTCTTGGAATGGGACTTATGAAGCGAGATCTTGAGGACCTTTCATTTCCCCATGTTGATCCTGATGCATACACGCACACTCTTGAGGTAATGAAGCAAAAGAGCAAAGAAAATGAAGATGGTCTTAAAAAGATTCAAAGAACGCTTCGAAAAGAACTTGCAAAGGGTTCTATTACCAACTTTAGTACAGAGCTTCGAGTAAAAGGTTTATATAGCCTGTACCAAAAACTCGAGAGAAAAGATAAAGATATTACAAAGATTTTTGATATTGCCGCACTTCGCATCATTGTAAAAGATGTAAATGATTGTTATGCAGCTCTTGGAATTGTTCACAATCTCTTTAAGCCGATCCCAGGAAAAATTAAAGACTACATTGCTTTCCCCAAGCCAAATGGATACCAAAGTCTTCACACAACAGTAATGACAGGGAACGCTGGAATTGTAGAGGTACAAATTCGAACGGAAGAAATGCATCGTTCTGCAAAATACGGAATTGCATCTCATATTTCATACAAGCAACTTGGAGATAGTAATAAGAAAACTTTTGAAACTCTTGCTCGCACATGGATGGGAGAACTTATTCCAAAGGTAAATAAAGAAGTGAAGCAAAGCGCTTCAACTCCAACTTGGATTGCAGATCTTGCTGAAGCACAAACCGCACTTTCTGAGAGTGATGAATTCCTACAAGGAGTAAAAGAAGACGTTACAAGCTATCGAGTATTTGTATTTACCCCGAGAGGAGATGTGATTGATTTGCCTGTTGATTCAAGCCCTATCGATTTTGCATACGCTATTCATAGCGACATTGGAGACCATCTAGCCGGAGCAAAAGTAAACGGAAAGCTTGTCTCACTTGATACAAAGCTAAAAAATGGAGATCGAGTTGAAATCATGACAAGAAAAAATGCCGCGCCAACTGAAAAATGGCTCGACATGGTAAAGACATCAATTGCACGAAAGAGTATTCGACAGAAAACAGGAAAGAAGCCTATACAGTAAATCCTGAGATGTTGTAGAGATCATCATCCTTCTTCTCTTCTTTCTTTTCCTCCACAACACCTTCAAGGGCGTTTTCTACATCTTCAACAATTTCTTCTTCTGAAAGCTCTTCCTCTTTTACAGCCTCCTCTGCAATGTGATTTCTAATCGCACTTAGATCATCTTCTGAGAAGAAATCAATAACCACCTTTCCTCCAGATTCAGCTCGCTCAATATGCACTCGTGTTCCAAGAGCATCTGAGAGTTCTTTTTCAAGCTTTTGTAATTCAGGAGAAAGATCATTCTTCCGAGTTTTCTCAACAGCAATGCGCCGCGCCAATTGCTCACTATCTCGCACTGAAATCTTTCGGGTAACAATCTCCTTATATAGAGTTGCTTGCTCATCAGGACGATCAGAAAGCATTAGGAGTGGCCTTGCATGTCCCTCAGTAATATTTTTACTTCGAATAGCTTCTTGCATCTCTTCAGGAAGTCCAAGAAGCCGAATACTATTACTTACATACTCTCGACTCTTCCCCATCTTCTTTCCAATCTCTGCATGAGTTAATTTAAATTTCTGTGCAAGAAGATCAAAAGCTTTTGCTCGATCTACAGCATTGAGATCTTCTCTTTGAAGATTCTCAATAATCGCAAGCTCGAGCTTCATCTGACTATCCTCATTTTGAGTTCTAATCACTGCAGGAACCTCACGCAATCCTACAAGCTTTGAGGCACGAAGCCTTCGCTCCCCAGCAATAAGCTCATAGCTTGTTTGAAGACCTCCATCTTCTTTTTCAGTTTCAGTACGAGTAACAACAAGTGGCTGCAATACTCCATACTGCCGAATACTCTCTGCAAGAGTTTTTAGATTTAGCTCGTCAAATTCTTTCCGTGGCTGGTATGGATTAGGTTGAATTTTCTCTACCTCAATCCAGAATACCGAATCATACCGCTGTGCTTCAGCTAATTTCGCGTCCATATACAGCCAATTGTATCATATGTAATTTGCACCATTTAAGAACTTTACGTAGGATAACGTGTATTGCCGGGGTGGCGGAATTGGTATACGCGATAGATTCAAAACCTATTGCCGCAAGGCTTGAGGGTTCAAGTCCCTCTCCCGGCACAAACAAGAAAAAGCGTCTTACGGCGCTTTTTCTTTTTGGTACAATAGGTCGATGTCAAAACTCTACTTTTCTTACTCTGCAATGAATGCAGGAAAATCTACTGCCCTACTCCAGGTAGCACACAACTATGAAGAGCGTGGTATGAATGTGTACCTCCTTACCGCAAAAATGGATACTCGAGATGGACAAGGATTTATTTCTTCTCGTATTGGAATAAAACACGAGTGTGATACGTATGATGAAAAAGACAACCTCTTTGAAAAAATAAGAGAACAGAGCCCCATCTCTTGCGTTTTAATAGATGAAGCGCACTGGCTATCTCCAAAACATATTGATGAGCTTGCACATGTTGCTGATGAGTTACATATTCCTGTTATGTGCTACGGACTTCGAACTGACTTTAAAGGAAATCTATTTCCAGGATCTGAGAGACTACTTGCGCTTGCCGATACTCTAAGAGAAATACGAACTATTTGTCATTGTGGAAAGAAAGCGACTATGGTGCTGCGACTTGGAGAAAATGGGAAAGTGCTGCAAGATGGCCCACAAAATCAAGTTGGAGGAAATGAATCATACGTCTCTGTGTGCAGGAAACATTGGAAGGAAGCAGTAAAATAGAGAAAAGCGCCACAAGGACGCTTTTCGGTTGCTCGAGATCTAAGCTTCAAGCTGCTGATTCTCAAGATCTGGATACAGCCCGGATTTATTAAGATCAATTGAGATAAGCTGCTCGCGAACGACAGGAACCAGCGTGGCAGTACGCGAGTAATGGTCGCGCGCCAACCAGAATGTGTACGCAACTGGAACACCTTCTTTTACAAGTGCTTTTGCATCTTCAGCAGAAGCAAGCATTCTTTCTTCCGAGATCCCTGCGAACTGACCACTTGTATCAAGACCATCTTCGCCATACCGACCGTAGTGGTAGCTGAAGCGAAAATCAGTACCCATAGCAATCATGATTTGATCGATTTGCGTGGAACCAAGAGTACTTGAGAAACCCGATGCTCCGTAGCCGGCATCACGAACCTCTTCTTCAGAGAAGCCCTCCCCCTCGATGAGCGTAATGCAAACTTCTTTCCGCATCAATTTAGACTCATCAAGAAGAAGCCAGAACATTTGCTTAACCAGAGAATTTCCATCCTTTGAATAAGCAATCACATACTTCAGGGCATTAATTTGCCGCTCTGTAAACATTGAAATCTCCTAAGTGTCTACTTAAAGTCTGAAGTGAATATGCCATAAAACTTCCCACAAATCAAAAAGCGCCCGAAGGCGCTTTTTGATTTATGAGTTCTCTTTAAGATATTTGAGCATTGTATCTACATCAGATACCTCAAATGGATCTTCCTCACAGTTATCTTCAAATCCAGACTCAATAAATGCCTTCTTGATTTCTCCATCCTCTACAAGTGCAGAGTATCGCCAAGACCGCTCTCCAAACCCAAGATTCTCTTTCTTTACGTTCATTCCAAGTGCTCGCGTAAAGTCTCCTGACCCATCAGGGATAAGCTTTACCTTATCTGCACCAAGATCTTTCCCCCACGCATTCATCACAAATGAATCGTTTACAGAAAGACAGTACACCTCATCGACACCAAGCTCCTTAAGCTCATCAAACTTCTCCTCATATCCTGGAAGATGTGTTGAAGAACACGTTGGTGTAAATGCTCCTGGAAGAGAGAAGAGAACAACCTTTTTGTCTGAAAACAAGTCTTCAGTTGTTACGTCTTTCCACTCAAACTCTCCTGAATCATTCTTTGCTCGTGTCTTGAATGTTACATTTGGAAGATTTTTTCCTTCTAATTCTGAACTGTCCATATATTTTCTCTTAGTTTACTAATTTTGTATGCGTAGTATAACGAAGCTAATGAAAGATGCAAAAATTATTGCGATTGTTGGCCCCACAGCATCTGGGAAAACATCTCTAGCTATAGGAATTGCCAAAAAATACAATGGCGAAGTTATTTCTGTTGACTCAAGACAAGTGTACAAAACACTTGATATTGGAACTGAGAAAGTGACAGAGGAAGAAATGGACGGCATTCCCCATCACATGATTGATATTGTAGAGCCAGAGGAAACTTTCTCTGTGCAGGAATTTCAAAAGATGGCGAAAGAGAAAATTAAAGATATTATCTCTCGGAATAAACTTCCTATACTTGCCGGAGGATCAGGACAATACATGGATGCTGTTTTATATGATGGAGCATTTCCTGTTGTCCCGCCAAATGAAAAGCTTCGAGAAGAATTAGAGGATGTACCAACGACAGCATTATTTAAAATTCTACAATCTCAAGACCCAGCACGAGCTGAAACTATAGACCCAAAAAATAAGAGACGCCTTATTCGTGCCCTTGAGATAGTTGAGGCTCTTGGAGAAGTTCCAAAACAAGAAAAAGCAGAACCCCTTTACGACACTCTCTACTTGGGAATTGAGATATCTCGGGAGAATATCCGAGAGAAAATAACAAAAAGACTTTCTGAGACGATAAAGAAAGGGCTTGTCGAGGAAACTAAAATGCTCAGAGAACGTGTTGGTGACAAGCGCCTTGATGCATTTGGACTTGAATATAGAGTTATAAAAGAATACCTAGATGAAACTATTGCTGAAGAAGATTTAATACCAAAACTTATCTCAGAACTTATGGGATATGCAAAACGCCAAATGACTTGGTTTAAGAGAAATAAAGATGTTGCTTGGGGAACAAAGGAAAACCTTTTAGAAAAAGTTGGATCTTATCTTGCTTGACACCCTCTAGGACCGTACACAGAAAAGTGCGGCGCTGTTATTGCAGAAATTACTTTAATAGAGTTTGGATTAGGACCACTTGGTGCTGTATAGATATTCACCTTGTCTTCATTGATTGGTACCTCATACTCTGCACGCAACCCCTGACTCTCTGCAGCATCAATAAACGCAGCTATTGCTGTACCTAGCTCTTGTCCAAGACTTACACTAATTGGAGAACTTGCCTGAAGGTTGCCAGTAAAGTTTATATCTACACAGGTTCCATTATAGTGACACCCACACCTGTGTGTTGCAGTGGTTGGTATAGCCTCTGTAACTCTCCAAGCAGCAAGCCCTGCTGTATTTGCTAACTCTTGTAGTCTATTTGCAATATCTTCATCTGCTTCACAACGTCCGCTTTTACAATCAATACCAAGAGGTTCAAGTGATACACATGTAGGACAATCATCTTGTGGCCCTGTTACAACAGGGTTTCTTGTATCAATCCCACCTTCAAAGTCCAATTCACAAACACTTCTCTCTATCCCAAAGAAACTACTCCAATTTCCGTACTCATCCTGATTTGCAAACGTACTCATGATGGTACTCACAATCAAGAATCCTCCGAGCATAACCACAAACCCAATAACGGCACTCATTGCCATGCTTCGAGCTTTTTGAATCGCTCCTGGATTTCCCTGGCTCGTTATAAATAGAAAGCCAACATATACCAAGATAAGAACAAGAACCATTGTTCCAAAGTAAATAAGAAAGTTCATGATGTTCTGCACAAGTTGCATCACATCTACAAATTCACACCCACAAGGGTATGTTATGGAGTCTCGAGCACAATCCGGTACTATTTGGTCAAACATGCACTCATAATACCGCGAAAGAGCTCCTATCTGGAGCTCTTTCTGTTAATTGCGGGCGATGAGGGAATCGAACCCCCGACTAAGGTTTTGGAGACCTTCATTATGCCACTTAACTAATCGCCCTATACACAAACGCACGACAGTGTGCCGTGCGGAGAGTGTAGCATAAAGAAGAAAGAGTTCTACTTCTTCACTTCTGTATACATTACGTGCTTTCGAACCTTAGGATCGTACTTCTTAAGCTCAAGCTTTCGCTCTACACGCTTCTTATTCTTCCGAGTCCAATACATGTGATCGGATTCAGTTGATTTCATTTTTGCCAAATGGTCTTGACTCATAGTGCGGCTACTCTATCAAATTAAGGGATTTACGCAACTGTTTTCACCCTTTTACTTGCTGTTGCGGCTTTCTTTCGAGCTGTAAATGTAAGCTCATCTCCCTTAATCCCTACTGTTACAGACCCTCCTGCCATAAGTCCCTTATCTACCATAAGAGATGCAATTGGAGTTAGAAGCTTTGTTTGAATTACACGCCGCAATGGTCGCGCCCCATATTGTGGATTGTATCCCTTGGCAGCAAGCCAATCCTTAACCTTAGGAGCAATAGACAGGGCAATTTTCTTTTGTGAAAGTCGCTCAATAACATCTGCCACTTGCATGTCCACAATTTCTCGAAGCACTTCCTTTGAAAGAGTCTTGAAGAAGACAATGTCATCTAGACGGTTCAAGAACTCTGGACGGAACTGCTCACGCAACTGCTTCATCACCTTCTCTCGTGCCTGCTCCTGCTGGTCTTCCACCTCATGTGCTTCACTCTCGTGTGTGGCAAAACCAATTGAGCTCATCTTGTCGATATATTCAGCTCCAACATTTGAAGTTAGAATAACGATAGTATTTTTGAAGTTCACCTTCCTTCCCTTTCCATCTGTTAGGTGCCCACTATCAAGAACCTGAAGCAAGATATTGAACACTTCAGGGTGAGCCTTCTCAATCTCATCAAACAAGATTACCGAGTACGGACGATGTCGTACTTGCTCAGTTAATGTTCCACTCTCTTCGTGCCCCACATACCCTGGAGGAGCTCCTACAAGCTTCGCTACGGAATGTTTTTCCATAAACTCACTCATATCTACACGAATAAGATTATCCGCGTCATTGAACATGAATTCTGTAAGGCGACGAGCAAGCTCTGTCTTTCCAACTCCTGTTGGCCCTAAGAACATAAATGATCCAATAGGGCGGTTAGGATCTGCAATTCCTACACGTGATCGCTTCACAGCATCTGCAACAGATTGAATTGCCTCATCTTGCCCTACAAGATTCTCCTTGAGAGCTTCTTCCATACGAGCAAGCTTCTGAGCCTCTTCCTCAAGCATTCGCGACACTGGGATACCAGTCCACCTTGAAACAACAGTTGCAATGTCTGACTCGGTAATTTCTTCCTTAAGAATTCTTCGAGACTTCTGAAGTGTCTTCATTCTCTTCATCTTTGTTTCAAGCTCCTTCTGAAGTACCGGAATCTTTCCATAACGAATCTCAGCTGCAGTACCAAGATCTGCAGTTGCCTCTGCACTGTCTGCCTGCTGCTTAAGTTCTCCAAGCTGTGTCTTCATACCTCGAATAGATTCAAGAACCTCCTTCTCATTCTTCCACTTAAGCTCAAGCTCACTTGTCTTCTCTTTTAGATCAGCGATATCTTTTTCTACCTTTCGAATACGAGACTTGATCTCTTTCTCCATATCTTCATCCTGAAGATCCTTTGCAAGTGCTGCCTTTTCAATCTCAAGACGACGAATCTTTCGATCTGTCTCTTCAAGCTCTACCGGCTTATTCTCAAGCGCAATGCGAAGCATTGACCCTGACTCATCGATAAGATCAACTGCTTTATCTGGAAGATGTCGCTCTGTTAGATACCTTGCAGATAGTTCTACTGCTGCAACAATAGCGTCGTCTGTAATACGAATACCGTGGAAGAGCTCGTACTTATCTCGAAGCCCTCGCAAAATAGCTACCGCATCCTCAATGCTTGGCTCATGTACATAAATTGGCTGGAAACGCCGTGTAAGAGCTGCATCCTTTTCAATATACTTTTGATACTCCTTAATAGTTGTAGCCCCAATAGTCCTGATCTCCCCACGAGCCAACGCTGGCTTAAGCATCTCACTTGCTCCCATTGCACCTTCTGCATTTCCAGCTCCTACAAGTGTGTGTAGCTCATCAATAAAGAGAAGCACCTTTCCTTCAGACTTCTCAACTTCTTTCATGATGCTCTTCATCCGCTCCTCAAACTCTCCTCGATACTTTGTACCTGCAATCATCGCTCCAAGATCAAGCGAGAGAAGCTCTTTATCCTTTAGAGACTCAGGAATATCACCTGATGCTATTCGCTGCGCTAGCCCCTCTGCAATGGCAGTCTTTCCAACTCCAGCTTCTCCGATAAGAACAGGGTTGTTCTTTGTTCTTCGAGAAAGAATCTGAACTACACGATTAATCTCCTCATCACGTCCAATAACAGGATCAAGCTTATTGTCTTGAGCCATCTGCGTTAGATTTCGTGTGTACTTTGTAAGAGCCCTGAATTTCTTTGGCTCTACAATCTCTCCCCCATTATTCTGCTTGATTTCAGAAAGCACATTAAGCGATGTCTCCTGATCAATAGTAAATCGCTGCAATAGATCTGCTGCAGGCCCCGGGTTCTCGATAAGAGCAATAAACAGGTGCTCTGTCCCAATAAATGAATCTCCTAAATCTGACGCAATAGTCCCAGCATTTTCAAGAGCTTGTGCTAGGTCTGGAGTTAAATAAAGCTGGTAGCTTGGAGAAAGTGTTGAAGCATTCTCTGGAGCTTCAAGCATCTCAAGCAATGAGTCTGCAAGCAAAATGGCATCTACATCCATTTTATCTAGTACTGAAAATACGAGACTCTCCTCCTGCAATACAAGTGCAGCGAGAAGATGTACGGGGTTCACATGATTTTGCCCTCTCTCTATTGCAAGTTCATGTGCCTTTCGTACTGCCTCTTTCGCTTTGGTTGTGAAATTTTTAAATGGTTGCATTTTCTTCTTCAGCTACTTGCTGCGAAGATAGGTATGCATCAACTGCTCCTAGAATGTCCTCGGCACTGATGAACTGTGCACCAGATCCTTCGGTTACAGCTACATGCATTCCAATAATATCTCCGAGCGTTGAAATAAGTGTTGTTCCGTATGGCAATCGAGACTGCGCTAGATTTGTACCAATATCAGAACCTTCTACTACAGAAACAATTCCTGTCTCTAGCGCAGATCCTGCGCCAAGCGCGAAGACACTTTGTCCCCGCCGTACTCCCTCAAGTGTTGCAAACTCATATCCTCCGATTACAGGGAGTGCCTCCTCTTCTCCTAGCACCGGCTTAATGAGTGCAATGCCACTTTCAGTATTCTCTACTACTTCTCCCTCAAATACAGAACCTCCTGCAAATTTGATAAGGACTTCGTCTGCACTGACCCCATCAGAGCCAGATGCAATCAGTCCTTGATTTGGCAGGAAGAGTCCTGTTGCTACAGACGCGCTTGTTGTTGTTCCAACATGCAGACTAACAACGCGACTTGCATGTGCTTCTACAGAATCTCCAAGCACATCTTCTTCTTTCACTACTACCGTAGTCTCTCGAGTTACAACAGCTGCTCCAGCTTCTCCTTGCTCCACCTTTTCAATTGTTCGCTCTACAACCCGGTTTACTGTCTGTGTCACCGTCTGAGGAGTCTCCTCAAGAAGTGACACGGTAAGTACTCCTGTTGCAGTAGACGTAACAAAAGAAACTAGCAAAGTAAGAAGAAGCAATTGTGATTTTGAGAGCTGTTCAATATCCATAAGAGCAGTATACGAAGCAAGCGTCAGAATGACAAATCGTTACGCCTGTACTGCTTAAAATGTACGACTAAATTGTGTGCTCGTCAAGAAATTCTACGCCCTCTTTTAGAGCTTTCACAAACCCTCTCATCTGCTGTTTTGTATGATCCGGACCTAATGTAATTCGAAGTGTTGAAAGTGCTTTTTCTTCATCTCCTGTAACCACTCGCACAACATCTGAACCTTCTCCTGCTCCACTGTCACAGGTTATCTTCGTAGAAACTGCATATCCTTTCTTATCTAAAAATGCAGCAAGGTACTCACTATCTCTTCCAGGGAAAGAAATGTTTATGTTGTTTGCGACTCGTTTGATCTTGTCTCCATTTAAATGCACATTCTTTATCTCCTTCTCAATCTCATTAAGGGTCCAGTTTCGAAGCATTGTTATCTCTTCACCCACTTTTTCATAATTCTCTTGTGCACCTACAAGTGCGTGAGCAAATCCAACAGCAAGAGCTACATTTTCTGTCCCTGGTCGCATACCGCCTTCTTGTCCTCCTCCAAATAGAATTGGAGCTAGTGCTACAGACCTCTTTTTAATAAGGGCTCCAATTCCTCGTGGTCCTCCAAACTTCTGCCCATCAAGCACCATCATGTCTACTCCGATACTTTCAATAAGTACTGGAAGAAAAAGCGCTGCCTGTGCTGCATCTGTATGCACTGCAATCTCTTTATTAAATTCAGATACTTTCTGCTTTATCTTTCGCAGCGGCATGATTGTTCCAATCTCACTATTTACATACTGAACAGAAACGAGAACTGTTTTATTCGTTAGAACCTCTCTTACGCTTTGAGGTGTGATGATTCCCTCTTCATTTGGAAATACAATACTTACCAATACTCCTTTCTCTTTTAATGCCTCAATGCTCTTAAGCACATTTACATGCTCAATAGCAGACGTAACAACGTGCATGTCTTTATATGTGCGCCCTTGCTGACGCAGTCCTTCTATATGCCCCATTATTGCAAGAGTGTTTGCTTCAGTTGCTCCTGATGTGAAGATAACCTCTTCCTTTTTCACCTTCACAACATCTGCAACGTCAGAGCGTGCTTTCTCAAGCGCTTCCTTTGCTTCTCTCCCTTCCTGGTGGTTTGCTCCTGGATTTCCAAAGAAATTAAGAATGTGTGGTCTCATTGCAGAAAATGCCGACCTCTTTGTTGGCATTGCGCTGGCATAATCTAGATATACTCGCTTACTCATTACCTACTGTTGTACGCTCTTGTTTGCAAAACTGCAAGAGAGCAACTACCATGCTCTTATGACTGAGCTTCTCACCGTATTTAGTAGTGCAACACCTACCACACTCTTTATAGGAGGCCTTTTTCTTCTTAACCTTATTCTCCTTATCTTGGTAGTTATTCTTTTTGTGCGTCTTGGAAAGGTTTTCAAAGGGAAAAATGGAAAAGATCTTGAAGCGGTTATCACTTTACTTGTAGAGCACAAGCAAGATGCCGAACAATTTCACAAAGAAGTTGCAGAAACATTCATCGCATATGACGCCCGAATCAAGAAAAGTGCTCAAATGCCATCTGTTATGCGTTTTGATGCATTTAATGGAACAGGAGAAGGTGGAAAGCAGAGTTTTGCCACTGCCCTTGTAAGTGAGGATGGGGATGGTATGGTGCTTTCAAGCCTTTATATGCGCGACAAGATGCGCATCTATGCAAAGCCTGTTGAGAAATACACATCATCATTTGAACTAACTGATGAAGAGCAAGCAGTGCTAGCTAAAGCAAAGAAATAATATGAGTAACAAAACAACAGTACGACCTCCAGTAGTAGCCGTGATGGGACACATCGATCACGGTAAATCTTCTTTGCTTGATTATGTTCGAAAAACAAACGTAGTAGATGGAGAAGCAGGAGGAATCACCCAGCACGTATCCGCATACGAGGTTCTTCATAAAACTGATGATGGAGAAAAGAAGATTACCTTCCTTGATACTCCAGGACATGAAGCCTTCCAGGCAATGCGATCAAGCGGAGCAGTTATTGCTGACATCGCTATTTTGATTGTTGCAGGAGATGACGGAGTTAAACCTCAAACCCTTGAGGCATACACCGCCATTAAAGAAGCTGGCATTCCTTTTGTTGTTGCTATTACAAAAATAGACACAAATAATGCAAATGTTGAAAAGGTAAAGACATCTCTTCTTGAGAATGAAATCTACCTTGAAGGTCTTGGGGGAGATATCCCTTTCGCTCCCATCTCATCTAAAACTGGAGAAGGTATTCCTGAGCTTCTTGACCTTATCCTTCTAACTGCAGACCTTGAGGAGCTAACGGGAGACGAATCTCTTCCAGCTGAAGGAATCGTGCTTGAAGCAACAAAAGATAAGCAACGAGGAGACTCAGCTACGCTTATCATTAAAAACGGATCTCTAAAGACTGGATCATTTGTTGTTGCAGGAAATACACTGGCACCTATTCGATTTATTGAAGACTTTAAAGGAGATCGGATAGATTCTGCAACATTCTCATCTCCTATTCGTATTGTTGGATTTAACGAACTCCCTACTGTTGGATCTGCTTTCACTACCGTTGCCAAAAAGAAAGATGCCGAGAAGTTGGCAAAAGAAGGAGTTGTAGTACCTAAAGAAGCTTTGGAACAGAAAGAAACTGAGACTGGAGCTATCCTCCCTCTTATTATCAAAGCTGATGTAGTTGGAAGTATTCCTGCTATCGAGCATGAGCTAAAGAAACTCTCACACGACAATATCGCCATTAAGGTGCTTGATAGTGGTGTTGGAGCTATTAATGAAGGAGATATTAAAACTGCAGTAGCGGCTCCTAATGGAGTCTGTGTGGCCTTCCACACTGGAATCGATAAGGCAGCAGCGGATCTTGCAGATCGCTCTGACATTGAAGCTAAGAGCTTTGATATCATCTATGAACTTGCTGAGTACGTAGAAGAGATCCTTAACTCTCGTGCTCCTAAAGTACAAAAGGAAGAAGTCCTTGGACGAGCAAAGATTATTCGTCTTTTCAACAAAGTTGGAACAAAACAAGTATTTGGAGCAAAGGTAAAAGAAGGAGAAGTTCGTCTAAATAGTACCGTGCGTGTCTTACGACGAGATGTGGTACTTGGAGAAGGAAAACTTATCAACCTTCAGAGTATGCGAGTAGATGTAGATTCAGTTCCTGTAGACACTGAGTTTGGAGGACAGCTTGATTCAAAAGTTGAAATGGCTGAAGGAGATTACATTGAGGCATACCATATTGTTGAATCATAATGACTGAGCGACAAGAAAAAGTTAGAGAGGAGCTACTGAAGATTGCGGGAGAGTTTATTTCTCGTGAAGCAAATAGAAATAATCTTATTACCGCAACAGATGCATCAATCTCCCCTGACTTAAAGCAAGCAACTATCTTCATTAGCGTATTCCCAAATGATAATGAGCAAGGAGCACTTGCCTTCCTTAAGCGACACCGAAATGATTTTAGGACCTTCCTAAAGCAGAGAATATCGTTTAAAGTACTACCATTCGTTGATTTCAAAATTGACGAAGGAGAAAAAAATAGACAGCGTATTGATGAGCTGTCACAGCAAGATTAAAGGCCTGGTGGCGAAGTGGTAACGCTGGGGTTTGCAAAACCTCCATGCGCGGGTTCGATTCCCGCCCAGGCCTCATTCTTGCCGGGATGGTGGAATTGGTAGACACGAGGGACTTAAACTCCCTTGATCAATTATGATCGTGCGGGTTCAAGTCCCGCTCCCGGCACAAACGTTGCAAAATCTTGATAGTTCGTTACTATCTGGTGCATATCCGCCTATAGCTCAGTTGGTAGAGCAACTGCCTCTTAAGCAGTGGGTCCTAGGTTCGAGTCCTAGTGGGCGGACTCGCAAGTTTTTGATATACTGCGAACCGATCACATGGGGATGTGGCGGAATTGGTAGACGCGCTAGTCTTAGGAACTAGTAGGGCAACCTGTGGGAGTTCAAGTCTCCCCATCCCCACCAATAAAATTAAAAGAAAGACCGCTTTATATAGCGGTCTTTCTTTTTGACAAAGAGAGTGTTTATGGTATAATAATAAACAGACGAGATCTTCGTCAGAAAATTCATTGAAACAAAGAAAGGTAGAGCTATGTCTATGCTCCTATCAACAATGACTGCGGTAGGAACCGGTGTGGTTCTTACCTCTCCACTTTGGGTCGACAGACTCTTTGCGGATAACGGAATAATTTTCACAAAGCCTGACGAGGGGACATTTCAAGCTGTTGTAAACGGCAATGAATTTAGTCACTTTGTCTTGGCTTATTCTGGACACAAGTTCAAAGGCACTGGTCCTGACGAAGAGCGTTGGGAAATAGTACCTGATCCGGACTACAAGAAAAATCGATTCAACATCTTCGGATGGAGACTTGTTGGAGTGCCTTTCGCCCAGACAGTTTATAGCTATAAATTATCCTGGCGTGAACTAAAACAAGTCGGCAAAAAAAGTGAAATTGTTGCTCGTACTGACGAGACAACTAACTTTGGTTTTGCTACACGCTTCCCCTATGCCATGGTACTGCCCGATGGCGAGACCCACGGCGAAGACGGCGAGATCATTCCAGTGACTCTCGAATATGTTGCTATTATACGGATTACCAATCCATATAAGGCACTCTTCATGAACGAGGATTGGCCTCAAATTATTGAGAGTATTCTCAATGAGATCGCCAAGGACTATGCCTTGAGCAAAACTTATGAAGAGTTGATCAGCGAAAAAACAAGTGGGCACAAGAGCGGCGGTTTCTCTGACCGTATTTTATGCCCGCAGGACATAGAAGCTGAAGATGGACATGTTCCTGAAACTGGGCCTGATCCGGAAAAATCAATCCAGGAATGGGTTGCAGAAACGTACGGCATAACAATTACAAACGCGTACCTTCTGAATGTTGACCCGCTTCCCGAGTGGCGTGAGCTTACTCAAAGACGCACAACTGCTACAATCGAAGCTGATGTTCTCAGAACAGAAGCTGAGGGACGCGCAGATGCGGTCAAGATAGAAGCAGATGCTGCAGCTCATGCAACACGCGTTGATGGTGAAGCAAGAGCAGATGCATACAAGTCTGTAGCGGGTGCTGTAAATGCACGCAAAGACGGCATTGACATCTTTAGACTTCAAACTCTTGGAGATGTTGGCGAAGCTGGAAACACTGTTGTGGTGGCGCCAGACCTTCTGACACCAGCGGCAGCAAAACTTCTTGCCAAGAAAGAGGAGAAGGGTGATGCATAGTATGTGGTTTATCCTTCTGACAATTATCACGATTGTCATCATTATTATTCTCCTTTACTGGAGGCCAGCAGTTGCCGGCGTGAACATGAAAGGGTTTTCAATCAAACGGATCCCCTGGAAAATTCTCGCCTTAGCAGCAGTGGGAGCATACGCCTTCTACCTCACCTGGTATTACCTACATGGACGAGAAGAGGTCCTTGTGACCCACTACCTTGTCCAAGGGATTCAAGGTGAGTGCATTGAAGACAACGCAGTTGGAGATATCACCTCCTTCGCACTCCGTCGATGGGAATCGGAAAGATTTACGGTTCCTAATGGACACCGGCGATGCTACTACCCCCTGAACCGTCTTGAATTCAAAACTCAAGATCGAGGACGGGTGCACATTGTTTCTTTACGATGACCTGACACACACTAAAAACGGCGAGCCTTTATGGCCCGCCGTTTTCTTTTTTATAACGATTCTATTGGAGCATCTAAGCCGAATGTATTTAATACAATTCGTAAGATTCCGAACACACCAAACATAATGGCAAGCCCGACAATACCCCAAATCATATGACTTCTTCCTTTTGCACGCGTATCCTCACTTTGTCCAAAAGTTCCCATAAACTCAAGAACTCCATAGATAAAGATAATCGTTGCAACCCCAGTTAGTAGCCAAATGAATGGGTTTACTAATTCTCGGACAATGCCGTTAAGTAATCCGTCTAGATCCATTTAATTACCGCTCCTGTACTCCAGGAAGAGTTACAGTTTCTCCACCTGAGAACCCAAATGTTCCTGTAAGGATATTAACTAGTCCCCATACAGACACCATTACGAAGAATGCAATAATTCCCCAAAGCATAAGATCTTGTCCTGCCTTTCGCTTCTCTGGATCTGTTCCTCCAAGAATGAAACTTTGGAAAAGTCCCCAAATAAACACGATAAGTGCAAGTGCAAATACAAGCGGCACTAGTGTGTCATTAATAAAACTAATAACGCTTTCTACAAGTCCTTCAATGCTATCTCCAGCAAACTGTGCGTACGCAAGTGTTGGCATTACTGCAAACAAATAAGCAGCAAATCCGCTGATAGAACCGATTCCTAAAATTTGTGTGTTCTTTTTCATATAGACACATAATACCGGCCAAAGAGGCCGGTATTATTAAATAACCCTTCTAATGTGGATAAATCTTATACCCCTATACCAAAACTTCCCAAGAGAAGACGCACTAGCCCCCACATAGAAATAACTACAGCAAAGCCTATGATCCCCCACAACATAAACTGTGCGCCTTCAGATCGAGCAGCTGGATCCTCTCTCTTTATAAAAAAGTATTGAAATATTCCCCATAAAAATATGAAGAACATGATTGCAAATAAAAGAGGAATGACGCTTGTGTCAAAGAAGTTTATGAGACTTGTGACGAACTCTTTAAATGTCATGAAGTAATTGCTTCTACTGTTGCCTTAATGGCCTCTGCTATAACAAACGCGCCAATTAAAATTACTCCCCCTACAAGTGTCCAAAGGAGTGCGTCCCGTGCTTTTTTAATCTCTTCTGGATTTCCACGGGCATTTACAAACATAAACCCAACCACAACAAGCATCACAATAACGACAATTGTTCCAAGACGAACAATGAACTCTAGAATTGCTGTAAGAAATTCTTCTAGAGAACCAGCTTGTAGTGGATTACAAAGACCAGAAGAACCATCTGGACAAGAAACACTTCCACCCCCACCTGGAGTAGGTCCTGTTGGTCCTCCAGTATTCCCTGGACCTGTGCCTGTTGGTCCTCCACCTTGCGCCAACGCAACAGCTGGAGTTAAAAGGAGTGAAAGTCCAAATAGAATTGAGAGTATTGTACGCATATTATTTTAGTGAACGTTGTGCTTTTGTGAGCGCATCTAACGCATCACTTCTACCACTTACTACATCATCAACCATAGCAGAGAACACAGTGTCTACTCTTGCTGGTTGTGGAGAGAGCCATCCTTTTGCAATAAACGCTTCGTCATATGCAAGATCAAGAAGCGGGTCATTCTGAGATGTGCTTACCAAATCTCTCCGCACAGGAGCCATATTAAGCACCTGTGCGAATACTTCAGCTACATTCTTTCCTGTAAAGGCAAGGGCTGCAGTCTTTGCTGCAGTTACATTCCGCGCATCCTTTGGTGTTGCAAATACATACACATCCCCATACACAACTGAATTCCCTCCCTCAAGCTGCGGAAATGCCGCAGAACCAATAGAAATGTTTGGGTTAGCAAGCGCCAAGCTCTTCCCTTCACTTGCCGGAGCAAAGTAAATAGCTAGATCATTTGCGAGGAATGCCTGCCTATCCTCCTTGAGACTTTTGTTCCAACTGTATGCACTTGTATTTGGATTAGCAAACTCTGTATAGAAACGAAGCGCACTCTCCACATCCTCATTTTCTCCTCCAACAAGTTCTACCTGCCCGCTTGCACCTCTAATTGGAGATCCAACCTGGAAGAAGAAGCTCGCAAGTATTTTCTCTGCATGGGTAATGTTTTCATACGCACCAAGCGCCACAAAACTCTTCTCAATTGAGAACCCTCCTGCTGTCTCTACAAAGCGAGGTACAAGGCCAGTGAACTGCTCCCAAAATTTTGGCGCCTCACTTACACGCGCATTATTTAACATGGCCTTGTTGAAATACATCACCAGAGGATCAATACCAACTGGCACTCCATAGTATCCATTAGCAATTACAATATCTGCCCCATCAATAAATGTATCTTCAAAATCTCGAGCAGGAATTGTCTCAACAGATATAGGAGAGAGAGTTCCAGCCTCTGCAAGAAGCAGTGTATGCGGCACAAGAATAAGATCTGGCCCACGATCTACAGCAAGCGCTTCTGTGTATGTAGTATGGAATTCATCAAGAGACACCTCTATATATGTAACACCATCAAAGTCTGTACGAATCTCCCTAACTGACGCCAGAGTCTCTCGAACTGCTTCCTTTGGAAGCGTTCCCCAGATAACAACATCTCCAATAACATTCTTGTTGTTACTTGGATTTGCTCCCGCAAAAACCAAAAGGCCAATAATGGCAAAGATAACGAATGCTGCAGTAAGAATTAATTGAAATGGCTTCATGATGGCTTCTTAAATACTAATGCATAATGATGTGGCCCTGCTCTGAAGGCTTTCTCTTTATGGAACCCCGCATCAATGAAGAGTCGTTCTGCAACATGTTCTTCAACAACACAGTTTTCTTCTGGACCAATACTGTTGTAGCAACCAGCCCAATCAACAGCTAGCACTAATCCGCCAGGCTTTAAGATTCTCTTGATCTCCTTTACTGCCGCGTTTTTATCATCAAGCTGAAAAAGAGTATTTGCAATAATGACAGCATCAATAACCTCTCCTTTTAATTTTGTACCAAATTGCTGCTCAATATCTCCCCAGATAGTACTTACATTAGAGAATCCACGCTCAACTACTTCACGTTTAAGTGCCTTAAGCACCGGCTCCTGCACATCTACAGCATAGACACGCCCTTCCTCCCCCACAATAGGAGCTGCAGCTAACGTGTAGTGCCCTACACCACTTCCAATATCAACCACGCGCATTCCATCGCGTAGTCCCATCTGCAAAATAATTTCCTGCGGCTTAGAAAAGTCCATTACCTAGCAGTATACCAAGAGGTTGTATAAAAATTATTCTTCCTCAACAGTTAGAAGCACAATTGATGCAACAGCATCTCCTGCCCGAAGCTTCATGATTCGTACACCTTGTGTACTTCGTCCTTGAGATGGAATCTCTGGAACTCCTGTCCTGATTACCTGCCCCTTCTTTGAAACGGCTACCAGCTCGTACTTACCAAGATCTCCCAAAAGCATTCGTCCCCCCACAATCTTTCCTGTCTTAGATGTTAGACTCGCAGTCTTAATTCCAGATCCTGCACGCTTTTGCTGCTTGTACTCACTAATCTTTGTATGCTTTCCATACCCTGTCTCAGATACCACAAGAAGCTCAGCTTCTTTCTCCATTCCAGCTGGAATAATGTGAGCTGATACTACAGAGTCATCTTTTGAAAGTTTAATTCCACGTACTCCTGCTGCAGTTCGCCCCATCTCACGAGCATCTGCTTCTACAAATCGAATTGCCTGACCGTCTCTTGTTACGATCATGATGTCGTCCCCTTCACCTACAAAGTGTGCTGTTACGAGCTTGTCACCATCCTTTAGGTTGATAGCGATAATTCCGCTACGCCGTACATCCGCAAAACTCTTGGCAGCCACCTTCTTTACTGTTCCATCTCTTGTTACAAACAAAAGTCCTTTTGCATCAAGCTCTGCTCCCGAAGGTGCCGCAACTACATTGGTTACATTCTCGTCCCCTGCGAGTGCTAGGAAATTTGCAATACTCTTTCCTTTTGTTGCTCGTCTTCCCTCAGGAATGTCATACATTTTTACCTGATATGCTTTTCCAGCATCAGTAAAGAAGAGTAGGTCAGCGTGTGTTGAAGCAGTAATAAAGGTATCAACTACATCCTCTTCTTTTGTTGAAAGATCAATAACCCCAACTCCTCCGCGCTTTTGCTTCTTGTACTCATTTGGATTTGTTCGCTTTACGTACCCTCCCTTTGTTAGCACCAATACACTGTCCTCCTCAGGAACAAGATCTTCTACTGAAATATTCTTCACTCCCCCCTTTACGATCTTAGTTCTTCGATCATCTCCATGCTTTTCTGAAAGCTCTGAAAGCTCTTTCTTAATAACGGTAAGCATTTTCTTCTCACTTCCAAGGATTGCTTTAAGATTTGCAATGAGCTTTTGTACTTCTGCAAGCTCGTCCTCAATTTTTTGTCGCTCAAGACCTGCAAGCTTCTGAAGGCGCATCTCAAGAATCGCAGTTGCCTGACGATCTGAGAACTTGAACTTCTTCATAAGTCCCGCGTGTGCTGTTGGCACATCCTTTGCAGCACGAATGATCTTGATGATCTCATCAATATGATCGAGCGCCTTCTTGAGTCCAAGCAAGATATGCTCACGCTCCTCTGCTTTGTTTAATTCAAATTGTGTCCGCCTTTTTACAACCTCCTTTCGATGGAGAATAAATTGCTCAAGCATCTCCTTTAGAGAAAGTGTTTGTGGCACGCCATCTACCAAAGCAACAGTATTGTAGTGGAATGTATCCTCAAGCTGCGTGTACTTATAGATATTATTTAAAACAGTCTGAGGATGTGCTGTTCCCTTGAGCTCAATAACGACACGGATATCACTTGTAGATTCATCTCGAATATCGCGAATACCTTCAATCTTCTTATCTCGAGCAAGATCAGCGATCTTCATAATAAGATCTGACTTATTTACCCTAAATGGAATTGAAGAAACAATAATCTGGAACCCTTTCTTATCTTCTACGATCTCAGCCTCTCCACGCACCACAACTCCCCCGCGCCCATTAGCATATGCGTGTGCAATATCCTTTTGATTAAATGCAATTCCTCCCAGTGGGAAGTCAGGCCCCTTAACAAACTGAAGAAGGTCTTCTGTTGTTGCCTTTGGATTATCTGCAAGATACACAACCGCATCAACAACCTCTCTCAAGTTGTGCGGAGGGATATTGGTTGCCATTCCAACAGCAATACCGAGAGTTCCATTTAGAAGGAGGTTCGGTGCAATAGTTGGAAGTACTTCTGGCTCCTTTCGTGTTGCATCGTAGTTTGGTCGCCACTCAACAGTATCTTTTTCAATATCACGCAAAATATCCTCTGAGATCTTACTCATCTTTGCCTCCGTATATCGCATAGCAGCTGGAGAGTCTCCATCTACTGATCCAAAGTTTCCTTGTCCCAATACAAGCGGATACCTCGTTGCAAAGTCTTGTGCGAGCTTTGCCATGGCATCGTATACAGATGTATCTCCATGCGGGTGATACTTTCCGAGCACTTCTCCCACTACCGCCGCAGACTTCCTAAAGCGGGCGCTTGATGTAAGTCCCATTTCCTTCATCGCAAAAAGAATCCTTCGGTGCACAGGTTTAAGACCATCACGCACGTCAGGGAGTGCACGAGACGTAATTACGGTCATCGCATAATCGATGTATGCAGTTCGCATCTCATCAACAATGTTCTGCTCGATCACATTAGCAGCAATAACTTTCTCCTCTTTTGGTGTTTCGTCCTTTTTAGCCATATTAGAATGTCAGTACGGTCTCTCGCTCAGGCTCTTCATCTATAGTAGAACTTCGCCCTGTCTCTACAATCTCAAGACGAGCTTCTCCCTCGTATTGTCCTGGAGCTTCAAGCTCAGCTGAAACCTCCTCAATAGAGGCTGCAGCTCCTGCAAGTCCTGTCTTAAATGTAGAAGCAAGTTCAGAAATAGGATTTCCTCTTTCTTCTGTAGCCTCTGTTGTTCCCTTATATGCAAGAGGTTTTGTAACAACCATAGTTACTCCCCAAATCATAAAAATAGAAAGTGTTACTGCAGCAGCTGAAGTATACGCATACTGCTTTCGTACATGCTCAGGTTTTTGTCTTAGATTGTGAAGTTGTTGCTTCATACACTTAGTACAATAATATCACCCTTTTTATCCGTTAGGTCCTTCTTCTTGATAGTTAATTTGTCTGTTGGCTTCTCTGCCCCTTCTTTCGTAAAGACTTTTAGAGCATCCTTATCTCCCATTCCTTCATAGTGCATAGGAATAATTACCGATGCTTCAAGTTTTACTGCAAGCTTGTGTGCTTTGTCTGCATCGAGTACTCCAGCACCTCCAATTGGCACAAAAAGAATGTCCACCTCATCGAGAGCTTCTCGTGCATCAGCTGGAATATTGTCATCACTTAGTGCGCCAAGAAATACAAGTGTCATACCCTCAAGCTCAACCACATACATAGTA
Source organism: Patescibacteria group bacterium UBA3533 (assembly GCA_002376865.1). Taxonomy (GTDB): domain Bacteria; phylum Patescibacteriota; class Minisyncoccia; order Phycocordibacterales; family Phycocordibacteraceae; genus Minusculum. Next base: position 58,534 of record DFOU01000003.1, on the reverse strand, counting down.
TTAAGTCCTTCAGGACCACCATGCTCACTCTTTGTTAGATACCCGCGGATAGCAACTCCATTCTTCTCATACGCTCCAGGCCCATTTACAACAAAAGAATCATCCTTTGCTCCATTGAAATCAGGATGCTGCTTTGAGACAAGTGTAATATCTGCACCAAATCGTACAGGAGAAAGCTTTGAATCCTTGTGTGGAGGGTCAAAAAGGAGTGTTGTGTCACCAAAAGAGACTTTGAAACACTGTCCGCCGTGATGCGTAATAACCATAGTGAGAACAGTATATCATTTTGGTAAAAATAGACAATATTTCCTTTTGTTAAGCCATATATCGTATATTTTGCAAGACCACAGCTTTTAGGGGTTGACAAGTTTTAGTAGTGTGCTATTGTGCTGCGGTCGGGACGGCGACCAAGAACTTAAGCGAGAGCTTCTTCTTGGTGGGCCGTCGACCGGCATGAACCTTAAATCAATCTGTCGCCAACAAATGGAGGTCTACATGACCCGTTCCATTCGGGGTTCCCCGAGCAATGCTCGCTCGTAATCCCGCCGAAATGACGAACACGATCGCCGGCCTGGCCCGCTGAATCGGCGGCGCCGAACAGGATAAGACCGAAAAGGTCTGGGAGGTACTCATGTTTAGGTTTCGACTTATGTTCCCGTACGTTACGGCGTGCGGGTAAACATAGCCCCCTGAAATTTTGGGCAAAACCTTGATCTAGGTTATAGGATCACTTGAGATCGAAAAGAGATGAAGAGATTGCATACTACGTACTGTGTACTAGTCAATGCTTCACTGAACACATCTACTTATGGGAAATATCCCACTGATCTCTATAGTCCCAGGCCTGGAAAGACCTGCGCTAACGGCGCACTCTTTCCAGGCCGGACTCCGACCGTCTCTTTATGAGACGGTTTTTTAATACTTCCCCAAAAAGTTAATTGACAAATTGCTGTTTATTCCTTAATAATGATTAAGTTGAGTTCGCACACTGGGTGCGAACAAACAAAGGAGGTTTCTCTTATGAGGAGCTTTACCGCTGAGTCCAACCACGACCCGACCGGCCGCCGCAGCGCCGATCCCGTCCGTGTGTTGGACAATGCCAACTTCGCTATCGACGTTTGAACGATCGACCAGGCGCCCACGCTGGTGGGCTGCAGGAGAGACCAAGATGAGGGCGAAGGCCCGAGGATTCAATAAAATGTTCTTTCAGGGGCTCCACAAACGTGGAGCCCTTTGACTTTACTTTTCATACAAAAATAGCTATATTCTTCGTACTTGTAGTACGGAGTATTTAATTGACGTATGTAGCTAACACTGCACTCTATAACGCAGTACTAGATACGAAGCTCCCGAACAAGACAATTACATATGTTTGGAACAAAAGAGGTAGAACACCCTCTGCATCATTTGATTGAGGAGGCTCCAGAGCCACCACAGCCAGGTGATACTGTAGAAGGAGAAATTGTAGCGATTGACCGTGGTCGTGTATACGTAGACCTTCCCCCATTTGGGACAGGTATTATCTATGGACGTGAGTACCTAAGTGCAGCTGATATTCTTCGAAAGAGTAATATTGGAGATGCTATTTCTGCAAAAGTTGTAGATAGCTCAGGACTTGATGGATACATCGAGCTATCCCTTAAGGAGGCACGACAAGCTGCTATCTGGGGAGAGGCAGAACTTGCTATTGCAGGAGGCACTACCTACAACATCAATGTTGAGGATGCGAATAAGGGAGGACTTATTCTTAAGTGGCAAGGAATTGATGGATTCCTTCCAGCTTCACAGCTACGAAGCGAGCACTATCCTCGAGTACAAGATGGAGATAAGGATGAGATTCTTGGAGAACTTAAGAAGCTTATCGGTACTCCCCTTGCTGTTCGAATCATTACAGCAGATCCAAAGGAAGGAAAGCTTATCTTTACTGAGAAGTCTCATGAAGAGGAGGAGGCAAAGACAGATGCAGTTGATAAGTACAACGTTGGAGATGTTGTAGAAGGAACCGTAACAGGAGGTGTTGAGTTTGGTCTCTTCGTTGAGATTGAGCAAGGTCTTGAGGGACTTGTGCACATCTCAGAGATTGATTGGGCTCTTGTTGAGGACCCAGCGGCTCTCTACCCTGTTGGAACAACAGTTAAAGTTAAGGTTATTGATGTGAAAGATGGAAAGGTTTCTCTTTCAATCAAGGCTCTTAAGGAGAACCCTTGGGATACTGCAGCAAAGAAGTACAAGAAGGACACTGAGGTTACTGGAGTTGTTATCAAGTACAACAAGCATGGAGCTCTTGCTTCTATTGAGGAAGGAGTTGCAGGTCTTGTGCATGTTTCAGAATTTGAAAGCATGGCAGATCTTCGAGAGAAGCTTGAACTTGGAAAGACATATCCATTCACCATTACTCTCTTTGAAGCAAAAGAGCAGCGTATGACGCTCTCATACAAAGGATAATCAATTCCTAAATAAAAACACCCTCCGTCTGGAGGGTGTTTTTATTAAGTGACTTACAATTTACCCAACCAACTTCTTATACACTGCCCCTGTAATAAAAAGGAGCACAAGACCAATTCCTATAGCAATTAAACCATCTCGAAATAACTCAACTTGTGCAAGCACTTGCCACACTCCATACCAAAATAACATAAATCCTGTTGCCACAAGAAATGCATACACCATGTGGTACTGCTGAAGTTTTTCTTGAAACTTTTTAAATTTTCGCTGTACCTTCTCATGCACACGCTCTTGTACTTCCATCTGATAGGTAACCTCTTCTTCTACCTGCTCTTCAATATACGTTTCAATATCAGAAGATGCCTTTTTTACAACCTCGCCTGAAACCTGGTCTGCAAGTTCTTTTTGAGCAACATCTATCTTCTCTTCTAGCTCAGCAAAAAGCTCCTCTTTGAACGATTCGAGGAGCTTTTCGATGCGGTCTTTGGACAGGTCCGCCATAGTCACGGCATCCTACTCTCTGAAAAACTGAAATGCAATAGACACACCTGTTAAAAACTCTTGATATACTTATTCCTGGAGGAAAGGAGGTGAGAAAATGATACACCATGATGATTTCCCTCCACGTGAACGCAGACAAGGACGAAAGTTTCTTTGGGGATTTCTGCTCATCGCAGCATTTCTTGCAGTTACTGCTGTTCGATGCACTGGCGCTTAGCGCCAACTATTCACTTCATTTTGTGCGATCACGTGACCATCGGCGAGGATAAGCTCTATAGCTTGCCTCGCCTTTTTCTTTGCTTTATTCCAAGCAGTCTTATCTTTCCCAAAATCACTCATCAAATACTTGAGTACTTTCTCCTCACCTTTTGGTTTCTTTGTCTTTCCTTTGGGAGTTGCAGCTGAAATTCCAACGCGTAATCGAATAAAATCTTTTGTCTTAATCCCTCGCATTATTGAATCAACTCCCTTGTGCCCTCCTGACCCTCCTCCGAAAGATAATTTTATCTTTCCTAGAGGCAAATCAAGATCATCATAGATAACAATCATTTTCTTTGCAGCATTTACACTCTTCACAATTTTAGATACCGCAGACCCAGATTTGTTCATAAAGGTGTTTGGATTAAGAAGCGTTACCTTCTCCCCCTCCATTACACCTGTTCCCTTTTCTGCATTACTTGCCTTGTGCTCCTTCATTTCAATTCCATATTCATCGGCAAGCAAATCAATCACCATGCGTCCAACATTGTGCTTTGTATTTGTATATTCTCCTCCCGGATTTCCGAGTCCAACGATTGTATATGCCATTACCAAGAGTGTATCAAAGAAAAAGTTGCGCTGCCTGCCTGTCATAAGTACAATAGTGTCTACTTATGGCCTTTCTAAAGTTTGTTCTACGAGAAATTCTTGTTTTCCTACTCTTGGCCGTCCTCATTGTTGTTCCATTCAGGCTGTTCATCGCACAGCCTTTTGTTGTACAAGGTGCTTCTATGGAACCAACATACATAAATGGCGAGTACCTCATTATTGACCAGCTAAGTTATAGATTTGGTGACCCTAAGCGTGGAGATGTGATCACCTTCCGCTACCCAGAAGACCCTTCTGTCTTCTTTATTAAAAGAATTGTTGGACTCCCTGGCGAAACTGTCGTTGTAGAGGATGAGACAGTAACAGTAACCACTCCTGGAGTGGGCACGGTTCAATTAGTGGAGCCATATGCAAAATTTGATGGCCCACTATTTGGAAGGCAGAGCTTAACTTTAGATGAAGGAGAGTATTACGTCCTTGGAGACAACAGGCCGCGAAGTGCTGACTCTCGTGTATGGGGAGCACTCCCTGAAGAAAATATTATGGGACGAGCATTCCTTCGATTACTACCGCTTAACAATATTGATTACTTACCAGGAATATAATATGGGACAGAACGACATTTTTCTTACGATTGATCCTGATGTGCTTCTAAAGCGCACGCATGCTATTGCCTCATACTATGGATTTGAATACCTTCCAGACTTTTTAAATGCACGCAAAGACAGAAAAGTAAAAGCAACATATCCAGATGGCATTGACCCAAAGACAATGGATCCGGTAAGCGGAACCTTTGCACAATTCTTGCGACAAATGAAAGAATACGATGTTGACCCAAATGGTCGTCCTCGCTTCTTCTGGCATACTAATGCAACTCCAGGACGAAAGAGTCCAAAGCAACTAACAGTACACTTACATATTGTTGGAGTTGAAAAATCTATTGCAGATGCCCTTATGGTGCGAACTTTCAAAGCACTTATACGAGACCTTACAAAAGAGGATCCTGTAGTACGAGTTAATTCTATGGGAGATCCAGATACACTCGTGCGCTATTCACGAGAACTTGGAAACTTCTTTAAGCGAAATATCACAGAACTTTCTCCACAGTGCCAGGCACACTTGCGAAACGATCCTCTTGAGGCACTTGATCATCTTCTTCGATATGAAGACGGTCTAGGACACCGAGCCCCCTCTCCTATGGACTATCTCTCTGAGAGCTCTCGTGTACAACTTGAGGGACTTCTTGAGTACCTTGAGGCAACAAAGACTGAGTACGAACTAACTCCTCACCTTTTTGATCGAAAAGGAAACCTTTCAGAGACAAACTTTGAGCTTGTAACAAGTGAAGGACCTATCGTACGCGGAGGACGATACAACACTCTTGCAAGTAAGTTCTATAAAGAAGGAGGACAAGTGGTTGGAGGCGTACTCCGAGCCAATGCAAAAACAGAAGCTGAACCAAAGCGAGTTCCAAAGAAAAAGAACTCTGCACCCATTGTGTTTGTCCAGGTTGGACCTGAAGCAAAAAGACTTTCTCTTTCTCTTCTTGAAGAGCTTCGTGATGCAAACGTAAAGCTTGCACAAACTGTAGGTATTGAGTCACTCATCGACCAAATGACAGTGGCAGACAGCATCGACTCTCCATACCTTATGATCATGGGGCACAAAGAAGCTCTGGAAAATAGTGTGATAATTCGGGACCGAGCAACAAACTCTCAAACCGTAGTGCCAATTGGTTCTCTTGTAGACGAGCTGCAGAAGCTTGCGTAAAGACTTCACTTTTTTACCCCCTTATGTTACATTTTCCGCACTATGAATAACGCAGTTCGCGTAGAAGTATCAAAGAAAGGGAGCGAGAATAGCACATCGCTTATTCGTCGTTTCTCACGTCGTGCCATGAGCGCGGCTATTGTGCGAACAATGCGAAATCGTCGATTCTTCGACCGACCTCTTTCAAAGAACGTGCAGCAGAAGAAGAAACTTCACTCACTTGCAAAGCGAGCTAACTATGAGGAGCAGGTAAAGCTTGGTAAAATTGATCCAGCCGCACGTAAGCGTGGCCGACGCCGCTAATGGATACGAATTTTTCAATACGTAAAACTTCGCGGGGTATCCCCCCGCGAATTTTATATAAAGAGATCAAGAACGATATTCTCGGAAAAGATTTTGATTTGTCTCTTGTTTTTGTTGGAGACATGCTTGCAACTCGTTTAAATATTGAGCGAAGAAAGAAGGGATATACACCAAATATTTTAACCTTTCCATTGACTGAAAAGTCGGGAGAAATGTTTATTAATCTTCGCGAAGCAAAGCGTCAGGCAAAACAATATGGGATTTCATATACAAAATGGACACTTCAATTGTTTATCCACGGCCTACTACACTTGGAGGGTATGGATCATGGCGCTACAATGGAAACAAAGGAGCAGAAGCTTGTGAGGAAGTACTCATAATCTAGCGCCTATGTTTTTTCCATGGCACGCCGCATTGCAACAGGTATTGATATTGGAACCCACCAGGTAAAGGTGGTTATTGCTGAGGTTGCCCAAACAAAAGGAGGAAGCACTTATCCTAAAATCCTAGGAACTGGAATCTCTGAAAGCAAAGGACTTAGGCACGGGTATATTGTAAATAACACTGATGTCTCAAAGAGTGTTAGCGAAGCACACCAGCAAGCTGAGGCTGCTGCTGGCATTCAGACAAAGAAAGCGTTTCTTTCTGTTGGAGGTATTGGTATTGATGAGATTAAAACAACAGGAGAGACAATTATTCAAAGAGCAGACTCTGAGGTAACTGATCTTGATGTAGAAAAAGCTATTGAAGCTGCTCGAATGCTCGCGGAGCCGAACCTTACCAATCGAAGGGTTCTCCACCAGATTCCCCTCACCTATCGTCTTGATGGGCATGCAATACATGGTAATCGTCCACAAGGAATGAATGGAACAAAATTAGAGGTTGATGTTCTTTTCATAACAACCCTTAAGCAACACCATGATGATTTAGTTGCTGCAGTAGAAGAAATTGGCATTGAAGTGCTGGATGAGATGGCATCTCCCCTTGCAGGAAGTTTTGTAACTCTTTCGAAAGAACAGAAGATGAAAGGAGTTGTCCTTGCAAACATTGGAGCCGAAACAGTGTCTGTTGTTATTTATGACCACAATGTTCCTGTGTCAGTTAAAGTTTTTGATATTGGAAGTGCCAACATTACCGACGACCTGGCACTCGCTCTTCGTATCCCTCCTGAGGACGCAGAGAAGCTAAAGCTTAATAAATTAGCTGGAGAAGGATATCCAGAGAAACGAGTGCAGTCTATTATCCAACAACGACTTAAGGCTATCTTTGCACTCATTGATGCGCACCTAAAAGAGATTGGAAAGAACCAAATGCTTCCTGCTGGAGTTGTGTTAGCTGGAGGAGGAGCTGGAATTGGAGATATTCGAGACATTGCACGAAGCTGCTTGAAGCTTCCATCACGAACAGCACAGCTGCAGGTACCAGAGAACACCCAAATAAAGGATTCTTCGTGGGCTGTTGCATATGGACTTACCATCTGGGGTCTTACAAGTGAACAAGAGACAGGTGCAAGTACTATGATTCGAGGAGCTGGAAACTCTTTTACAAAATTCTTCAAACAGTTCCTTCCATAGGACACAAATAAAGGTGGCATGTCAACGCTTTGCAAGCGCTGTTCCATTTCTGTATGATAGGTAGCAACTAATTAAGCGCGTAAGATATGGCAAGAAAAGTACAGCCCGACGTAGAATCATTTGCACGAATTCGAGTGGTTGGAGTTGGAGGGTCAGGAAATAATGCGGTTAATCACATGATTAACTCAAAAGTGAAGGGAGTGGAGTTTATTGCAATCAATACAGATGCACAGGACCTACACCGTTCTCTTGCAAAGAGGAAAATTCATATTGGAAAGAACGTAACTCGAGGATTGGGAGCTGGAGGACATCCGGACACAGGACAGCGAGCAGCCGAGGAAACTCGTGAAGAGATCCAAGAAGCACTGAAGGGTTCTGACATGGTATTTGTTACCTGTGGAATGGGAGGAGGAACAGGAACAGGAGCAGCACCTGTTATTGCACGGATAGCTCAAGAAGTGGGAGCACTTACTGTAGCTGTTGTTACAAAACCATTCTCATTTGAGGGACAGCAACGAACACGGACTGCAGAGCACGGACTTGCAGTACTTAAGGATGCAGTAGATGCACACATCGCTATTCCAAACGATAAGCTGCTAACTATTGTTGACCAGAATACAACAAGCAAATCAGCATTTGCTATGTGTGATGACATTCTTCGACAAGCTGTTGAGGGAGTATCAGACATCATTACAACCGCAGGAGAAATTAACACTGACTTCAATGACATTAAGTCAGTTATGGAAGCTGCAGGACCTGCCCTTATGGGAATTGGAATTGCAGATGGTGATACAAGGGCAAAAGATGCTGCAGAGATCGCTATCAATTCTCCACTTCTTGATGTATCTATCTCAGGAGCTAAGGGAGTATTGCTTGCTGTTGCAGGAAGCGATGATCTTGGAATCCTTGAGGTTCAGGAGGCCGCTAAGGTGGTAACTGAAGCAGTTGATACTGATGCGAAGATTATCTTTGGAATCATGAAGGACGAAAAGCTTAAGAAGGGTCACATCCGTGTGATTGTTATCGCAACTGGATTCCCTGAGAAAGGATCGAGTGTTGTGCCTGAGCGAAACACTTCCCTTTTCTCACTCCCTCGAAAGGAGCAGGAGGATGAGCGGGACCGAATCTACAATTCAGTAATCCCGAAGAGCAAGGAGGTTACTGAAGAAAAGAAAGAAGAAGCACCTGTAGCAGAAGAACCTCTTGAAGAAGAAGTAATTGAAGATGAGGACGATGACCAGAAAGACAACTTAGGAGGAGCTATCCCTTCATTCTTACGACGTAATAAGTAAAAGCAAACACTCTTTGTTTGATGTATACTGGGCTGTAATAACAGCTCAGTTTTCATTTTATGCAGTATGATCTTGTAATTATTGGAGGAGGACCCGCAGCAGTATCTGGCGGAATTTACGCAGCTCGTAAAAAACTAAAGACTGCACTTATTGCTACAGAGATTGCAGGACAAAGTGTTGTCTCAGAAGGTATTCAAAACTGGATAGGAGAAGTTTCTATTCCTGGAGCAGATTTGGTTAAGAAGTTTAGAGAACACCTAGATGCCTATAAGGGAGATATTGTGGAGATTCATGAGGGACAAACAGTAACAAAGGTTGAAAAGAAAGATAAAGGACACTTTATTACCACAACAGACAAGGGAGAAACATTTGAATCCCGCGCTGTACTTGTGGCATCTGGTGCTGTACGAAGACGACTTCCTGTACCTGGAGCAGATGAATTTGAGCACAAAGGACTTACCTACTGTGCTAGTTGTGATGGACCCCTCTTTACTGATATGGACGTTGTAGTTGTTGGAGGAGGAAATGCTGGGTTTGAAACTGCAGCGCAGCTTCTAGCATATACAAAGAGCGTTACCCTCCTGCACCGCAGTGACTCATTTAAAGCAGATCCAGTAACTGTAGAGAAGGTGCTTGCAGATCCAAAAATGACTGCCATTACAAATGCCAATACTGTTGAAGTACTTGGAGATAAATTTGTAACTGGAATCAAGTACGAAGTTAATGGAGAAGAGAAAGAACTTCCAGTTGCTGGAATCTTTGTAGAGATTGGAATGGTACCTTCAACAAACTTTGTAGAAGGAATTGTAGCTCTAGATGATTACAAGCGAATCAAAGTTGATGGAAAGAGCCAACAAACAGAAACTCCTGGCATCTGGGCAGCTGGAGATTGTACCGATGAGCTCTATCATCAAAACAATATTGCTGCAGGAGATGCAGTTAAAGCACTTGAAGATATCTACGTACATTTGAAAGCCAAGTAAATGAGAAACATACGGACACTTCCTCAACTACTTGTTCGTATTTTTATACGACCAGTTTTCCCATTCTTTCAATGGCTTATTGTTAGTCTTGGAATTATCAAGGCTCCTCCACGACAAGAGTTCCTTCTTGGAAAGTTGAGAGAAAAACTTTCATTTGATGAAGTGTATAAACTGCTTAAGAAAGAGAGTTTCTATACAAACCGTATTGCCTTCATTGATCCAGGACAAGTTCTTAGCATGCGACGATTGGATGAAGAAAAACCTGATTGGCAGTATCATATTCGCATTTTTGAAGATGGAGAGATTCGAGGGCATTATGAGAAAACTCCCGAAGACCACCCTCTTGGACACTTAAACAATGTTGGGTTTGAAGATAGAGCTGAGGAGTTTGCTGTTTGGATTAAGAATATTACTTGACATTTATATACACACATGGTATATTAGAACCAGTTAAGTGATAGAGACCTTCTGTCACAAAATGCTGGGGAGAAACAGCGATGTGTAAGTTCCATCCACACGAAGGTGAGATTGATATTCGCGACAACGCAGGTCGCAAGATCACCACCATTCCTGACGCCGACGAACGCGACACGATTTGTCGCAAGATCATCACACGAGAAGGTTCCGATGATGAGCCTCAGGAATTGGACTTCGAGGAAGTGGCCTGAGCTACTTCCTCGAACAAACAAGGGCGCCCGAAGAAATCGGACGCCCTTTTGCATTACGCCCTTGGCATAGAAATTCTTCGAATAGATTCGTTTCGATGAATTAACTCATCATCTCGAATTGAACAAAATAGCTCATATTCATTCTTGCACTCTCGTCCATAGAATTTTAGAAACTCACTCTCTACATGACGCTTCTTAAGTTCTTCCCCGCACTCTTCAATAAATTCTGAGTACTGTTCATATGCATGTGACTCAAAAAGGTAGTTGAGCTCAAGTGCTGATTTTCGATGCACAGTATAAAGCACTGCACTTACGATGTAATAAAAGAATGAAAACAGAAGAGGAATAAGATAGTGTCTAAATGGCCCTCCAAGACCTTCCCTCTTGCAGATCTGCGTCATTACAACAACATGCATGGTCTCATTATCCTGCGCCACGCGCCCAAAACGAGACGTGTGCGTTAGATTAATAGCCTTTTGCTCATTCCCATACATTGCGGTTAAAAACATATATGAGATCCATTCCCACGACTGATATGGAATACGTGCAATAACTTCTACTGCTTTAAATTTTTCATACGATGGTTTCTTCCCGTATACAATATTTCCTGCAAATACAAGTATCCAACCAAAAATATTAGGAATAATTCCTACCTTGTATTCACTACAAGCATTTTCATACCCTTTCTTAAATTCTGAGTCTTTAAGCTTTTCTACCAACTCCTCGTGTCTTTTGTCCATATGACTCTAGTATATACGTATTGTTTGATTCTGGCGTTTTCTCCCCAAAATGCTACAATCGCGGCTACTTACGGCCCTATCGTCTAATGGTTAGGACACCAGGTTTTC
>DFOU01000003.1:37348-47034 GCA_002376865.1 Patescibacteria group bacterium UBA3533 | reverse complement strand
CAGGTTTTCATCCTGGAAATCGGGGTTCAATTCCCCGTAGGGTCACAAAATTTACTACCTTATGCTGTGGCATGCTAGGCTTTGAGCATGCCTGAAGCCTTTGACTGGAAACTTGCAATAGGTCTTATTGCCTCTTTTGTATATGTGGTTGGCTTGTTCCCATACATACGAGATATTTTTGCACATAAGACAAAACCTCATATTTATACATGGTTGATTTGGATCTTGACCCAAGGAACAGCAATTGGAGGTCTTATTATTGGCGGCGGTGGCTTTGCAAGCATTGCACTTGTGATAAGTCTTTTGGTTGTAGGTTTTATATTTTTACTTTCATTTAAATATGGAACAAGAAACATAACCAGGTCTGACACAATTACACTTATTGGAGCACTGATTGCTATTGGTGTGTGGTGGCAACTCGATAACCCTCTTTTGGCAATATTGATGGTTTCTGCTATTGATGCACTTGGCTACATTCCAACATTTAGAAAAACATATGTAGATCCTTGGAGCGAAACTAAAATTTCTTGGCTTCTTGCTGGTATTGGTTCTTTTTTAATAATTCTTTCTATAGAAGAATACAATTTTCTAACTGCAACATATGTTGCAACTCTATTTGCTGCAAATACATCTTTGTATGTATTAATTGTAGTGCGTCGTAAATTTCTTTCTAACACATCTGGAGAATAGTTTTAACTCTTTTTAATAGAGTTACAGAATTTCAGGCTCGTTCGTAAGCCTCACGCCAGTTTCAGACTCAACCTTCTTTTGAACTTTCTCAAAAAGTTCTTGTATTTGTGATGCTGTTGCCTCACCTTTATTTACAATCATATTTGCCTGAGTCTCTGAAATACACGCGTCTCCAACGCAAAGGCCTTTAAGGCCCAAGTCATCAATAAGAGCGGCACCTGGAATCTTAAATCCGTCTTTTGTTTTAAATACAGATTTCTTTACTTTCTCCGAGAGATTATATTTCTCGAGATCATCCACCTCTACGTTTTTGAAAAATGAACCAACACTCCAAATATTTTCTGGATCTAGATCTTTCCCTTTTCTAATCTCTATTACCTTCTCCCTAATCTCTTTTTGAGTTGGATTTTCTTTAAAGTTTTTTAGGCTTCGATACTTGGTAATTGGCTTTGGTTTTTTAGAAAGTTCTAAGGTTAATGAATGAACAATATATTTTCCTTTTTTATCGGTATTGAAAATACTTCTCCTGTATCCAAAACCACAATCTTCGCAAAGAATCCGCTCATACATCTCTGTCTCAATATTAAAAGCATTTACACTTTTAATATGTGAAGATGCCTCAACTCCATACGCTCCTGCATTTTGTATCGCCAACCCTGCTACAGTTCCTGGAATAAATGAGAGATTCTCAAGGCCCCAATACCCCTTCTCTACCGTCTCTTGAATGAAACTATCTAGATTCTCTGCAGCACCTACAGAAATAGTTACACTCTCTTCATCTTCTTTTAAAACTTCACTTCCCTTCACATCAAGTTGTACGACAACCATATCAAGCACCCTCTCTGGAAGAACAATATTACTTCCTCCTCCAAGAACAAAGATTGGGAGATCTTTTTCCTTTGCGAAAGAAGTTACAGCCTGAAGGTCATTTGTCTCAACAAAATATCGAGCAATGCCACCTACTTTTAGCGTTGTCTTGTCTTTCAGTTCAACTCGTTCAGAAACCTTCATTTCATTGAATAGTACCAATAAATAGGCTAGGCTTCACCTATGAAAATCCTCGCGATTGAAACCTCATGTGACGAGACCGCTGTAGCGGTTATTGAAGCTGTAGGAGACTCAAAATCTGCAGAATTTAACGTGCTTGGAAATGCACTTCTTTCGCAAATTGAACTACACCGAGAGTACGGTGGTGTATACCCCAGCCTTGCAAAGCGAGAGCATGCAAAGAATTTAACTCCTATTACACGAGCAGCTCTAACTGAAGCTGAAATGATTGTGAGCAATAGAGTTGATCTTGATGAAGATAAAAAAGGGGGAATTACAGAGCTCCTACACAGAGAGCCTGAAATGGCATCTGCATTTCTTGAATTTGTACAAGAAGTTGAAGTTCCTAACATTGATGCAATTGCAATAACACATGGACCAGGATTAGCTCCTGCTCTTTGGGTTGGTGTTAACTTCGCACAAGCCTTAGCACTCGCATGGGAGAAACCTCTTGTTCCTGTAAACCACATGGAGGGACATATTGTTTCTTCACTTCTTAAAGAGAACAAAATTGAGAATATAAAGCTTCCGCTACTTGCTCTCCTTATCTCAGGAGGACACACAGAGCTTGTGCTGATGAAAGACTGGCTTTCATACGAACTTATAGGACAAACACGAGATGATGCTGTTGGAGAGGCTTTTGATAAGGTGGCACGCATGATGGATCTTCCATACCCTGGAGGACCTGAGATAAGTAAGCTTGCAGAGAAAGCACGAGAAAAAGGACTTGAGGAAGTATTCAGTCTCCCCCGCCCTATGCTTGATTCAAAAGATTGTGACTTCTCTTTTGCAGGACTTAAGACTTCTGTTCTCTATACTCTTAAAGAACTCCCGAATTTAAACGGTGAAGATAAGAAAAATATTGCACACGCATTTGAAAATGCAGTATCTGATGTATTAAAAGCAAAAACACTTACTGCAATCGAGGAGCATGGAGTACAATCTCTTGTACTGGGAGGAGGAGTATCTGCAAACCGCCACATACGAAGAGTTTTTGAAGAAACTATCTCTGAGAAACATCCTGAAGTTGATCTATATCTTCCAGAGCCAAAACTAACTACAGACAATGCCATCATGATTGGTATTGCAGGATACTTTAGAGCATTGAGGAAAGAGTTTGCCACAGAGATAAAAGCAGATGGAAATCTGAAAGTGCACTAAATATCCGCTTCAAAAGCGGGTATTTTTCTGATACTCTGGTCAGATATGCACGAGAAATTCGAAAAGCCATACGATCCGCAGGAAACGGAATCTCGTATCTATCAAATGTGGGAGGAATCAGGACTTTTTAATCCAGAGAAGTCTATTGAGGCGGGGTATACAGATGAAAATGCTGAGTCATATACCATTGTTCTTCCTCCGCCAAACGTAACCGGTGTACTTCACATGGGACATGCTTCAATGCTCGCTATTGAAGATCTTCTTATCAGGTACCAACGAATGCAAGGAAAGCGAACTCTTTGGATTCCAGGAACTGACTCTGCTTCTATTGCTACACAAAGCGTGGTTGAAAAAAAGGTGCAAAAAGAAGAAAAGAAAAATCGCCACGACCTTGGACGAGAAGTGTTCTTGGAGAGAATTGCCGACTTTGTAGAAGATAGCAAAAATACAATCATCTCTCAGGTTAAAGCAATGGGATCGTCACTTGATTGGTCTCGCTACGCTTTCACAATGGACGAAACGAGAACCAGTGCCGTGAACGAGGCGTTTATCCGAATGTACAATGCAGGACTTATTACACGCGGACACCGAAGCGTAAACTGGGACCCGAAAGGACAGACTACGATTTCAGATGATGAGGTTGAATATAAGGAAGAAACAACAAAATTCTACTACCTAAAATACGGACCATTTACCATTGGAACTGCACGACCTGAGACAAAATTCGGGGATAAATACGTGGTAATGCATCCAGATGATGAGCGGTACAAAGAGTACGAGCACGGGCAGCAACTAGAAGTTGAGTGGATCAATGGGAAAATTACTGCAACCATCATCAAAGATGAAGCTGCAAATCCTGAGTTTGGATCAGGAGTTATGACCATTACCCCATGGCACTCTGCAATTGATTTTGATATCGCAAAAAAACATGACCTTGAGTACGAGCAGATAATTGATTTCTACGGAAAACTTCTTCCTGTTACAGGAGAGGAATTTGAAGGAATGAAGATTGGTGAGGCTCGAGAAAAGATTATCGAAAAGCTCGAAAGCAAAGGCCTTGTTGAAAAAATTGACGAAAACTATGTTCACAACATTGCTATTGGAGACAGGACAAAAGCAACTATTGAACCTCAAGTTATGGAGCAGTGGTTTATTGATGTAAATAAAAAAATCACCCTTCCAGAGTCACACATAACTGGAATTAAAGACGGACAAGAAGTGACACTTAAAGAACTTATGATTGCTGCTGTAGAAGGTGGTGATGTCGACATCATTCCAAATCGTTTCAATAAGATTTACTTCCACTGGGTAAACAACCTACGCCCATGGTGTATTAGCCGACAGATTTGGTACGGACACCGCATCCCTATGTGGTACAAGGATGGTGAGGAAAAAGCTCAGATTGAATCTCCTGGGGATGGATGGGAGCAAGACCCTGATACACTCGATACGTGGTTCTCATCAGGACTTTGGACACTCTCAACACTTGGATGGCCAAATAAAGAAGAAGATTTGAAGATCTACCACCCAACCTCAGTACTTGAGACAGGACATGACATTATCTTCTTCTGGGTAGCTCGAATGATCCTTATGACAACATTCCTTACTGGAGAAGTTCCATTTAAGAAAGTATTCTTACATGGAATGGTTCGAGACGCTAAGGGAGCAAAAATGAGTAAGAGTAAAGGAAATGGAATTGATCCACTTGATCTTATCTCTGAGTATGGAGCAGATGCTTCTCGCTTTGCACTTCTTACGGGAGCAGCCCCCGGAAACGACATCCCTCTTGATGTACAGCAAGTGCGCGGGTACAAAAAGTTTACAAACAAAATCTGGAATGTTGCACGATTTGTTCTAACTCACACTGATGGCGTAGACCTTTCAAAACGCCCTGACTTCTCTGAAGATGATGAGAAAGATCTTGAAGAACTTAATGCAATGGTAAATGAAGTTACCGAGCACCTAGACACCTATCGATTTGATCTTGCCGCAGACCGTGCATACCACTACTTATGGCACACATTCGCTGATATTATTATTGAGAAGAGTAAAGAAGAGCTCGAGGGAGATCGTAGAAGCACTGTGCAGTGGAAGCTCTACTACATTCTTATAACAGTATTGAAAACTCTTCATCCATTCATGCCATTTGTTACCGAAGAAATCTGGCAGTCTCTTGATACAAAAGAGTCTCCGTATCTTTTTGTTGCAAAATGGCCTAAAGCCTAAATGCCTGAAATACAAACTTTTATATATGCATTCCTTGGCGGACTACTTCCCGCTTTAGTTTGGCTATACTTCTGGCTTAAAGAAGATTCACGATGTCCTGAACCGCGACATCTTATTTTCTTTGCCTTTGTTCTTGGAATGATTGCTGTGCCACTTGTACTCCCCTTCCAGAAGTGGGCAATAGCACACTATGGAGAGATAAGTACTTCTGTTGTTTTTGTATGGGCTGCAGTTGAAGAACTTATGAAGTACGGAGTAGTTGCAGCTGCAATTCTTTGGCGCAAAGCAGTAAACGAACCTATAGATGCAATGATGTACATGGTTACTGCAGCTCTAGGTTTTGCAGCACTTGAAAATACACTTTTTCTCCTTGCCCCTATTGCAGATGGAAACCTTATCGATAGTTTTATAACAGGAAATCTTCGCTTCCTTGGTGCAACACTTTTGCACGTATTGGCTTCTGCTGTTGTTGGTTTTGCAATGGCAATCTCTTTCTACGCACACAAAAAACTCATGCCAATCTATACAAGCATTGGACTTATCCTTGCGATCGCATTGCATACAATCTTTAACCTACTTATAATTTCAGGTGAAGGATACAACACGCTAACTGCATTCTTCTTTGTTTGGATCGGTGTAGTTATTATCTTGGTGTTGTTTGAAGTTGCGCGGCTAATTAGACGTACACCAAAGAAGCGTGACGAATGCTAATGTATGTTTGGAAAAAAGAAAAAACAATCACTATTTGAAAAGCTCACTGGAAGCGTAAGTTTAAACGAAGACTTCGATGCTTTTGAGGATGACTTTAAACCTGATGTTGCAGAGGAAGCTCCTGCAAAGAGGATTTCAGTAAGTGAGCATGATGAGCCACTTCCACCTGAGATAGAAGAGGAGGAGCCAGAAAATGAAGCTGAGGGGCAACTCCCTGTTGATGTATACCAAAGTACTAATGAGATCGTTATTCGTGCATTTGTAGCTGGAGTACGCGCTGACATGCTTGACCTCTCTATTACACGAGACATGGTTACTATCTCAGGAGCTCGAGAAGCTCGAGAAGAAGTAGACGCAGCAGATTATTTTCATAAAGAACTTTATTGGGGATCATTCTCACGAACTATTCTCCTTCCTCAAGAGGTAGATGTAGATGCATCAACAGCATCAGCAAAAGATGGACTACTTACTCTTATTCTTCCAAAGCTTGATAAGGCGAGGCAGACGAAACTGAAAGTGAAAAGCGGATAAGAAAAAAGGCGATCATATGATCGCCTTTTTTCTTTTGGTGCTGAGAGGCAGATTCGAACTGCCGACCCCTTGTGCTTCAAACAAGTGCTCTAACCAACTGAGCTACCTCAGCATTACTCTATTGTCTCTACTTGATTTGCTTCCAAAGCATTTTGGAATACATCAAGTCCTGGAATTTTGATGAAGTCTTGAATAAGACTTGTGTCTCCTGACTTAACAGCCTCAAACGTATTTGTTGCTCCATCAACGTACGGTTTTAGAAGAGAGAAATAGATGAAGATTGGAAGTCCGAGAATAATTCCCCAGATGAGAATGCGGATAATTCCGCTCATAAACATTCCACGCTGAATACCTCGAATCCGCCTGTTGTTCTCTTTTGAGATACGAAGGCTTTCCTTAACCATTCTTTCTAATTTCTGATCGTCATCCATACGATGCGTATAAATATAGCAAAAATACTAGAT
Source organism: Patescibacteria group bacterium UBA3533 (assembly GCA_002376865.1). Classification (GTDB taxonomy): domain Bacteria; phylum Patescibacteriota; class Minisyncoccia; order Phycocordibacterales; family Phycocordibacteraceae; genus Minusculum. The sequence continues at coordinate 40,204 of DFOU01000003.1, read as the reverse complement.
TTTGAAAGAAATTAAGCGCCGTGCGTGTGCACGGCGCTAAGGCGGCCATCATGAGATCGCACTGCCAGCTATGGCAATAATCAACAATACGAAAACAATGGCCACAAGAACAGCCTCAGGTTCATCCATTTCAAACCTCCACATCAAAACTTTTAAGAATATATACTAAACCTTTACCAAAAACAATGTGTCCCCACCAGGAATCGAACCTAGAGCTGCTCCTTAGGAGGGAGCCGTTTTCTCCATTAAACTACGGGGACAATGTGCAAAAGATACCACAAGTATCAAAAAACCGCCTGATAGGCGGTTTTTTGTTTTATAGTCCGAGTTCTTGTTTCAGCTTGTCTTCATCGTATCCAATGATCATCTCCTCTCCGATGAACACTACTGGCACTCCCATCTGCCCACTCTTTTCAATCATCTCTGCTCGCTTCTCTTGGTCTGTTGAGACATCAAACTCTGTATACTCAACATTATTTTCCTTGAAAAACTCTTTTGTTGTCTGACAAAAATGACAAGTTGGTGTGCTATAGATTACTACTTCTTTATCCATGGGTATCAATTCTATTCGTAATTAGAGCAAGTATACCACTACTCAAATAAACTCAAAAACCAGAGAATAAGTCCTTTTGAAGTCTCCTTGGGAGTGGTTGTAGCAGGAAGTGCATCAAGCACCACAATCACCTCCTCTCCTTCTTTTGCCACATCAAAAGTGTTCCGCACGAGCGCTTCTTGACCACGAGCAGTATTAAGAATTGCTAAATCAATATCTAAAACTGCCTCACGTTCCTGCACATCCTTAAACTCTCGAACAGCATTTGCCCGGCGCTCTGCTGCCTCACGCTCCTTTTCAAAAAGATCAAAGACAATAAGTCCCAAAAAACCTACCGCTAATATGAGGAAAAATAGCGTGATGCGATTATAAAATGGAGAGATTCCTCTTTTCGTTCGTCTTGCCATATATGCTAGTATAGCACCATGTTATTTGACCCTAAGGTACAAAAAGCACTCAAATATGTCTTTATTGTTTTCGCAATTCTCCTTGCGTTTTCAATGACTTTTGCATTTGCACCCTTCTTTACAGGAGGATACTAGGAGTTCTCCCCTTTTATCATATTCATAAATACCTCCTCTGGGATATTTACCTTTGCATTTGCAAGAGCCTTCTTCTTTCCTTTCTTCTGTTTCTCCAGAAGCTTTTTCTTTCTTGTAATATCCCCTCCATAAAGATGCCCGGTTACATCTTTTTTAAATGCAGAAAGCGTCTTTGATGAAAGAATGCGTCCCATTGCCTGAGCCTGCAACTTTGTAACAAACTGCTGCCGCGGAAGTACTCCGTGAAGTTTCTCTACAAGCTTTTCTGCATCTTCTTGTGCACGTCGCCTTGAGACAATTCGCGTAAATGCAGGCACCGGCTCTTCTGCAACCAACACATCAAGACGAACAACGTCAGCATCTCGCATTTCAAGAATCTCGTAACTAAGTGACGCATACCCACTTGATACACTTTTCACACGATCAAAGAATCCGCGCATCAGCTCTCGAAGTGGCATCTCTGCAATAATTTCTATACGCCCATCTCCAAATGTAGAAGTGTCTCCAACCACTGCCTCATGTTCGTACAAAAGCTTCAATATATTGTCGATAGTATCTGGAGTTGTAATAAGTGTAATAAGTACCCATGGCTCAGAGATGCTTTCTATATCTCCATGATCAGGAAACTTTGAAGGTGTGTATACAACTATCTTCTCTCCCTTTTTATCTGTAACTTCATACGTAATAGTTGGCATCGTAACAACAAGTGCCAAGTTAAATTCTCGCTTCAGGCGCTCCGTAATTATCTCAAGATGAAGCATTCCTAGGAAACCACAACGAAAACCTCTCCCAAGCACTCCTGAGGCCTCCTCCTCAAAGGATAGAGATGAGTCTGTTAGCTGAAGGCGCTCTAGTGCTTGTCGTAGTATAGGCAAATCATCTTGCCCCTCAGGATATACAGATGCCCACACAACAGGATGCACCTCTTTATACCCTGGGAGCGCAGGAAGCTTTCCATCTTTCTTTCCTACTGTATCTCCAACAGATACTACTCCCGGCTCTTTAATACCAGTAACGATGTATCCAATCTCACCAAGCGATAGAGAGTCCGCAGGCATCTCTTTTGGCATAAATACTCCAACTTCCTGGGCTATAAAACTTTTTCCAGCTTCTTTGAAGTAGAGCTGATCTCCTTTTTTGATGGACCCATCAAAAAGCCTTGAATACAAAATAATTCCTCGATGGTTTGAATAATCAAAATCAAAAATAAGTCCTCGAGGCTCTGGCTCATTGTTATTTTCTGGTGCGGGCACCTTATGTATAAGTGTGCTTAAAAGTTCTTCTGCACCCTCTCCTGTCTTTCCTGATGTATGAATAATCTCATCCTTAGAACACTTCAAAAGATTCATGATTTCCTCACTAACCTCATCAATACGTGAGTACGGTGAATCAATCTTTGAAAGTACAGGAATAATTACACAACCCTGGTCCTTTGCCATAGCCAGTGTTGAAAGTGTTTGGGCCTGCACTCCCTGTGTACTATCCACAAGCAACACAACCCCTTCTACTGCATTAAGCGCCCTCGATACCTCATATGCAAAATCAATGTGTCCTGGAGTATCAATAAGGTTGATAATGTACTCTTCTCCCTCGTGTTCGTACTTCATACGAACAGGCTGCATTTTAATTGTGATACCTCGCTCACGCTCAAGATCCATCTGATCAAGTACCTGATCTTTCATCTCTCTAGCGGTGATGGTTTTTGTATGCTCAAGAAGCCGATCTGCAAGAGTCGACTTCCCATGATCAATATGGGCAATA
>DFOU01000003.1:26354-37048 GCA_002376865.1 Patescibacteria group bacterium UBA3533 | reverse complement strand
CATGATCAATATGGGCAATAATTGAAAAATTTCGTATCTGCTGCATTAGAATTCTGATTGCGGCTCAAGCTTCTTTTTTACAAGAAAATTGCTTATTCCCGACCTAATCTCCTGAAACTCTTTATTTGAGAGCCCCCAAAGCACAAAGAGGAATACCGCAAGTCCCAGAGTACCAGCAAGTACACCTTGTGCAAGTACCGCAGCTAATGAGGTTAAAGCAAAGATTCCTCCCAAGAATGTAAGTGTTATATACGCCGCGGCACCACCTATGATTGAAGCTGCAAAACTTTGGAAAAATACTGGGATAACAGCTGCGGCAAATCCTTTGTACTTGTGAGCAAATAATACAAAAGCGAGAATTCCAGCAAATAACTGCCCTAAAGCAACACCAAGTGCAATAGATACAATCTCCGTTCCTGGCACAAACGAAATACGAAGAATTGATTCTACAAAATACGTATACGAGGGAACGTGTGCATGAACATGCAACAGCCCTATTGCAGCTACTGCAGAAACAAGAGCTCCTGTTCCTTGAATAATAAGAGGAATGAAGGTCTTCCCAGCAGCATAGTATGCGCGAGCAATGAGGAGCACGAGTGCTTGACCGACAAGTGATGTTACAAGCAAGGCAAGAACCGCCGCAGTAAGACGAGTGTCATCCCACGTAAATTCTCCTGTTCCTAAAATAACTCGAACCAAGTGCGCTCGAAGCACTACAAAGATAACAAGGGCAAACATTGACCAGAGGATCAAGTGACGGGCGGCATCTGACACCCTCTTCACAAAAGCTTCAACTTCATTTGCTGCATAGAGTGTCGCAAGGGTTGGAAATGCAACAACCGCATATGATGCACCAATTAAAGCAAGTGGAACTCCTTCTAGATTGTAGGCAAAACTAAAGATCGTAATTGAACCCTCTTTTAAAGGAGCTGCAAGCACAGTAACCACTACAGCAATTATGATGTGTGATGAGAGTGCAAGCGATCGAGGAAATGAATGGAGCACAATGTGCCTTAGACGCTCCATATCTGGGAACTTTAGATACGGTGTTAATCCAGATGAAATAACAACAGGAATGTGAAGTGCCATGTGAAGTAGTGCACCCAGCACTACTCCGTACCCAAGACCCGCAATTCCAAAGAGTGGCTCAAGTACAAGAATTCCAAAGATAATTCCTACGTTGTAGAACACTCCAGATAACGCATAAAGCAAAAACCTTCTCTCAAGCTGGGTCACACTGCTTATCACACTTGAAATACCCAGTAATATTGGCTGTAAGAGCAGGATTCGTGTAAGAAGCACAAATTCAGAGAATAATCCCGAATCAGTAAAACTAGGATACAGCGTAGATAAGATCTGCGGTGTAAATACTGCTGCAACAGCGGCAGCTGCTCCTAATACAAATGTAAGGAACATAACTGCATCAGAGAGAAACTCTCGTGCTTTTTGTTTTGATTCCTCTCCCGCTTGCGCTATAAGCGGAATCAGAATATACGCAGAAACTAGTGATGCAATAAGTGCAAAAAGAAGATCTGGAAGCTTAAATGCAGCATAGTAAATATCAAGTAACTCACCTGCTCCAAAATTGTGCGCTAAGATCCTATCACGCAAAAGCGCAAGTAATTGCGCTAAAAACGTGAATATTGCAACGGTGTATGCAGCGGCGTGTAAGTTCGCTACTTCCTTGCGAATGATCTTAAAGAAGGAAGTAACCATGAACTATTGTGAGAGTCCTCCGAGTTCGCTAAATGGATTCTCTCCTGCCTCAAGAGCTGCAATCTGATCTGCTAGAGCAGTAGCATTCTCTTCAGAAAGTGCTGCCGCATTCTTTAGTGCCTCTGTTGCTGCCTCAAACTCACCCTCTCCTGCCAAGATGGTTGCAAGGACATAGTGTCCATTAGCAAATCCAGGATTTACATTAGTTGCTCGCGTAAGAGCTGCAATAGCCCCAGGAGTATTTCCTGTTGTTTCCCTAAGAACAGCAAGCTGGAAGAGAACATTTGCATTGTTTGGCTGGAAGAATGCAGCTGCTTCAGCACTTTGCAGTGCCTCGGTTGTGTTTCCAGCTTGCACCTCAAGCTGTGAAAGTAAGAAGATAGCATCTACATAATCCTGCTTTAGAGCAATTGCTTCCTGAAGTAATGCTCGTGCAGCATCAGTATCTTCATTTGCAATCTCAAGCTGAGCCAGGATAAGCAAGATTTCTGGGTTAAGCGGATTAAGCTCCTGTGCTTTTGCGTATGCAGCCTTTGCATTTTCGTATGCTCCCTCAACCGCAAGTGGCACCACAAGCTGGTATACATTTCCAAGTGCAATCCAGTTCTGGTAGTTATCCTCCTTAACTTGTGTTGCAAGAAGTGCACTCTCTACCGAACTTCCAAGTGCTGCTTGGAACGCCTGACTTCGCTCTTCCTGAGATAGTGACTCATCATTTGCAATTCGATTAAGATCATTTTGTCCTAATGCTGCTGCAAGACGATAGTTTCGATCACTTCTGTGTAGCGTAAGAGCCTGATTTAGTGCTTGCCCTGCGCCTGCTCTATCTCCTGTTTGTGCTGCAATAACTGACTGATTGTAGAAGAGATTTCCAAGATATCGCTCTCCTGCAAAGAAGATTGTCACAATACTTGAAAGAAGTACAAGTGTGAGAACAAACACAAGCATGAATCCAATACGTGGACTTCGAGAGAAGAAGATTCCCCACTCTCGCTTTTGATTCCCACTGAAACGAAGTGTTCCAATAAAGATTCCTGTCATTGCAAATGCGAAGAAAAGAATTACTGGTCCTGGCACATTCAGAATACTAATTAGCCAGAAGTACAGAGCAAGAACGTAACTCCCAAGAGAAAGTACAAACATTCCTTGATGTTGTGCGCGAGATAGGATGAGAGCTCTAAATCCAATGTAGATAAAGAATCCAAAGAAGATAATCCATGCAAGAGCTCCAACAATTCCAGTAACAGCGATCATTGAAGGCACGTATCCAATACCTGCTGAGAAATCAACATTCCAGAAGATTGTATTGTTTAGATCTGCAGTCTTTGCAAGAAGCCACTCACTTCCAAATGTTGTTGGCCCTGTTCCAAATACAGGGTTCTTTGCAAATGTACTCTGTGCAACACCAAGAGTTGCCTGCCATGAAGGCCGTACTGCAGTCTGATCAAATCCAAATGCGTTTGAGATAATTCCTCCTAGAGAACCTGACCCAATTACCATTACAATTGAGAGAGCAAGCACAATAAGAGAGAGTACAAGGTTATTTGCTCCTCCGCTTTGCTTTACTCCCATTCCCTCATTCATGCTTACGGGAGCATCATTCATATCCCCTGTATATAGAGCGGTTACACCCTCAACATCGTCATGTGTCCCTCCACTTTGCTTTAGCATTCCTTGGATAAATACTGCAAGAGCAAAGAGTCCAACCGCAAACCAAATAAGTGTGAAGTTAACTGCCGCAAGAAGCACAAGAGAAACTCCAAGAATTACATACAGCAATGTTCGTGTTTTCTTCTGAACATTTCCAAGAAGAAGTGCCAAGAGCGTTGCAATTACCCCACCCCCAAGGAATACCGCAAGGTCATTTACATTTCCAAAAGTATTTGCTGCTGCTCCTGCACTAATTCCAAGTCCTGAAAGAAGTCCTGTTCCTAGAATAAATAGAATTACTTGCACAATAAGTACAAGAGAAAGTCCTACAAAAGAAGCTTTTGCTACACGTGTGAATTGCTCAGCTTTTCGCAAAGTAAATGCCAAGACTGTAGCCAAAACGGTTCCTGCAAGAACAAAACCAATAGTATTTGTTTCAATTTGAGTTCCAAAGACTGAAAATCCAAGACTGTTTCCTGCAAAGAGTGCTGAAAGGAAATATGCAATTGGAAGAAGCCACAGTGTTCCAAGCAATGTAAGAGGAGGCATGATAATGCTTCCTCTTCGAAGCCTTGTAAGAATGTAGAGTGCTAGCGCTATTACTGCCGCAAGCACTACTGCCATTGTTTTAGTAAATCCAAACGGTATTACAGCCATCGGAATAAAAAGAACTGGGATAATAGCAAGTGCTGCTGCAGCTGCTATTACGGTCCCAGTTTCAAGCGTAAACGGTAATTTTCGGTCCATATCTAATATTTAATCTATATCTCACACGCGAATAATACGTACTATAATAGCACTTTCACCAAACCCCTTTGAGACTTTTCCAGAGTCTAAAACTCCCAGTCTCCCTTAAGTCCTGTTGATTGAGTGTAGTTAACTACAGTAGTTTCAAAGAAATTACTCTTGTCATTATCTGTATCCTGCAATCGCTCAAGATGTACATACGGGTTCTCTTCTGGTGCATCTGGATAAATCGGTGCAATACCAATACGAGCCATTCGTTCATTAGCAAGCCAGTGTGTGTAGTCAGCAATAGTGTCTTTTGTGATTCCAGGAATATCTTCCCCCATGATATGAGCACTCCATGCAATTTCCTGTTCTACCGCTTTCTTTGTCATATTAATAACCAGCTCCTCATTAAACATCTCTGGAAACTCTTTTCGAATTTCATTCATGATATTTGCAAAGAGAACAACGTGCGTTAGCTCATCACGCCTGATATAGGCAATCATTCGCCCTGTTGCAAGCATTTTCCCATGATCTACAAGCGTATCGAAGAATGCAAACCCATTGTAAAAGTAGAGTCCTTCCAACAAATAGTCCGCAACCATTGACTCAAAGAAGCTATCATCGCCCGGCTCATCAATAAACTTCTGGTAAATTTCTCCGATGTACTGATTCCGTTCAAGGAGTGTTTCGTCATTCTTCCAGAAATAGTAAATCTCGTCTCTCTCCTTACTCTCCACAACTGTTTCTAGAATAGTTGCATAGCTTTGTGAGTGAATAGCCTCCTGATACGCTTGAATCGCAAGAAGAAGATTTACTTCAGGTGCAGTAATATAATCTGAAATATTTGGAAGGTTTACTGTCTGAATTGAATCAAGAAAGATAAGGAATGAGAGAATTCCCTTATATGCTTTCTGCTCTGCAGGAGAGAGATCACTATGAAAAGCATTTGCATCTTCCTTAAGACCCATTACTTTCTCTGGGATCCAGAAGTTTCCAATCATGATTGGATAAAGCTTCTTTGCCCAAGAATATTTTGTTGCGTTTAGCTGGAAGAGCCCTGTCGTAGCTCCTTTAATAATTGTTCGATTTCCTACCGTGTCATCCCCGGCTGGGTTAAAGATTTTATTTCGTTCTACCATATTTTATTTCTTATCCGCTACAACTCTCACAAACATTGTACTGAGGTTTCTCTGGTGCTTTTGCTTCTACTTTTGGAGCCTCAACTTTCTTCTCATCGTTAATATTGTCCACCTTGGCAGAAAGACTACGCACATAGTACACGGTCTTAATTCCCTTCTCATGAGCTCGTACGTAGTACTGATATAGCTGCTGAGGACTTGTGTTCTCTGGATTAATCATCCACTCAAAACTAATTGATTGGTCAATCCACTGATAGATTTCAGCAATCAAATCAATAACATCTTCCATATCAAGAGAGATGTACTCCTTGTAGTATGGGAAATTATCCTTATCAAGCTGCGGCGCAACACGAATAGTTGGAGATGAAAGATTATTCTCCACAAAGAATCGCTTATAGATTGGAAGCAGTGCTGCTGTTGTTCCAACCACTCCAGCTGTTGAAGTATTTGGTGCAGGACCAGTATGGTACCCAAACCTAAATCCGGTTGTGGTCATATCAGCAAAGAGATCTTCCCACCCCTGGGCTCGTCCAGTATTTTCTACATACCACTGCTTGTCTCTTCCAAGCAATATCCCCTTGCTAAACTGACTTCCAGGATACAACTCATAGTGTCCTCGCTCCTTTGCAAGATCTGCACTTGCTCGGTACATGTGATATGAGTACCGTTCAAAGAGTTTATTTACCTCCTTCTTGGCATCCTCTGAGTCATATGCAATGTGATTTGTTGCCAAATACTCTGCAAGTCCCAAATACCCTACTCCTACAGGACGGTACCGCTTTGCCGTTCGCTCAGCTTCCTTGATTGGATAGTAGTTAAGGGTAATAACATTATCCAGTGCTCGCATTAGCGTTGGATATACTCGCGCAACAGTCTTCTCATCATTTACCTTCGCAACATTAACTGATGCAAGATTACACACCACAGTATCTCCCGCCTTGTACTTGAGTGTAATGGTTCCATCCTCATGAGATTCCTCTTCAAACTTTGATGGAGAAGTGTTCTGACAAATTTCAGTACACAGCTGTGTTGAGTACACATTTCCAGCATGCTGATTTGGATTAAGTCGATTTACCGTGTCTCGGAAGAATACATATGGCATTCCTGTCTCTACGACAGTCTTAAGATGCTTCTTGAAGAGATCTTTTGCAGGAACGCTCTTCTTAAGCTTCAGACGATCATCCCTCTCACACTCCTCGTAGAACTCATCAAACTCTTTTCCAAAACTATCCTGTAGACGCTTTCCGTAAAACTTCTCCACCTCATGCGGATCAAAGAGTGTCCAACTTTCATTCTCTTTCATTCGGCGCATGAAAATATCTGGCACGGAGATTGCCGGGAAAATATCAAAAGCTTTGTTTCGAATATCACCTGTCTCAGTTTGAAGGTCTAGGAAATCATAAATATCCCGATGCCACATATCGAGTGTTACAGAAATAGCACCCATACGAGCACCAAGCTGATTTACCGCTACACCAGTGTCGTTAATAACCTTGATCCAAGGATTAACTCCTCCTGAAGCTTTCTCTACACCTCGAATAGAAGCCTCCCGAGAGCGAATATTTCCCCAGTACATTCCTACTCCTCCTCCAAACTTAGAGATCTGCGCCACATTCTCAATAGCGTGGTAGATAGCACGTAGATCATCATCTACGTTTAGCTTGAAGCAGCTTGAAAGCTGATGATAGTTTGTCCGTGAATTAAGGAGGGTTGGTGTAGGAAGTGACACTAACTGATTTGCACATGCGTCATATAGCTTAAATGCAAATTGGAGTCTATTCTCGCTAGCTTCCGGGATAGCCAAGAATAGGGCTACAGACATGTACATTTCCTGCGGTGTCTCCTTCACCACACCGTTTGGATTAAGGAGATATCGCTTTGTTAGAGAAAGTACTGTTGTGTACTGATAGCTATCGTCATAACCCTGCTTTAGATACCTCCCTGCCTTCTTAATGTCATCTTTTGTGTAGTACTTGAAGAAATCTTTGTAATAAAGTCCGCTCTCCACATACTCCTCAAAGAGTGCGAGGTAACTCTCATCTGTATATAGATCCTTAATTGAAATGCCTCGATTCTTTGTTGCCTTCTTGTATACATTCTCAAGCAAGATGCGTGCAGCAATATGCTGCCACCATGTATTTTCGATTGTCACCATATCAATCGCTGTTTTGATCATGAAGCGATTGATGTCCTTTGTCTCGATATCATTTGCAAGGTTTCGCTTGAACGCCTCTAGGAAATCTTCAAAATGACACTTGTTCTCATACCCACGACATGCACGATTAAACACTTTTCGTATTTTGTGGAGCTCAAATGTTTGGAGCTCACCATTTGTTTTCTTTACACTAAGTTTTTTCTCTTCAAGTTGCGCTAGAAGATCATAGTGCTTGTTCTTTCGAGCCTGTGTTCGATCATCTCGATACAAGATATAGTGCTTTGCAATATTAAACTGCTTTGATTTCATCAAAGCCTCCTCTACCGCATCTTGTACCTGCTCAACAGTTAGAAGCTTTACTCCATTTGCATGTGCTTCTCGCTCAAGATTGAGCAATAGCTCATCAACAAGTCCTGGAATGAAAGATACATCATCCACTGCAACTGCCGTACACGCCTTTTCTATAGCTTCTTCAATTCTTTTCCGATTAAACGGAACAACTCGCCCATCACGCTTCTCAATATTCGCAAGAACAGGATCTTGCGCAGTGATTCGTGGCCCTTCTGTGCTACTTGGAGGAGTTCCTGTAGCTACTTTGGTCGGCAGTTTGTCCATAGAAAAAGAATATAAATTACTGAATTACTAATTTTTGTGCAGGTGTCCTTCTATAGAACTGCACAAAGCTCACTACAGAATTATACAGACCAGAGCACCATGACCCCTGTGGATATCCTTCAAAAAGTTCACTCTGAAACACTTTTTGCTACGTAGACAACCCCCTCCAAATCTCGCTGCTCCACTAAGGGCCCAAATAGAAAACACTCGGGTTTTATCCCGAGTGTTTTCATTTTTATATCGTGGCTATAAGCCGGATTCTGTAATAAGAGTTTACACTCTTACCGACAGTTATTTACCTTGCCTTTATGTTGCCATAAAGATCTTTGCGGCACTCTCCATAAAATGGAGTACGGCCTTGCACGTAGGTAGGAATTTTGCCGTTTCACCCATATGTCTCCATATGATTGTTCCCGAGGGAACCCATTGCATCTCTGCGCTGGCGTCACTGCTCGCATCCCTAAGATTGCTCTCGACGGGCGTTACCCGCTACCCTGCTACAGAACAAGTCTGTACGTGTCCGGACTTTCCTCACAAAAGCGCAACTGTCCACCACGACAAAAAAGATTATACAACTTATTGACCAAATAGTCCACCAAAGTTAAATACTGCTGGGCGGTATGAGATAAGCTTCAACTTTATTCCATCTTTAATACCATGTCCCTCAATAAACCCGACATTGGTCTCTAGCACATAGCGTGCCTCTATTGGAGGATAGAAAATCTTTGGGTAGGTATCTGGACTTATATCATTCTTCCAGTACACCACTCGCAAGTTCTCATCTAGCCACATAATATCTATAGGAAACTTCATCCCCTTCATCCAGATTCCATACTTTTCATTCTCTGGAAACACAAAGAGGAGTCCATGATTTTGCGGAAGAGATTCAAGACCCGAGAGTCCTTGAGATCGTGTCTCTTCAGTATTTGCAATCGCCACCTTAAGGGGAGAGTTGTTGATATACGCATAATAAATACGCGTACTATCCAATTGCTGATTGAACATTGTAGATCCTGCATACAAGAAGAATCCTCCAAATGCTGCAATCAATACTGCGTAGAGAACGATTTTCATCTAAACATTTAGTATAAGTAACGGATTTAGTATACCTCACTCACTTACCTCTCCATCGAAGTGTTCATGCACTTCGTCGGCCTTTGTTTTGTGAACTACTCCATGTTTATGCTCTGGTGGAGTATAGACAGAGTAAAGCTTCATGACCTCCTCTCCTGTATTTAAAACATTATGAGATGCACCAGCAGGAATCACTACTGCAAAATCATCTTCAACATCATGCTCTACTCCATCAATCACAACTCTCCCAGAGCCTTGTTCAAAACGAATAAACTGATCAAGGTCGTGAACCTCCTCTCCAATCTCGTCTCCAGACTCAATTGCCATTAGTACCAATTGACTATTTTTCGTCGTATAAAGCACCTGCCTATAGTCAGTATTTTGAAGTGTTGCCTCCTCTATATTAAGTACGTATCCTTTCATGGTTTTAGTATATTCCATGAACAAAAAGATTCCAATGATAGAAAACAAGGCGGAGGCGATGGTTGGATAAGCTTTTTTACCTATCTACCTTTCGCCTCCTGATACGGGGGGACCTTCACAGGTCTCCTACGACTGGATCACCTTCCCTTCACAGCTAGAGTTGCAGGACATTTTGAGAGACCTCCTTCTGCTGCTTAAACCTGTGTTTAATTATACAAAACCATCTCACCAAAAGAGATAAGTTATCCCCGTAATGCTTTCACTCTCTCTTCAATTGGTGGATGTGTAGAGAATAGCTTTGCCATATGCTTCCCTGCTTTTGCAGATCCAAATGGATTGCTAATAAAAAGATGAGCTGTTGCATTATTTGCTCGCTTCATAGGAGCTTTGTGCCCTCCAATCTTTTCAAGTGCAGATGCTAACCCCTCAGGATACCGGGTCATAAGTCCAGCTGAAGCGTCAGCCAGAAACTCTCTCTTCCTAGAAACTGCTAGATGAATTAACTGTGCTGCAATAGGAGCCAGGATCGCAAATACAATTCCCGCAATAGCAATTGCATTGTTACCTCCTCGATCATTACCTTTCATTCCTCCATAGAATGTCATTCGCATAAACATATCAGCAAGGATTGTAATAAATCCAAGAAGTACAACCGTTACGGTCATAACAAGCATGTCTTTGTTTTTTATATGAGAGAGTTCGTGAGCTATTACCCCTTCAAGCTCATTTTTCTCAAGCATAGAGACAAGTCCTGTTGTAACTGCAACAACTGCATGCTTCTCATCTCTTCCTGTAGCAAAAGCATTAGGAGCGGAATCTTCAATAATATAAAGCCTTGGCATTGGGAGCCCAGCTGCAATTGAAAGGTTTTCTGTAATATTCCAAAGGTCAAAATACTCTTCTCGAGTTACTTTCTTTGCACCATTCATAGAAAGAGCAATCTTATCTGAGAACCAGAAGCTTCCTACATTCATAAAGAGAGCAAAAGCAACTGCAATAAAGAGAAGGTATTGCGCATCATAGTAGTATGAGAAGAACCATCCGATACCAATCACCACCAAAGCAAACGTGATCATTAACATCCACGTTTTGTACACATTTTTGCTTTGTTGACTATACAGTGATGCCATGGTGTGATATTATACTTTGATCGTTCTTTAGAAGGAGGGTTGTATGGATCCCGCTGTCTA
>DFOU01000003.1:14669-25968 GCA_002376865.1 Patescibacteria group bacterium UBA3533 | reverse complement strand
AGGGGGCGCACTATCATTTCAGTGCGCCCTTTTTCAATTAGATAGAAACCTTTACAGGATCCTTTGCTGCCTCTTCCTCTAGCTCAAAGAACTCTCGTGGAGAAAATCCAAGAATTCCAGCAATCATATTTGTTGGGAATACTTCAAGAGCAGTATTCAAGTCTCGTACCACAGTATTGTAAAAACGTCTTGCGGCCTGAATCTTATTCTCAGTGTCAGTTAGCTCATTCTGAAGATTAAGGAAGTTCTCATTTGCTTTAAGGTCTGGGTACGCCTCAGATACTGCAAATAGAGACTTTAGTGCTCCACTAAGCATATTCTCAGCTGCTCCTTGCTCTGCTGCTCCATCTGCCTGCATTGCAGCACTTCGAGCCTTTGTTACCTCCTCAAACACAGATTTCTCGTGTGCCGCATATCCCTTTACTGTTTCTACAAGATTGGGGATAAGGTCATATCGACGCTTAAGTTGCACATCAATATCTGCCCACGCTTCTTTCCCTCTATTTACCAAAGAAACAAGCTTATTAAAGGTTCCAATTACCCAAAGAATAATAACTGCGGCTACTCCTAGTACTACATATAGTGTTGTCATATGCGGGTATTGTACCAAGGTTTGATTTAGGAGCTATATTGACAGTATGTATATTTAGGTGGTATAATATATATAACGTTGATCTTTACAGCCACACAGGAGAATGAAAATGAGAATCGTTATTTTCTTCGTAGGAATCATCTTTTGCTTCGGTGCAATCGGAGTTTCCTACCTTGCCCTCGGCAACTACCTTTTTGCAGAAGCTGCTTCTGCAAATCATGAAGCTTTCGAGCGCTTCACATTCTTTGGCGCGCTCTTCCTCACTGCCTTCTGCGCAAGCATGGGCATTGGCGGGATAATCGCATTCATCTTCAAGAAAAATTTTCGCCGAGACAGCAATCCAGGCGAAACTGCCATGGCGACCTCAGTCATTACCATGATTGCTCTTCTGGTCGGCCTCACCTTCATCGGTGGCATGGCCCTCGAAATGACAGAGGAAGCTATCATCGCCGGTGTCGGCGCCATGATGCTCTCCAACATTCTGGCTGTTCGCTTTTCCTTCGAAGGAGGCAAACAGCTCGTCCTGGCGTAAACAAAACCCCCGGAACTCAAATGAGTTCCGGGGGTTGTCTTATGCTTCAGAAGACAACAGGCATGCAATTTCTTCTGGAGTAACAGAAGCAACAGTATCTTCAGGCTCTGGGTCAGACATGCTGTACCCTCTTCCTCGAACTGTTGTGATGTGATGTTCCCGACCATTATCCCCCTCAAGCTTCTTGCGGAGCTTAGAAATGAAAACTTCGAAGACTTTTCCATCAGGTTCATTTTCTCCATCATACAAGTTGTCCAAGAACATTTGTCTAGTTACAGTCTCTCCTTTGTGCAAGAGTAGTAGCTCAAGAACTCCATATTCTTTACAAGTTAAGTTAACTCTTTCACCTTGAGCAGTTGCCACTCTTTTACCAAGATCAATCTGCACATTCCCAACGGCTATAATTGAGGCCCCGTGACCTTTTGAGCGCCGAATGATAGCCCGAATGCGAGCAACAAGCTCACTCTGATCACAAGATTTTACAACATAATCATCGGCCCCAGCATTGAGATAGTGGGCCGCAGTTACAGGGTCAACATTTCCGGCCAATATCAAAACTGGCGTTGCAATATTCGCGGCACGCAAACTCTTAAGGACATCTAGCCCAGAGGTATCACGCCCAGAGGTATCACGCAAACAAGAGTCGAGAACAATTATGTCGTAATCATATAATTTCCCGAGATCTAAGCCCTCATCCCCACAGTTGGTTGCATATACATTGAAACCTTCTGCTTTGAGGTGAAGCTGCAGTGCATCAGAAAACTTCTGGTCATCTTCAATAAGAAGTACGCGCATTTGCCTTCTCCTTTTCTTCTGTTTTCAAAGGTACGTCAAGAAAGTTTTGGGGGTCAAGAAAAGCCTCGGAAACTAATGTTTCCGAGGCTTTAGGCATGCTGTGGTTTCCACTTAGTAAAAACCGTTTTTGGGAGAAATTTCCGTCTCCCGCCACTTTTTCTAATAAGGGAAAATTCCCAAATTTCTGTATTGTCCTTTAAAGAGGAAAACCAGAACTCCTCCTCTTCCAACTCCCTTACTCTTTCTTCACCAAGGTTTTCTAGCACCTCGTCCAGCATCTCAGGCCTAATCCGCCTTATGACTGAGCTTTTCTTTCCCGTGCCACCAATCGAACTTAGTGCCCACTCCAAACACTTGCCACGAACACCAGAGCTTTGCTCTAAGTCTTCGAAGGTAAGCCAGCAGCCAAACTTTGTTTGCATGAAGAAAGAAAGTTTTGTTCCCCACCGAAGAACAAGTCCAACAAAAACTGGAACCCAGACTATGGAAGTAGGAACTAAAATTATAAAAAAGATAATAAGAAGCACTACTGCGAGACAGTAAAAGAGCCAGTAAAACACCTCTTCTAAGAAGCGCATGTTACCCTCCTTTATTTGGGTGAATTTCTTCCCTGAAGGTACTTATTTTCACAACTGCTGTCAACCGCCACTCCTCTTGCAAACCTCTCATCTCATGGTATCTTGATGCTAACGATGGAAGCAGTAGCTAATATCCTGCCTTACGCGCAGATCATTCTCTCTATCCTCCTTATTGTGAGCATCTTGCTGCAACAGCGCGGTGCAAGCATTGGAGGGGCTTTTGGTACTGACAATTTCTCATCTACCTTCTATAAGCGACGAGGAATTGAAAAAGTGCTATTCCGAGCGACAATTATTCTCGCTATTCTTTTCGTATTATCAGCACTAGTTGCACTATTGATTAAATAAATTCTATGGACGCGCGACGTCTTCGCGACACTCTTACAAAGGAACGAACAATTCCTTTCACTCAAAAAGCAACTTCAGTCCTTCACTCTCTCTCACATGGAGACAAGGTTATTTTTTGGATGCTAGCGGGACTCATGGGTCTTGGTGCTATTTTTGCACTTGGTGAGCTACGGGATCAAATTGTTGAGGTAGTACCAGCACACGGAGGATCACTGACTGAAGGAGTTGTAGGATCTCCACGATTTGTAAATCCACTCCTTGCCCTCTCTGATACAGACCGAGACCTTGTAGAACTTACCTTTGCAGGACTTATGGGAGTAGACAAGGAAGGAAACCTTATTCCTGAACTTGCAGAGAGCTACACGCTTTCAGAGGACGGCCTAACATATACTTTTATTATTAAAGAAACTGCAACTTTCCATGACGGAGAGCCTGTAACTGCAGAAGACATTGCCTTTACCGTTTCAAAACTACAAGATCCTCTTATTAAAAGCCCAAAACTTGCTAACTGGCTTGGCGTAAGGACAGAAGTACTCGATATTCGATCTGTCTCATTTACCCTAACTGAGCCATATGCCCCATTCCTTGAGAATGCAACGCTTGGGATTATCCCAAAGCATATTTGGAAAGATGTACCGAGCGAAGAGTTCCCATTCTCACAATTTGTTGTGGAGCCAATTGGGGCAGGTCCATATAAAGTTACGAATGTGCAGAGGAATAACTCAGGAATTCTAAAAGAGTACAATCTCCGAGCTTTTGATGAATATGCACTTGGGAAGCCCTACATCAACAACATCTCTCTAAAGTTTTATGGAAATGAGAGCTCGCTCCAGAAAGCTCTTGCTCGAGGAGAGGTAGAAAGCGCACACTCACTTATTCCAGAGAACCTTCCAAAGGACCTTAAGGTTGTAACAGGGCCATACCTGCGAGTATTTGGAGTATTCCTGAATCAAAATGAGAATGAGGTACTTTCAAGTATTGTGGTGCGAAAAGCACTTTCAACATCTCTTGATAGACAAAAGATTATCGATACGGTACTTTCTGGCTACGGAACACCTCTTACGTCCCCTCTTCCAGGAATTCCAGCTACCACAGTTGAAAATCCTATTGAAGAGGCAATTGATGTGCTTGAGCGCAACGGCTGGGAATTTAGTGTTGAGAATCGAGTGTGGGAGAAAAAGAATGACAGTATTCGAATTACTCTCCGCACAAGCAATATTCCTGAACTTGCGCAAACAGCACAGATCATAAAGCAAAGTTTTGAGGCAATTGGAGTGCCCACAAACCTTGAGCTCTATGATACGGGTGAGCTAAGTCAGGGAGTTATTCGTCCACGAAATTACCAAGGATTGCTCTTTGGTATGGTGCTAGGTCGGGTTCCAGATCTTTACGCATTTTGGCATTCAAGCCAGCGTAATGATCCGGGTCTTAACGTGGCACTATACGCAAATGTAGATGCAGATGATGCACTTGAACATTTGCGTGAGACACACGATATGGAAGAAAGAGAAGAACATCTAGAGGAGTTTCTTGATGAGGTGGATGCAGATATTCCTGCAATCTTCACCCACGCTCCACAGATGACATATCTCATTCCTCAAAACCTAAACGGTGTATCACTTCCACCGCTGACAACAGCAAGTGACCGCTTTAGCAATGTACATACGTGGTACAGAGAAACCGAAAAGGTTTGGCCATTTTTAGTACGGGATTAATTAATAAAATTTAGAAAATAGACATGGAACAGAAAAGACCAGGTCCAGGGAAAAAGCCAGGACCACACAAGCGAGGACCAGGAGGACCAAGAAAGCCTCGTCCAAAAATTCACGGAGGACCACCAACTACTCCAGGTGGAAATAGAACGGTTCGCAGCAAGCGAAACGCTCGTATGGAGATGCGTCGAGATGCACCAATTATTGCTCGTCGTGAAGATGAGTACTATCCAGAAGCTCCAGATAAAGATACAGCTCGAGTTATACCTCTTGGAGGAGTTGAGGAAGTAGGACGAAACTGTACTGCTATTGATGTAAATGGAGACATCTTTATTTTGGATGTTGGATTCCAGTTCGTATCAGAAGAGCATGCTCCTGGAATTGACTACGTTCTTCCAAATACAAAGTACTTGGAGAAAAATGTAGATCGAATTAGAGGTGCACTTATTACGCACGGTCACCTTGACCACATTGGAGGAGTTCCCTTCATGATGGGACGTATTGGAAACCCAACAATCTACACACAGAATCTAACATCTGTGATGATCAAGAAGCGACAGGAAGAGTATCCTGATGCACCAAAGCTTGATATTCAGGAAGTGAAGGTTGGAGATCGAATCAAAATTGGAAACACTTTTGTAAAGTTCTTCCCCGTAACTCACTCTATTCCTGATTCAATGGGAGTATCAATTGAATCTCCACATGGAAACCTGGTTATCTCAGGAGACCTTAAGCTTGACCATGTTGATGGAAAGCCAGCTCCTATTGAGGAGAAAACATGGGGAGAGCTTGGAAAAGACAAGAACATCTTCTTCATGGGAGACTCAACAAACGCTGAGCGTGATGGATTCTCAATGCCTGAAACAAAGGTGCACCAGACTATTGAAGATATTATTAAGACAGTAAAAGGACGTCTTATTATTGGAACCTTTGCCTCACAGTTTGAGCGAATGGTGAAGATTCTTGAAATGTCTGAGAAGCTTGGAAAGAAAGTGGTTCTTGAAGGACGAAGTATCAAAACAAACGTGGAGATCGCAAACCACGTGAATCTTCTAAACATTGGAAAGGATGTGATTATTCCTTCAGGAGATATTGATAAGTATCCACCAGACAAGATCATCATCATTGCCACAGGAGCTCAGGGAGAGAAGTTTGCTGCTCTTATGCGCATCGCAACTGGTAAGCACAAGTTCGTAAAGCTTACTCCAAGAGACACTATTGTTTTCTCATCTTCTGTTATTCCAGGAAACGAAGTTTCTGTTCAGAAGCTGAAGGACAATCTATACAGGCATGATATTAACCTTCTTCACTACCGAACAAGTGATGTGCACTCAACGGGACACGGAAACACTGGGGAGCTTGTGTGGATTAATAAGCAGGTTCACCCTACATTCTTTATGCCAGGATACGGATACCACACAATGCTTCGACTTCACGCCCGTGCTGTTGAGCAATCTGGATTCCCTAAGGAGAACATCATCATTCCAGATAATGGAACCGTGATTGATATTATCAAGGGAGAAAAGCTTCACATCCACAAGCAAAAGGTGCCTGCTGCCCCACTTCTTGTTGATGGAATCGGAATTGGAGATATGCAGGAAGTTGTTATCCGAGACCGACAAATGCTTTCAAAGGATGGAATCTTCGTGATCATTGCAACAGTGCAACTAAAGACTGGAAAACTACGAAAGTCTCCAGACATTATTTCTCGAGGATTTGTATATATCCGAGAGAATCAGGAGCTCTTCCAGCATGCTCGCATTCTTATCAAGAAGAGTGTTGAGGACACCACACAAGGCATGCACCCTATCGACCTAGATATTGTGAAGAAGGAACTAACCAACACACTTGAAACGTACCTCTTCCAAAAGACAAACAAGACACCAATTGTTATACCTGTACTGATCGGAGTATAAGTTACAAAAACCCCAGCAATAGCTGGGGTTTTTGTTTATATGTACATGCTATTATGTGCGTAAATGCTAAAGCAGACTCGAGGTATTACGATAACCAACTTCTTTGGAGCGCTACACTATTTCCTTACAGTGTTCATTTTGGCTCCCTACTTGGCCCAATTCATGGGTGAAGCTGAAGTTGGGCTAGTGTTCTCTGCAGCTGCAGTACTTTCTTTCCTTGGATTTCTTCTCCTTCCTTATGCGTTGAAATTTGTTTCTCTTAAGCGATTTGCACAAGGCTTAAGCCTTGTGCAGTTCCTTGTACTTCTCGCACTTATACAGTCTCCTTCAGTTGAAATCACCATTGGTCTTGTTGTATTACTTGCAGCGCTCCCTGCTCTTATTGGATACGCTTTTGATATTTTCCTAGAACAAGCAACGCGAAGCGAAGGAAACACTGGAAATATTCGTGGTTTCTTTATTACTATTTCAAATATAGCTCTTGTACTCTCTCCACTTGCGATTGGATACATTCTTGGAGATTCAGATGAATATAACAAAATCTTTGCACTAGCTGCCGCAACTCTTTTGCCGTTCATGCTTTTGCTTGCAACCCTTATCAAGGGCGGGAAGCACAAAGAAGAAGCGACGCTTTCATTTAAAAGTACCTTGAAGTGCCTTCTTAATTCAAAGGATATTTTCCTTGGAGCAAGTGCGCACTTTGTAATGCTTCTATTTTTCTCATGGGTAGCGATTTATATTCCTCTATACCTTCACACTGAACTTGGAATTCTTTGGAGTGACCTTGGGTGGGTATTTAGCGTTATGTTGCTCCCATATATATTCTTAGAATTTCCTCTTGGTTTTGCGGCAGATAAATGGTTTGGAGAGCGTGAGATTATGATGGGAGGATTTACCATTATGGGAATTGCCATGGCAATGCTTAGTTTCATTACCATTCCTGCCATTACGCTCTTCCTGATCTCTATTCTTATTCTTACTCGTGTGGGAGGCGCTATGGCTGAAATTACAACAGAAACATACTTCTTTAAGCATGTTGATGGAAATGACTTAAACAGTATCGGACTCTTTAGAATGCTACGACCCTTAGGCGCTCTTGTTGGACCACTTATTGGAAGTTTTGCCCTTATATTTGTATCACTCCAAAGCCTCTTTATTGTTCTTGGAGGACTATGTCTTCTTGGAATTCCCCTTGCCTTCTTTATTAAAGATACTCGTTAAGAGCTGAGTACGTACCCTCTCCCCTTCTTTTGTATAAATCCTTCCTTGAGAAGGTTTTTTATTTGCTTCTCTACCTGCTCCTTCCTGTCTGGGAAAAGATCTTTTATAGGTTTCTTTTGTGTAAGAGCTCGAATAATAGCTCCTCGAACCTCCCTATCGGATCCTTTAAAGACACTTTGCTTATTGTAATGTTTACTCTTCTTGTTTATACGCACACCGGATGTTTTTAAGTGTGCCCCATAATCCATAAGCGCCCAATACCATTCTCGAGGATTCTTTTTATCTAACGTTTGCTCAATTATTGGAAATATTTCTTTGTCAGAAACTCCAGACTTGTCTTTAAAGAAGTGATGCGTGTAGACAGTTCGTATGTTTGTCTCGATACATGGATTTGGAATATTAAATGCAAACGCCTGTATTGCAGATTCTGTATATGGACCAATGCCTGGAATACTCTCTAGATTTTCTCTTGGAAAGATTCCTTTATATTCTTTAACAATATATTTTGCTCCAAGATGCAAAAGCTTAGCTCGCCTATTGTACCCAAGCCCCTGCCAACATGAGAGCACCTCAGAGAGCGGCGCATTTGAAAGTTCTTTAATTGTCTTAAATTTCTTTAGAAACTCCTTGTATTTGGGAAGCACGCGCGCAACCTGTGTCTGCTGCAGCATTATCTCAGACACCCAAATACGATATGGATTTGTTGTATTTCTCCAAGGAAGATCTCTTCCTTCTTTTTTATAAAAACTCCAGACAAGCTTTTTAAACTTCTTTTGATCCATCTGCAGCAGGAACAATAAATAGTCCGAGGAAATATGCGATGAGTCCTGGGAAGATACCAGTAAAGATAGTCACCATCATGTATCCGAATCGAAAGATAACAGGATCCATATCTAGGTACTCTCCGATACCTCCAAACACTCCTGCAAATACTTTGTTTGTTTTACTTCGTGTGAGTAGTTTCTTCATTGCGCTGAGTATAGCAAATAAAAAAGCCGCCACAAAGTGACGACTTGAAAGAACGTGCGACCCCAGCCTATAGGCTTTCGCCAGGATTTTGTATTACGCTTCGATGCGGGCTGTCCTTAAAGGAACCGGAGAGTTCTCAACCAGACAACACCTCAACGCTTTTCTAGAAATGTGTGCGGAAGCACGACTCTCAAGATTAGCGTCAACTCACATCCTCCGAGAAGCTACGCCTGGAAAGATTCAAGGCTGGGGTCTGACAGGAAGATACACCACCAAGCACAGAGCGTCAACCCCTATGCCAACCCTCTGCAGCTTTTGGATAAATCTTTATGAGCGGATCTTCTGCAGTATCGTACTTCCTTGCAGGAGCAATATGCCTTCCATATTCAATAGCAAGATACGTAAAATTAAACCAATCTTTCTTTGGAATTATTTCCATTAGATCCTGTTCTATTTTCTCTGGAGTTTTATTATCTGTTAGATCAAATCGTATAGAAAATCTCTTTACATGCGTATCAACTGCAATCCCCTCTACAATTCCGTATGCATTTCCTAAAACAACATTTGCTGTTTTTCTTCCAACACCAGGTATCTTTATCATCTCTTCTATTGTCTTAGGAATTTTTCCTCCAAACTCTTCTTTTACAACCTTTGCGCCGGCCAAAACATTCTTGGCTTTCATTTTATAAAACCCCGTTGACTTAATATCTTGTTCAAACTCTCGAATGTCTGCATTTACATAATCATCAAGTTTCTTGTACTTCTTAAAAAGCTTTTCGGTTACCTTGTTCACCATCTTGTCAGTGCATTGCGCAGAGAGTGCAACAGCAACAACAAGCTCCCAATTATTTGAATAATTGAGCATCATTTCTGCCTTTGGGAAAAGACTTTTGAGTTTTTTTATAAGCTTTCCAGCTCTTACCTTTCGCTCTTTAAGCTTCTTTGGCTCCATTTTTCTGGATTTCCTTCGCTTCCTCAAGACGCTTCTCTTCTTTTTGCACCACCTTTTCAGCAACCTTTCGTTTTGTGTACAAATTCATGAGCGCAAAGATAAGCATGCTAGAGAATACAATTCCTAGAACGTTCACGAGATAAAGCGTGAATGCTCCTGAGATAACTGCTATATCAAGATTTGCTACTCCAATACCAATTGTTGCAAGCGGTGGAATAAGCGCCACAGACACCGCAATTCCGGGAAGTGTTGCAGAAAGCGCAGGTTGCGCTAGTGAGTATGAGACAGCAAGACCTGCCACGATAGCAACACCAACATAAATAAGAGATGGTTCTGTTCGAAGAAGGATTTCACTTGTAATAGGTGCAAACGGCGCGAAGATAAGTGTTGCGGCAGCTGCAGTAAAGATTGCGGCAGCTGATGCCTTAAGGAAGGTTGCAATAGACCGAGCAATAATTGGTCCATCAGACATAATTATTGAAAGAGAAATAGAAAGAATTGGGAAAAGGATTGGAGCTAGAAGCATTGACCCAATCACAATCGCTGGGTTATTAGCAATAAGCCCAAGTGTTGCCATGAGTACGGAAAGTACAATAAAGAAGAAGAAGTCGAAATCCCCTGTACTCTCACGAATTAAAAGGTCCACTGCCTTTGTTTTGTCTGAATCGTTGATTGTGCGCAAGTGCGCAATGAAATTAAACACCATATATAGCGATTATATCATTTCTAGCCCTCCTCTTTTCGCATCATTGGTGGGATAAGATCTGTATACCGAGGAGACTCTTTGGGAATACGAATAATAAAGAGAGCAACAATAAGAAGAAGGGTTGAAAGAATTGCTGAGAACATGCAGTACATGCACACTGCTTCAATTACGAAGAATTGTAGGTACGTAAAGTACAGAGAGAACAAAAACCCAACTGCTGTTCCAAATACAAAGAAATGAGAGAGAGTTCGTGCCCGCACCATAAGCATGGTTGCTGCAAGTACAAAAATACCAAAGTAGAAAAGCACTCCCCACGAGGCAAGTGGCACCCCAAGCACTGTAGAGTATGGACTTGCAGCTACTGCATTACATCCATCTAACAAACTACAATTTAAAGGTGTTCCTGTTGTGTGCGCTTGCACCAAATAAAAGGTATTGGTAAGTCCAACAAACGCTAGAATAACTGCTGCCCATACAAGTCCTACGTACTTTTTCATATTAACTAATCCTATAGAAATTAATCCTCTTTCGCAAATCGAGGCTGATCCCCTTCATTTTCAATAAACATTGATAGGGGTCTCGCCCAAACAAGCTCTCTATTATTTCTGTCTTGATAGATAACAAGCTCCTCAAGAGTCTCAGAGTGCCTCCCAACAAAAAGCACTTCATACTCGCCACCTTTATAGTGTCGATAATTCCCTAGTGGGAGATTTTTTGCTGTATCTGAGTAAACAAGCTCCCCCATAGACTATTTCTTCCAGTCTTTTATAACAAGCCTCTTTCGCTTCTCATCTACTTCAACAACAAGCTTCTGTCGATCTCGCCACTTAAATTTACGCACCGCATCAATAGGAAGCGTTACGCTATAACTTGCTCCACCTGCAATTTTAGTAAGTGCACGTATGTGCCGTTTTTCTAGTTCTCTTCGTGCCATATGATGAGAGTGTATCATACAACTACGTAATTAACTACGTAGTT
>DFOU01000003.1:3258-14358 GCA_002376865.1 Patescibacteria group bacterium UBA3533 | reverse complement strand
AACTACGTAGTTAATTACGTAGTTCTAAATTCTTTTATATCCACCAGGCACACCATTTTTAGACAAAACAATTTGCCAATCTTGTATAAATCGTGCTCTTGATGAGCCCTGCATCGTCTCTAAATAATACTTCCACATTCTGTAGAATCGCTCCCCATATTTATCTTTAAGTTTTGGCCATGCGGCATCAAAGTTCTCAAACCAAGCTTTCAGTGTTGGTTCATAATCTGCACCAAAGCTATACCAATCTTCCAACACAAAAAGGTCATCAATGGACTCTCCTATCTGTTGTACTGAAGGAAGCATTCCATTTGGGAAAATGTACTTATCAAGCCAAGGTTCTCCAAGCTTATTTGTGTTATTTTCTCCAATAGTTTGAAGCACAAACAAACCATCATCACTAAGTACGTCATGAACTTTTTGCATAAAGGTTCTAAAATTTTTATATCCTACAGCCTCAAACATCTCGACAGAAACTACGTGATCAAATGTTCCTGTTAAGTCCCTATAGTCCATCAACTTGAAATCTACATTTAGACCTTTTGTTACCTCTTCTGCTTTTTTCTTTTGTTCTTTTGCTTGAGTTATGCCCGTAACTTTTGCTCCATAGTTCTCTGCCGCATGCTTTGCAAGGCCTCCAAAACCAAATCCAATATCGAGAATATGATCTCCCTTCTTTAACTTCATCTTTTTACAAAGCAGGTCCATCTTCTGCTCTTGTGCGTCATCTAGATTATCTACCCCATCCCATACAGCGCAGGTATACACCATCCCCTTCCCAAGCATTGCTTCATATAGATCATTTCCTAGATCATAGTGATCTTCTGCAACTTTTGGTGCACGCGCTTTTGACTGTAGATTCATAAACGTATTTCCTAAAATACTTACGAGAGGTCGTTTGTTTGTCTCTTTATGAATATTTGATTTCAATATTCTGTAAATAAGTTCGTTGAGGTCATCACAATCCCACCATCCATCCATATACGATTCACCAAGCGCTAGTGAACCTCCTTTTAAAACACGTCCATAGAAACGCTCATCATGAACCTGTATATCCCAAGCTCTATCTCCATTAAATTGAATGTCCGCTTTCTGCGCAAACTCTATTAGGACCTTTTTAGCAATATTCATTGCAGAAAGTATACCAAACTTCTTTGCTGTCCGTTCAGTTCCATTATTCGAACTTTTGAATAGTTAGATTATATTTTCTGATTTCAGAAATGTTCGAGTACACTCTCCCATTTCTCCACCATTCTCAATATCAATAAGTTCTTTTAGCTCATGTGGAGTAACCCATTTCATTTCTGTATACTCATCTGGACTAAAAACAATTTCACCGTCATAGCTTTCAACTTCAAAATCTGCCATCTGAAAGTCGTAAGCTCCTCGATCTACAATACTTGATATACCAAGTGGCTGACTTGAAAGAGCCACTCCTCCTAGATTTAATTTTCTTTTTACAAGTCGACCTCCTGCCTCAGATGGCGTCTCATTCTCATGAATATATGTAGACGGAATTGACCACGCATTTGGGAAACTCTCTTTATTTGGAGAACGTTTTAATACAAGAACCTTATCGCCATTTCGAAATACAAGTGAGATAGCCTTTTTAAATTCTCGATTGTTGTTCATGCTGACTGTCTGGGACAATGTTGGAACTTTTATAATCCTTTATATTAGCGCTGAAACTTGAAAAAGAGGAACTCCTGATCAAACCGAAACAACCTCAAGCGCTGTTCACCTTCCCGATCTACTAACGTGAAATTCATTTCGCCAGCTCCCGGAAAACTCGTTAAAATGTCTCTGTCGTTTATCATATATGTTCCTTCTTCGTTAGGTAGGGTTTCGCCATCTTCATCGCAGTCAATCAGCGACACATTATTATCTTGTTCAAAACTTAGGACAGTATTTGGGCAATCTAAATACAATGACCATTCACCAAGCAGAGAATCTCGCACACTGTTGTCCCTCATAGTTAATGATCGGTCCGATTGATTCAGGAAAAAATATCCTCCAATCAACGCGGCCACAATAATTCCAGCAAGAATGATCATTCGCATAACACACATCATATCATTTGCTGCCCGTTCAATGCCATTATTCGAACTTTGAATAAGCCAGATCCGGATGCCGCCAATGATAATGGCGCGTGAGAGGCTCGAAGGAAGGCGTCATATAAATAATGCTCGGGGTATTACCCCGGGCGCTAAGTCAGCTGGTGTAAGGATGCCAAAACGTCCGTATACGGAATGTTGTGAGTGAATGATTCACAGACAGTCGTTGTGGGAAAATACAGAGCGCTGCGACCTGTGGTTATTTTATATTTCTGAAATAAATCTGTCATCCAAGCATCACAAGCCTGTGTTCGTTTCCCTAGCCCCGACAATGATCTGGCACTCGAGAAAAAAGACTCCGCAATGTCGCAGTATAAAAAGAAACAAAACTGGCCCCCTGGACATCTGCGAGACCCGCTAGAGCGATCTCCGCTCATCCAAAATTCTGAGACAGCAGGATCAACCCTGAAGCTCGCCCTCGCGCGGGCATTTTTATTGCCCGCGGACGAGCATGGGTTAACGAAACCTTTTCGAAACCGAGGGATGATAACTTTTCATCAACCTCGAGATTTTGACCGAGTTCGGTTGCAACCATGGAGGACAAAAGTGGACACTGGCTAACGTAAAGAAGAAGGCCACCCCGAGAGGGGTGGCCCGTAGCGCCAGGTGGTGGAGTTCCACGCTCAAATACCACCTGGCCCAACTTCAAATTATAGAGGTTACGATGCAAATACATCGTCACTCCCTATGTGACCCGATCGCCTGGCTAGCAGCGCTAGTCCTCACTGCGGCTATGATTTTGCCGCCGGAGCAATTCGCAGCACTGATTATCTGTGCTGGAATTACGGTGATCGTCCAGTCGACCCTGACTTGGATCTTCCAGTAATGGTCATCTCGATTGGGGGCTTTCGTGGCCCCCAATCATCTTTCAACAAGGTATCAAATCCTTGTTTTTATTGCAAATAAACCTCGCGCGCGTTTAGCCTTGCGTGCCGCAGCTGCGGCACGCACCGAACCGGGCGTTCCCGGCACTTTCATGTCGATTGCCTTCCCGCACACAGGTGTCTCGTCATTCCCTCGCGGACACTCCAATGTACTCGCAGGCGTTCAAATCTGCGGACTTCGAGATGCAAAACTTACCCTGCCGTCTCAGTGGCCGAAACGATTGTTGGTCTTATGAATGCCAGATTGTACTCGCTTTGCCAAGCTAGACAGGCGAGCTGACATCCTCAATCACTATGAAATGATGGCAATCGGTATCTCAATTGCAGTACCCTGTCGAACATGCAGCGGGCTGTGGTGGATTGGAGCATTCGTGGAAAACTTATTGATATCCGCGCTATCCACACAAGAGTGGTGATGCGCGATTTCCGCGTGCGTGCTGCCCGGCAGGGAATCGAACCCCGATTTTTGGTACCAGAAACCAACGTCCTACCGTTAGACGACCAGGCAAGTTCCCGTAGGATAGTCTAAAAACCAATATATTTCAAACAAAAAGACACATCATTTGCGATGTGCCTTGAGTAGATCATACGACCTGGGAAGCAGGGACACTTTCGAACCCTCTTCTTTGGCTTCGGGGATCCCAGTTAGGCTCATTTACTTTATGTCCCTTCTCATACTCAGCCCGACGGGCATGTAGATCAGAAGGAGACATTCCTTGAACCTTCTCCATGGGAAGTTCGGCGCTCATTTCCGTAAGACGGAAATGCGTGAGAATTGCCTCATACCCTTCTTGGGTGAGATTCCCGCCTTCCCAGCGACAACCGACTTTCTCTGAAACACTCCAACCAGGAAGATTGTTGTGCTCCCAGTCAGCCTGAACTTGTCCGCGCTCATCGATATTCACCGAATAGCACGCCTTTTCTTCTGTAGATAAGGACACTTTCTTCCTCCCTGGCTATTGAGCTTAATTGCTCCTAGTCTGAAGATATTCCTGAAACAGGAAACTGTCAACTAAGACTTAAGATATTTCTGTACTGCAAGGAAACTTGAAATAACACCAAGTACTACTCCTGCTGCAAGCAACATCATAAAGATAAAGCCAAAGTTTGAAGTGTAATACTCAAATAGATTTACTCCCCCAAGCCATTCTTGTGTATATTCGGCAAAATAGAATGTAACCGGATAGAAGAAAATAATTGTAATGATTGTTGCAGCAACTCCATAGAGAACACCTTCGATAATGAATGGTCCACGTACATACATATTTGAAGCTCCTACAAGACGCATAACTTTAATCTCCTCTCGTGCTGAGTAGATAGCAAGACGGATAGTATTAAAGGCAATAATGATTGAGGCAGCAATAAAAACAAGGGCAAGAAGTATTCCAATTCTCTCTACTGCATCGGTAATACCATTGAGTCGCTCGATAACAATCTTATTTTGGAAATAATTAACATCATCAATAATTGAAACTCCTCCTGCTCCAAGCACTGGGTCTGTATCTAGAAATGCTGCAATGCTCTCATACTGCGATGGCTCTACTGCTTTAATAGCAAGAGAAGCACCAAGCGGATTCTCTCCAAGCTCATCGAGAGCCTGAAGTGTTAGCTGGTCATCCTTATGCCGCTCTCTAAACTGCGCCAGAGCGTCTTCTCTTGTTGTATATGTCACATATGAGACCTCAGGAAGGTCTTCTACCTGGTCTTTAAACTCAAGGATTTCAATCTCTGGAGCATCCACTACAAAATACACATTCACATCCACTTTATCTCGCACTTGATCAAGCACGTTCGTAAGGGTGGCGCTCATGAACATAACTGACCCAATGATCATAAGGGTCACGGTCATAATCAAAACTGTCGCAAATGAAATAAAGCTATTACGGAAAAAGCTTGTGAGTCCTGCTTTGCAAATTCGTTTTAGGTTTGTAAGAAACATAATTACAAAATATACCTTCCCTGCTTATCATCTCGAACGATCTTTCCATTCTCCATAGTGATCACTCGACGCCCTACTGCATCTACAACTCCCTTATTGTGTGTTGTAAGAATGACAGTAGTACCAAGCTCATTAATCTTCTCCAAGATCTGCATGATTTCATGCGTATTAATTGGATCTAGATTTCCTGTTGGCTCATCAGCAATAATAACATCAGGCTGATTAATGATTGCGCGACCAATGGCAACACGCTGTCTCTCTCCACCAGAGAGTTCATGCGGGAAGTGATTCCCTTTGTCTCCAAGACCTACAAGATCAAGAATGTGAGGCACATCAGATGCAATCTCTGCGTCAGTTCTCCCTGCTGCTTCCATAGCAAAAGCAATATTTTCGTATGTAGTTTTATTATCTATCAAACGGAAATCCTGGAACACTGTACCCATTCGCTTTCGATAATTATGCAGCTCCCCCCGAGGAAGTTCATTTACACAAGTAGACTCAAAGAAAACACTTCCTTCACTTGGAGACTCTTCTGCCAAAAGCATGCGAAGGAGTGTTGTTTTTCCAGCTCCTGACTGCCCCACAATAGAAACAAACTCTTTAGGTCCAATAGAGAGCGTAATATCTTCTACGGCAGTGGCACCTTTGCCGTATTTTTTCGTTACCTTATCAAAATAGATCATGGCTGTTTTCCTCTATTCTACTGCCTCTCCTTCATTGCGTCTATAAAACTATCCAGGTCTCCTCCAAGAACTTTCTCTGGGTCACGAATTTCAAGATCAGTTCTATGGTCTTTTACTAATTTATATGGATGTAATACGTATGAGCGTATCTGATTCCCCCACTCAATAGAGGTGTCTTTTGCAGTAGAGAGATCGCGAAGCTCGCTCTTTTGTTCTTCTTCCATCTTTTTTGCAAGCTTTCCTCGAAGGAGCGTCATGGCTTTTTCTCTATTTGCCTGCTGAGATCTCTCATTTGAAGCATGTACTGAAATACCTGTGGGGATGTGTGTTATCCGTACAGCTGTTTCTCTCTTATTCACATTTTGTCCTCCTGCTCCCCCGCTTCGTGCAAAAGATAGTTCAATATCATCTGACGGAATAGAAAGTTCTGCATTTTCCTTAATAACAGGAAGCACCTCAATAAGAGCAAAGGATGTCTGTCTTTTTCCTGCTGCATTAAATGGAGAAAGTCTTACAAGCCTGTGCACACCAATCTCATGTTTGAGCGCTCCGTATACATTTTTTCCAGATATTTCTATCGTTGCATTTCGATACCCATCTAACTCATTTGGTGTTGTATCAATAGTAAATACATCCCAGCCTTTATTACCCGCATATGACTGATACATACGAAGAAGCATTCCTGCAAAATCTTCTGCATCATCTCCCCCTGCTCCTGCAAGAACTGAGAGTACCGCTCCTCCACGGTCATATTTCCCAACACCATCTGCCTGATCTTTTAGCTCTTGCAGCTCTTTAATCATTGCCTGTGCTTTGGCACTATCATTCCAAAAAGAAGGCTCTAATATTGCCTCTTCTATTTCTTTTACGCGATCCATTTTCTTGAGTATAACAAATTAGAGCCACCGCGCGGAATTGAACCGCGGACCTCATCCTTACCATGGATGCGCTCTAACCAACTGAGCTACGGTGGCGAAGTTACAAGATAGTATCAAAGTTCCGGAATGAGCTCTAGCACTTCTTCATAACTTTCTACAACATGAACTCCTTCAGGCGCTTCTCCCTCTTCATTATATTTTCCGTGCCTAAACCAAATGGTTTTTGCGCCAAATTCTTTTCCAAGAGCAACTTCACTATCTCTTCTATCTCCTATCATCACAACCTCTTCTACCGAAGTTCCATACTCTTCTAATATTTTTTTAAAATAGATTACTTTTTCTGCATTAGACTCTGCCACATACATATTGTCGATAACTTCAGTTAGTCCAATTTGATGAATCTTAGATCGTTGATATACAAAATCTCCTTTTGTTAGAACAACAATAGGAATGCTTTGTGCCACAAGCACTTTGAAAACCTTTGCAGCATCAGGGAAAAGCTCAAGTTCTCCTATTTTATTTTCATCTCCCTCAAGCACATCTGTGTCACACAGCGTATTATCTAAATCTGTTACCCAAAGCTTCATGATTGTATATATTCTACTATTGCTTCTGCTGTCTTTTCTGAATTGTGCCTGGCAACATCCGCATGGCTCATAAAGTTTTTTACTACAGTTTTTCGTGCATACTTTTCTATTTCTTCTGGAATCAAAGCAAGCATCTCTTTATTTTGTTCTTTATAGCGATTAAGAAGATCTTTTTCTAGCTCTCCTTCATTTACAAAAGCTACATCAAATTTTTCTTTTCCAATATACGAAAGCAGTGTTTTTGCATACTCATGCACTCCCATGCCGTGAGTCTCTCCCCACTTGCTCATAATATTTGCTACAAAAATAAGTTTTGCATTACTTTCTTTAATAGCATCCTTAAATCCATCAACAAGCACATTTGCAATGATTGAGGTATAGAGATCTCCTGGCCCAAAGATAATATAGTCTGCTTCTTTTATTGCTTCCTTTGCTTCTTTATTTAGAGTAGCTTCTGGCTCAAGCCACGCTTTTGTTATTTTTACACTTCCATCATGCTCTGGATTATCAATATTTGCCTCTTCTTTTATCACCTCTCCACTCTCAAGACCAACACAAAGATGTGCATCATCTAGAGAAACTGGAAGTACCCTCCCTTTTATTGAAAAGAGCTTTGTAATTTCTTTTATTCCTTCTACCTTATTTTTTGTTACGCGCTCTGCGGCAAGAAGAAAAAGATTTCCAAAGCTGTGATTGTGCAGACTTGAACCAGGAGATTCAAAGCGAACTTGGAAGAGTTCACGCAAGAATTGATCTCCACGATCTGGAGCAAGTGCCACAAGGGCCCTTCTTACATCTCCTCCGGGCAAGGTCCCGAATTCATCCCGAAGTACTCCCGTACTTCCTCCTGAGTCGAACGTTGTAACAATAGAGGTAAGATCAAGATCGTAGTGCTTAAGTCCAGACAGGAGGTTGAAACTTCCTGTTCCTCCCCCAATTGTTACCACTTTCTTCATATCAGTTTATCAAAGCACATTTACTAGTTTAATTAAACAATTATTGACAATATATTTAATATATTGCATTGTGTAGCCAGAGCCAGATCCCGAGGCTTTGATCGGGAATTACAAGGAGGCAGAAATGTCTAAATTGTACAAAAAAGTAACCCTTTTCGTTTCCCGGAACTTCTACCATGGAGGTGAAGGGCTTGAACGAGGAGGTCTCGCATTTTTCAGATCACTAGAAGAGTACCGTAAGCTTGCGCAAGAACACGGCTGGGATGATACCAGCAAATCTTTTCATCAAAGCTGGTGCTGCCAACCTATTGAGATGACGGGGTTTGTTGTTCCGAAAACTTATCGTAAATTCCTTGCTGGTGAAGCCGGTCTGAGCCCAAAAGATGTGCTCTTCGAAGGACCGCTCGTCGATAAAGTGAAGGCAATCGGCGGTTGGTAACGATAAGGCGCTTCCGAGAATTCGGAAGCGCCTTTTACATTTTTATGCAAAAAGAACCCCTTTCGGGATTCTTTTGCGCTCTGCGCGAGCGACGAGACTCGAACTCGCAACCTCTCGCGTGACAGGCGAGTGCTCTAACCAGTTGAGCTACGCCCGCAGTACAAACTGCACTGCAGTTGCCATACCTTACCGGTTTTTTCCTGTTACGGCAAGGGTTTAATCGTGTGTCGAGGGTGGGAATTGAACCCACGACCTCAGCTTTATGAGTGCTGCGCTCTAACCAACTGAGCTACCCCGACAAGTGTGGCGATATTAGCATAATTTTCTCATATATACACCCATATAAAAGTGCTTATATTTGTCTGCTACCATATAGATATGTAGGTTTTATCCTAATTGCCTACGAACACTTATATGGATTTAACACTTCTTCTAACTCAAATAATTGGAATTTATCTTCTTGTTGCTGGTCTTTCAGGGCTTTTCTATGCAGAGCGAATGCAAAAAGCTATGGCAGAGATGACACGAAGCTATCTTCTACCCTACTTTGATGGTGCATTAGCACTTCTGCTTGGACTTCTACTTGTGCTTAACCACAATGTCTGGGATTCAGCCGCAGAGATTATCATCTCTCTATTTGGATGGATTGCACTTGTAGAGGGGCTTGCGCTTATGCTGCTACCTCATGGATTCATCATGGGAATTGCAAAGAAAATGGTTTCAAAGCAAGCGGCTACAGGATGGAGCATTATTGCTATTCTTTTGGGAGCATATCTTGCATACATGGGATTCCTTGTATAAAAGAGTCTTTCTCCAAAACAAAAACCCGCATATGCGGGTTTTTGTTTTAACTTGTTGCGGGATCCGGATTCGAACCGGAGTCTGGAGGTTATGAGCCTCCCGAGGTACCACTCCTCCATCCCGCGGTGTGGCGACAACTATACCAAAAATGGGCTATTTTTCAATACTAATCAAAATGGAACTCGTCAAATACTTGTTCAAACCACCTCATTGCCTGACGGGCTTCTCGCTCTGTTAGAACAAATTCTTGCCCCTTATGTGCAATCTCATTACGCACTTTGTGTGCTGCCCACGCATATTGAAGCGTAGAAAAATCAGAAGGCTCAACAGCTTTTAGTTTTTCTCCAACTGTATCTCCACCATACCCCTGCACCGTTAGCATATCGTCGAGCATAATGTCTGCCTCTAGAATTGCCTGTCGCCAGTTTGACTCCCCGCCACGATCATAGAGTGCCTCAATCTTTTTCCACCTACCTTGCTCAACTTCATACTCTTCATCAGGAACGATAACAGCATCTTCAAAGAATTTATCGTCTGCTTTGCGAACCTGCCATAGTCTATATGCTGAGTAGATAAAGATTGTAAGGAGGATAAGGGTTACGAACGTAGCAACAAATGTAAATACATTCCAAATTGTTACAAGTTGTCTATAGAATTCACTTGCAAAGAATTCCTCCTGACCCACAAGATTACCTCCATTTACAAGGAAGCTATAGATCAAATAAAATATGTACTCTACATTTAAGTAGTTCTGCATTACCTACTTAGTATACTCTTCTCCGGTTACATCGCTTCCAATTGTAAACAATCGCTCTTCACCAAAGTGTGGTGCCACAAACTGAATACCCACAGGCAATTTTGTTCCATCTCGATCTACTTCTCCCATCGGTACTGAAATTCCAGGGTTTCCTGTTAGGTTCGCAGGAACGGTAAAGATGTCTTGCGCATACATCGCAAGAGGGTCACTCTTCTCTCCAAATTTAAATGCTGGTGTTGCGGTACTTGGTGTTGCAAGAACATCAACTTTTTCAAAAATCTCTCGAAGTTCTGCCCGCATTACCTCCCGAGCACGCTCTGCAGAATTATAGTACGCATCAATATATCCAGATGAAAGTACATATGTTCCAAGCAGAATACGTCTACGCACCTCTTCTCCAAATCCTTCTGTTCGAGTTTTGCTAAATGATTCGTTGAAATCTTTTCCTTCTACTCGCGGCCCAAATCGAACTCCGTCATAACGAGCTAGGTTTGTTGAAGCCTCAGCAGGCATAACAATGTAGTACACAGGGATTCCATACTTTGCAGTTTCAAACTTCACATCAACAATCTCATGTCCTTGTTCCTCTAACTTCTTTAGTGAGTTTTCAAAATGGAGAAGCACATCCTCATCAACTCCTTCCTTCATAAGCTCTCGTGGTACTCCAATCTTCATCTTCTTTGAAGTTTCTACTTCTTTCCCAGCTTGTGAAGTTGAATCTTTTGGATCAAGTCCTTTTATTGCATCGAAAACAATTTTTGCGTCTTCTACATTTGTGGTTAATGGCCCAATCTGATCAAGTGATGATCCCATTGCCATAAGTCCATATCGAGAAACTGCTCCATACGTTGGCTTAAGTCCTACAATTCCACAAAAACTTGCAGGCTGCCTGATAGACCCTCCAGTGTCTGACCCAAGTGCAACAGGCACAATATCAAGACCAACTGCTGCAGCTGATCCACCAGAGCTTCCTCCTGGCACTCGAGTATCATCCACTGGATTTAATGTCTTCTGATATGCAGAGTGCTCTGTTGAAGAACCCATAGCAAACTCATCCATATT
>DFOU01000003.1:884-2957 GCA_002376865.1 Patescibacteria group bacterium UBA3533 | reverse complement strand
ATAGCAAACTCATCCATATTTGTTCGCCCAACAAGTATTGCTCCTTGCTCCTTTAGCTTTGCAATAACAGTAGCGTCATACGGTGCCACATACCCATCAAGAATCTTTGACGCAGATGTTGCAACATGACCCTTCACGAGCATATTGTCCTTTACAGCAACGGGAATTCCACAGAGCGCTGGAGCCTCTTCTCCCTTCTCATCTAGAAGCTTCTGAGCATATTCAATCTGCTCTTTTGTATCATCATACAACTCAAGGAATGCTCCATATGATTCTTTTGCCTTAGCATTTTGCAGTGCAGCATTTACAACCTCCTCAACTGAGAATTCTTTTGAGAGAAGCTTTGCTCGAATGTCACTTATGCTAGTCATTTGAAATAATTTTAGGAACTACAATATTCTTCCCTTTTGCAGTTGCTGCAGTTTTAAGGAGATCATCGGTAAAGACACCACCTTCATGCGGCTCTCCATCCTCTCGCATAATGTTTTTGTGCTCAATTACAGGTTTTGCATCTCCTGAGATCTCCTGTACCTGAGATACAAAATCTACAATGTCAGACATTTCCTTTGCTAAAGTCTCTGTCTCTTCCTGCGAAACATTAATTCGGGCAAGCTCTGCGAGTTTTTCTACGTCTCCTTTATCTACCATATGGCGCTATGCTAGCACGTTAGAGCATTTCTTTAAATTCCTCTTCAGATAAAATGGCTATACTAAGCGACTGAGCCTCATCTTTTTTACTTCCTGGATTCTCTCCCACAACCACAAAATCAGTCTTTTTTGACACTGAACTACCAATTGAACCACCGCGCGCACGGATCTCTTGCTTTGCCGCATCACGAGTCATGGAAGTTAGTGTGCCAGTAAGAACAAAAGTTTTTAGAGAGAATACTCCACTTCCTCCCCCATAATATGAATTGGCTAATGAGACATGATTCAGTAATCGATCAACCTGCTTTCTCTCTTCAGTATTTTTTAAGAACGTTATGATTTCTTCCTCAACAACATCTCCAAGCCCATAGATAGATGAGAGATTCTCTGCTGCAAGCAAGTCGTGCATAGACTCAAAATGCCGAGCAAGCAGTATTGCTGTCTCCTCTCCTACATGAGGAATAGAAAGTCCAACAAGCAATCTCTCAAATGGGACACTCTTCCTCTCATTAATTGCATCAATTAAATTCTGTGCAGACTTTTCTTTCATTCCCGGAAGCTCCTCTACTTCATCAACAGTTAACTCAAAAATATCAGCAGCATCAGATATAAGCTCGTGGCGCATAAGAAGCTCTATCTTCTTCTGCCCAAGACCATCAATATCAAGCGCATGCTTCCCTGCAAAGTGCGCGAGCCTTCTGGCTTGCTGCTCAAAACTTCCAAGTTCAACACATCTGTATGCTGCCTCTCCTGGTACACGTTCCACACTTCCATCTCCTCCACAAAGCGGCGTCTTCTTTGGGAAAGAATATTTCTTTTCTTTTCCTGTACGAAATTCATCCAAAACAGAAACAATCTCAGGAATAATATCTCCTGCCTTTTGAATAATTACCGTATCTCCAATTCGAATGTCTTTCTCTTTAATAAAATCCTCATTGTGTAGCGTTGCTCTTGCGACTATCGTTCCTGCAACAGCAACTGGGTCCATGTGAGCCACGGGAGTTAACACTCCTGTCCTTCCAACCTGGAGAGTTATGTCCCTGATAACTGTTGTTACCTGCTCAGCTGGAAACTTAAAGGCAATAGCATAACGAGGCCCCTTTCCTGTATATCCCAAAATCTCCTGAAGACTTCTCTCATTTACCTTCACCACAATTCCATCAACAAGGTAATCTTCTTTTTCAGATTTCTCCTGCCACTTCTTCCAGTAGGCAATGACCTCTTCAATTGTTTTCATTCCCTTAAAGTGTGGGTTTGTTTTAAATCCAAGCTCTTTTAAGTACGTGATCTCTTCTTCCTGAGTTTTTGGAATTCCCTCCTCACCACGTGCTAGATCATATACAAAAATGTCTAATGGGCGCTGGGCTGCAACATTTGAGTCAAGCTGTCTAATAGATCCTGCAGCTGCATTTCTTGGATTTGCAA
>DFOU01000003.1:0-558 GCA_002376865.1 Patescibacteria group bacterium UBA3533 | reverse complement strand
TCCTTCTTTCTCTCTTTTTTTATTAAGAGCATCAAATCCTTTCTTTCCCATCCAAATCTCTCCTTCAACAATACAGTCGATGGGACGAGTTAGTTCCTGCGGAATGGTTTTTATTGTATTTATATTGTGTGTTACGTCTTCTCCTACACTTCCATCCCCCCTCGTAGCTGCAGTTACAAGCTTTCCTTTCTTGTACGTTAAAACAATCTTGAGTCCATCAATCTTGAGCTCACATGTGTAAGTTGGAATCTCTTCAAGCCCTCGCTTTACTCTCTCATCAAATGCTCTTATTTCATCTTCTGTAAATGCATCATTAAAAGACCATTGTGGGATTTCATGTTTTATCTTTTGGAAAGATTCAAGAACTTTCCCCGCAATTTTTTGTGTTGGCGAGTCAGCTTCTTTAAGCTCTGGAAACTTTTCTTCAAGTTCAGATAACTCATGCTTGAGAGAGTCAAGTGCCTCAGGAGAAATCGGAGACTCATCCTTCTCATGATAAAGACTTCGATATTTATTTATCGTCTCACGCAGCAACGCTGCTCGTTCCTTTGCCTCCTC
>DFOU01000011.1 GCA_002376865.1 Patescibacteria group bacterium UBA3533 | reverse complement strand
TGCTGCAGAGCATCATGGTGTCCAGCTGCATAGCCTTCTGCCTGACCGATCCTGCGACCCATTTGCGCTGCTGCCTGTATACCTGGAATTGCCATGAGAAGGCCTTCATATCGGCCAAGATTCATGAGTGATTCAAGGCGCGAAAATTCTTCATCCCCAGGATAGACAATGTCCACGACAGCAAGAGGGCCAGTAACATGACTCTGCAGCTCATAATCGATATACCAGTACTCGTTTGCAGAGATCTGGCAACCAGTGAAAATCTTTTCCTCGAGAATCAGGAAGCCTGCGCGACACTCTTGCCCTGAGGCCTCGGTGTCATCTTCAGCCTGAGTAAAGCCAAAGAGCAACAAGCTTGCTGCTACCAAAAAAACTTTTTTCATTTTTGTCTCCCTTTCTATAAACACAGTGCCATTTAGGTCGGCCTCAGTCAATAGAACCTGCTCCTTATTTCAGGTAGAGTACATACATACCCTAGTAATAAACCTTTCTTCCTGAAACGGTAGAAAGAAGTAAAAAATATGTCGTTAAAATTAGTATTTGTATTAATCGCCCTGTCGGGTGTATTTGGAATCCTTTTAGGATATGCCTTTCGTTGGCTTGTGGCATTAGGTCACAGCGGGTCGCTTGAGCTTGAAATTAAGCAGCGGCTTCTTGAGGCTAAGGAAAAAGCTAGCCGAATCACCGACAAAGCTGAAGAGGAGGCTGAAAAAACTGAGCAAGAGAAGCTTAAAGACGTTCGCATACGTGAAGACGAGGTGCGAGAGAAAGAGCAGCGACTTATTAAGCGTGAAGAGATCTTGGATGAGCGCCAGGTTGATCTTGATAAAGAAGGAGATCGCCTCAAGCGTGAAGAGACAACACTTGAGCGAAGAGAGGACGAGGTGAAAGAGCTTAAGGAGGAACGAGAGAAACAATTGGAACAAGCAGGAGATCTCTCAGCTGAAGAAGCACGAGAACTACTCCTTAAAGATATTGAAAAAGACCATGAAGAAGCTCTTATGCTTCGCCTGCAACGTCTTGAAACTGTTTCAAGAGATGAATTAGAAGCAAAGGCACAAAACATTATCACCACTGCTATCCATAGACTTGGAAATGCAGTAAATGCTGATGTGATGAGCTTCCAATTCCCTCTTCCTAATGATGAAACAAAAGGAAAGATTATTGGAAAGGAAGGACGAAACATTCGAGCCTTCGAGCGAGCAGCTGGTGTCGATATTATTATCGATGACACACCTGAGCACATTACTATTTCTTCTTTTGATCCAATTAGAAGGCACACTGCACGCATAGCTCTTGAAAAACTTCTCGCAGATGGACGTATCCAACCTGCAAAAATTGAGGAGGCAGTGGCAAAAGCAAAGCAAGAAATTGAAGATACAATCAAACAAAAGGGAGAGGAAGCGGCATATCAGGCAGGAGTTCACAATATCTCTACCGAACTTACCAAGCTCCTTGGACGACTACACTTCCGTACAAGTTATGGGCAAAATATCCTGCAACACTCTGTTGAAATGGCACACATTGCCGGAATGCTAGCAGAGGAAGTAGGGGCTGATGTCTCTGTTGCGCGCTCTGGTGCACTCCTACACGACATTGGAAAGGCAGTAGATCATGCCGTACAAGGTACGCATGTAGAGATTGGACGAAGGATTCTTCAAAAATACAACGTTGATGAGGCTGTGGTTAAGGCAATGCAGTCACACCATGAGGAGCACCCGTATGAAACGCCTGAATCTATCATCGTACAGGTTGCAGATGCTATCTCAGCTGGAAGACCAGGGGCTCGAAGAGATACCGTAGAGAACTACCTGAAGCGCCTTGAGGACCTTGAGCGTATTGCAAAGGAATTCCCTGGCGTAGAAAAGTGTTATGCCATTGAAGCAGGGCGTGAAGTGCGTGTCTTTGTAAATCCTGGAAAGGTAAAGGATGTTGAGATGCATAAATTGGCTCGAGATATCGCAACAAAGGTGCAGCACGACATTCGATATCCTGGAGAAATTAAGGTGAACATCATTCGAGAGAATCGAGTGGTTGAATTTGCCCGTTAAATTGAGGGTATTGCGCTCCATATGGCTTTATAGGTATACTTTTAGCTAGATGCCTTCCGGGATCATTTAAAAGTAATGAAAGTAAGACATGAATAAAGCAGATGTTATCGCACGTGTTCACGAAACACTTGGTGGAACAAAGGCTGATTCTGAGCGAGCAGTAGATACTGTTATCGACACAATCGTAAACTCACTTAAAGCAGGTGAGGAAGTATCAATCGCAGGACTTGGAATTTTTGAAGCTAAGATGCGAGCAGCTCGTACAGGACGAAACCCACGAACAGGAGAATCTATTCAGATTCCTGCAATGCGGGTACCAAAGTTCCGAGCAGCGAAAGCTCTAAAGGACGCGGTGAAGGGATAAAAACTCTCTTATATACCTAGGTAACAAAAAAGACCCCAACAGGGTCTTTTTTGTATTCTTGGTGCGGGTAGGGGGAATCGAACTCCCGTCCTCTGCTTGGAAGGCAGATATTCTACCACTAAACTATACCCGCAGTGGAAGCTAATATAGCATAATTTTTGCATAAGAAAACCCACCAGGTCGGTGGGTTTTCTTATGAGAGAAACTGATTACTCAGCTGCCTCCTCTGCTCCTTCCTCAGCTGCAGGTGCGTCCATTGCTGGTGCCTCCTCTGCTGCTGGTGCCTCCTCTGCTCCCTCAGGTGCCATTGCTGGTGCCTCAGGTGCGTCCATAGGTGTGTTCTCGTCCATATGTATATATACACTAGACTAATAATGAAAGCCTGGCGTTGAGCCAAGCACTGCGCACGAGTATAGCACAGGAAAGACCTCCGTCTACCCTAGACAAGAAAATTTGTGGAGGGTCAAATTTTTGGTACTGTACGCTTATATGCAAGGCTTTATAAAGCTTCCAACACTTCTGGCATCTGTAACTGGTGGATTATTTTTTGCTGCTGGATTCTTTCTTTTTATTCAAACAAATGAGCCGGTAGAACTTACTCTTGAAGAGACAAACTTTGTTCCTGTAGAAATTGTTGAGAATACATTTGAACCTGCCCCTTCCCTTCCCACAAGCACACCTCCTGCAGTAGTTGAGGAAGAGGTTGTTGAGGAGCCAAAAATTGAAGTTCCTGTTGTACAGGAACCAGCAGAAGCAACCCCTGTTGCAGCACCGATTCCAAAAGAAGAAATTACACCACCTGCACCAAGCTACATTCCAAAAGATTTGGAGGTGGTAAACGCCCAAGTGCAAAAAGCACTCGTTAATATTTTGTGCATCGCAGATCCTATCTCTCCTGTTGGATCAATTTCAGGATCTGGAATTATTATCGATCCATCAGGAACCATTTTGACCAATGCGCACATTGCACAAACGCTTCTTCTGAAAGACTACCCATCAAAGGATGCGATCTCTTGCACTATCCGAACAGGATCTCCTGCAACTCCTGCATACAAAGCAGAACTTGCATACATCTCCCCTCTTTGGGTTGTCGACAATAAGGAAGCAATCATCCAAGAGAATCCAGTTGGAACAGGAAAAGATGACTTTGCCCTCCTTGCCGTTACAGGACCATCTGAATTTGGAGAGATGCCAGAGTCTTTCCCTTACATTCCCATGACATTTGACGAGGCAGCAGTTGGAGATGTTGTTATTAGCGCAGGGTACCCCGCAAGCTTCTTAAGTGCTGATGCAATTAGACGAAACCTTGTACAAATCTCTGCAGCAGGGATTGTTGAGGATGTATTCACCTTCTTACAGACAACACCTGACGTACTCTCTCTTGGAGGTGTGCCCCTAGCACAGCAAGGAGCTTCAGGAGGTGCTGTAGTGCGCTCAGACGGGAGTTTGCTTGGCCTTGTAGTTACCAGCTCTCTTGAAGAAAATACGCAAGAGAGAGACCTAAGAGCCATTAGCACCGGACATATTGCTCGAAGCTTTGCCATTCAGCATTCAGCTAACTTTGGAGCCTTTGCGACAGGAAATATCACACCTGAGTATGAAAACTTCACAGCAAATGTTGCACCGCAATTAACTGAATTGCTTCTGACTGTCTTGGGAGAGATTTAAAATATGAAATTCTATAGAGTTACTACAAACGGAACTGGAATCTACGAAGCAGTAGATAGAGACTGTCCAAAAGATTCTAATCTTCGCAAGAACAAACCTGATGGTTCTTGGCTGCCTAAAAAAGGATCTCAATTCCCTGGAGCTATTTCTTACTGGACTGAGTATGGTTGGAATAAATACCAAGACTCTGGCCTTTTTAAATGGCAGGAATCTGTAACCTCTGGGGAAACAGAGGTAGAAATATTAGACCAAAAACCTTCGGATATTTTATACGAAGACGAATACCAACTAATTATCCCTACCCCTTCTTCTGATAGATAACTTGCGTAGGATACGCAAACTCAATCTTCTCTTTTTGGAAGTGCTCCATTAATGAGAAGTTAATTTCTTGCTGAATGTCCAGCGTAAGTGTGTAGTCTGGATCCTCTGAGAAGTATGTAACTTCAAATACTAGCGCTGAGTCCCCTAGATTCTTGAAGTGCACTCGATCAAGTCGAACACCTTTGAGGTTTTTGAAGATTCCTTCAACCAACATTGGTACTGCACGTACTTTCTCCATAGGAGTTTCGTACAAAATTCCAAATTGGAATGTTGTTCGACGCTCTTCCATCTTTCCAAAGTTCTGAATACTCTCACTTGTTAGATTTTGATTTGAAAATACAATCTCTTCTCCCTGGAGTGACTTAATTCGTGTTGTTTTGATTCCAACCTTCTCTACTGTTCCTATGTACTTCCCTACCTTGATAGTGTCTCCAATAACAAATGGCTTATCGAAGTAAATTGCAAATGACGAGAAGAGATCTGCAAGAATATTTTGAAGTGCAAATGCAATTGCAATACCTCCAATTCCAATTCCTGCGATAAAGGCAGTGATGTTTACCCCAAAGTTTGAGAGTACGAAGATAAATGCAAGCACCCAAAGTATCACTTTGATGATCCCTGCAAGAAAACTATATGCAGATGTTGTTGCTACATCATCTTCACTCTGCCAACGAGAGATTATGTAGTCGATAAGGATCTGAAGAGCAACAACAACTTGGTATGCTACCCAAATAACCAAGATACCTCCTGCAATAGAGTCTACAATCTCAGGAAATGCGAGCCTCTGATACCCCAAGAAGAGCGCAATGTATGCATAGAAGCCTGGGCGGATACTTTTTACAATCCGAATTGCTGCATCATCAATTGTTGTGGCGCTTTCCTTTGCAAGAGCTGCAAGGCGACCAACAACAAACATCTGAAGAGCTCCAAATACTGCAAACGAAACAGCAAAGAGTCCTGCTGCCTCAAGGTACTGCATAACCGTATTACCGAAATAAACTGC
This sequence comes from Patescibacteria group bacterium UBA3533, assembly GCA_002376865.1. Taxonomy (GTDB): domain Bacteria; phylum Patescibacteriota; class Minisyncoccia; order Phycocordibacterales; family Phycocordibacteraceae; genus Minusculum. The sequence continues at coordinate 102,763 of DFOU01000011.1, read as the reverse complement.
GTCCATTGCTAGATCCATATATTAAGAAATTAGCGTATAAAACTTTGTCGGGGAGCCGAGAATCGAACTCGAACTACATCGTCCCAAACGATGCGTACTACCACTATACTACACCCCGAATGTTGTGCCGGAATAGTATCACACTCTAGATATTCCGCTATATCCACTTTATTAACTGCCCTTTAGTCCTTTATTTGTGAACAACTGTCCAATTAGTTATTTGGCTTAAATAAAGGATTTTTATTCTGTATTGGACATAAAGACATGTCCTTTATCCCCACTATTCACACAGTTGTCCACACTATTGGGAACATGTCTTTATGTGTCGTATACTCAACATATGAAGCTCCTCCTCAAAGAAACCTACCTTGCCATGGCAAAAAATAGCCCTGGCTCAAAAATCTTTCAAACACTCTTAGCAGAAGTTGATGGAGAGGAAGTAAATATTCTAAAAGGAGGCGATGTCTCTTGTGCATACTTTGTCTCTACCCTATTAAAGATATTTGATCTTGTTAAAACCCCTCACGCTACTGTCTCAGGACTTGAAAAAGACCTTATGCAAAGCGGCTGGAGCAAATCTGAGGAGATGATACCTGGAGCTATTCTTATATGGAAAGCAACTGCCCAAGCAGGTGATGAGATGCACGAGCATGTTGGCATTTACCTAGGAAATGACGTTGCGGTAAGTAATTCATACAAAGAACTAGTGCCTGTTGAGCACCACGCAACCTTCGATAATAAAAGAAAAGTGCGCGCAATATATACGCACACCTTTCTTTTGTAATTTTTGTGCACCCGGAGGGACTCGAACCCCCAACCCTCTGTTCCGAAGACAGATGCTCTATCCTTTGAGCTACAGGTGCAAAGTATGCTGATAATACACGAAATTATCTTTTTTGGTAGTGCATGATGAGTAACTGCTGCCAAAATTTTACCTTGCGAAGATAGTTTACTTTTCCTAACTCAATACGTAAACAACCTTTATACGATGGCCGTTTTTTAATTCCTAGACCTGTTGGCTTATAAACAGTCTTTTTAAAGTGACTAAGATCAACTCCTATTTTTTCTGACCAAAAACCTTCACAATTCTCTTCCCTATACGGCTTATGTATGAATAAGCGCACAAAAATATCCCTCCGCTCCAACCCCAAATACTCCTCTATCCACCTGATCATAACGTTAATCATGTCTGGATCAGAGTTTGCAAAAGCAAACCTGTCATTTCTTTTTGCGCCCTCTGCCCAATATAAACCAACCCCCATTTGAAAGAGTGGGTCATATTTAAATCTTTCAAACTCTTCCTTTGCTTCCTGGAAAAGGATTTTATCTCGTTCCAACCGTGCCAAATGATGTGCTGCACCAGCACGTATTCTCCCTCTTGAAATATTTGCATCCTTTCTCTTCCTGAGAATATCTTTCTCTTGTTTGGTAAGGGGCATGTCTTTCAACCACAAAGACAGGCTGCTTTTTGCAACATTTACCTCTTTTAGGATTTCATTATAGGTATATCCTTTTTTGCGCAACCTCATCGCCTTCTTTTTTTCTCGAACCCTGTTTATCATAATATGTATATAATATACTAGGTTCAATGCATAATGAGTTCCTAAAACACTCATTGTGTATTACTCTACAGATATGAAATTCTCTATTCCAAAAGAGGTGCAATACGTAGTGGCTACAATCCAAGGAAATGGGTTTGATGCCTATCTTGTTGGAGGATGCACGCGCGACCTTCTTATTGGAAGAGTTCCCAAAGACTGGGACATAACCACAGATGCAGGACCAGAGGAGATTACTTCCTTCTTCCCTGACCAAAGCTTCTACAATAATGACTTTGGAACAGTTGGGGTTACACTCGAGACCGAAGAAGAGTCACTTAAAGTGATTGAAGTAACTCCCTATCGATCAGAGGAAGGATATTCGGACAGTAGACGACCAGACAAAGTATCTTTTGGAGTCTCTCTTGAAGATGATTTGTCTCGAAGAGACTTCACTGTTAATGCAATTGCGTATGATCCATCTAAAGGACAGTTTGTTGACCTTTATAAAGGACAAGAAGACATAAAAGCCAAAGTCCTTAAGACTGTAGGTGACGCAGATGAGCGCTTTAATGAAGATGCGCTTCGTATGATGCGTGCTATTCGCCTATCAGCTGAACTTTCTTTTGCACTAGACGGTGAAACAGCAGCAGCAATCTCTAAAAATGCGGCTAAGCTAAGCCACATTTCAAAAGAACGTATTCGAGACGAATTCATTAGAATTCTTAAGTCAAAAGAGCCAATGACAGCCATTATCATGTCTCAAAAACTTGGTCTTATTCCCTATATTGCACCGGATTTGGAGCGCGGAATTGGCATTGAGCAAAATCAGGCACACAAATACGATGTGTTTGAGCACCTTATCCGTACTATGCAGCATGGAGCTGACAAAGACTGGGAATGGGAAATCCGTCTTGCTGGACTCTTCCACGATGTCTCAAAACCAGAGACACGTCGCTTTGACAAAGAGAAAGGAGATTACACTTTCCATGGACATGAGGTTGTTGGTGCACGTGTAACCAAGAAAGCACTTACAGACCTTAAGTTCCCTAAGAAAACAATTGAGAGAGTTACAAAACTAGTGCGCTGGCACATGTTTTTCTCAGATCCAGATGAGATTACCCTATCGGCTGTACGACGCATGATTCGAAATGTTGGCGAAGAGAACATTTGGGACCTATTAAACCTGCGTATTTGTGATCGTGTCGGTACTGGGCGCCCTAAAGAGCAGCCTTTCCGCTTTAGGAAGTACAAATCATACGTAGAAGAAGCACTTCGTGACCCTATTTCAGTAAAGATGCTTAAAGTCGATGGCCAGCGCCTTATGGAACTGTTACAGATGAAACCAGGGCCAAAGATTGGATATCTACTCCATGCCCTATTTGAAGAAGTTCTTGAGGACCCTTCCCTAAATACCGCTGAACTCCTAGAAAAGCGCGCTATTGAGCTAAATAAAATGGAAATGATGGAGCTCAAGAAACTTGCAGAAGCTGGAAAACGAAGAATTCAAGAAGAAGAAGAGCAAGCAATTAAAGATATTCGTTCAAAACATCACGTAAACTAGTTACACGTAGAACAAAAGTATCACGTGAAACATGTTTTATGTGTAACTAAACCCCGTATTTACGGGGTTTTTGTTTAAAAGGTATAAAAAAACCGCGCCTAATGGTTTCGCAGTGAAGAAAGAACAACTTAAAATGATTTGAGATTTTTGAGCGCGTGAGCTAATTGTTTGTTGTTGGGAGAAAAATATGCGAAACAAGCACGGTTTTTCAATTCAATGGATGCCTTCGTGATGTCATTGCTCGGCAGGTGGGTCAGGGAGACCCTTTGAAATTGATGCGGACATACACACCCGGCATTAATATTGAATTGTTTGAATTTTTAAAGAACCAATAAAGATCAGTCCCGTCTGATATTGAGTATAGCTCCTATAAAGGACACGTAAAGGACATCCCTGGGGATAAGTGTCCTTTAGGACAAAATGAGGGAAATAGGGCAGTGATCTGACCCAAAAACATTTGTGTGGATATCTGCAGACTTTAGTTTCTTGTGTAACTCTCGACTTGCAAAGACGTAATCAATACGCCATCCAACATTCCTGTCTCGTGCTCTTGTCTTCATGTCCCAATAACTATATGCGCCTTCTTTGGTAGGGAAGAAGTGACGGAATGTGTCTATGTATCCTGCATTTACCACCTCATCTACCCACGCACGCTCCTCAGGCAAGAAGCCTGTATTCTCTTCATTTGCTTTTGGACGTGCTAGATCTATAGCTTCATGCGCTGTATTTACGTCACCCATGAAAATAACTGGCTTAACAGAGCGCTTTTTTTCTACAAACTCAAGAAATGCATCATAAAAATCTAGCTTATACGCAAGCCTTTCTTCTCCACCACCACCATTGGGGAAGTACACATTAAATACATAAAAATCCTTAAATTCGGCTCCAATAAGCCGTCCTTCCTGGTCTAACTCTGGAATTCCAAGGTCTGTAAACACCTCAAACGGCTCTTCTTTGGAGTAGAGGGCTACACCACTGTATCCTTTTCGTGTTTTTGAAGAGTTGAAATATGCATGATATCCCTTTGGAGATCTGACTTCATCTGGAAGCTGATCTTCCTCTGCTTTTATCTCCTGAAGCCCAAATATGTCCGGTTTAAGCGCTAAAAATGGCTCCCAATAGCCTTGTTTGTAGACTGCGCGGAGCCCATTTACGTTCCAAGAGATAAGTTTCATGAGTAACAGAATAGCATGTATACTTTAAAAATAAGTATGAAAGATGCTGAAAAAATGGCTGAGCAGATGATTGCAATGGGGAAGATATCTCTTGAATTTGCCAGAACAGATCGTGCGACATGCCATGAAGATGGTGTTACACGTGAATCAGATACCGACCACTCCTTCATGCTTGGCTTAACTGCAGGAGCTTTTGCAGATACATTCCTTCCACGACTTAATAGGGGAAGAGTAGTTGAGTTTGCGCTCCTGCATGATCTGGTAGAAGTATACGCAGGAGATGTGCCAACATTCAAGAAGCCAACTCCTGAGATAAAGAAACAAAAAGATGATGCTGAACATGCAGCACTTCTTCGGATTAAAGATCAGTTTGGAGAAAATTTCCCATGGATACACGAGACTATCGAAGAATATGAAAGGAAAGATACTCCTGAGGCACGCTTTGTAAAAGTAATAGACAAGCTTGAAGCAAAGATAACTAATATTCTAAATGGGGGAGCAACCATAAAGGTTCTCAACCACACTAAAGAAGAGATTGAGCAATGGAAAGTAGACCATGATGAGTGGGCTGATGAATATTTAGAAGAATGGCCAGAAATAAGGCCTGTTTGGGATAATATTGTAGAAAGAACCTATAAAACTTTCATTTCTTAACCCCTCTGTTTCCCATGAAACGCCTTATGGATATCCTTTAGATGCGAGTCTGTTACGTGTGTATATACCTGAGTTGTAGCAATATTGGCATGGCCCAAAAGTGCCTGAACAGAGCGGATATCTGCACCATTTTGCAATAGATCGGTAGCAAATGAGTGCCGAATAATGTGGGGTGTAACCTTCTTTGTAATACCTGCTTTAGTAGCATAATGCTTAATTAAGCGCTGTACTGAGCGGGGAGTGAGCCTTCCACCGCCTTTTCCTGCCTTTGAATATGAAACAAATAGCGGCTCCTCCATATCTTTTCGAGCCTTTAAATACTCCATGACAGCCTTCTTTGCAGAAGGGGACACAAACACAATACGCACTTTATCTCCCTTTCCACGTACAGAGAATTCCTCTCGAGAAAGATCTATATCTGCATTGAGCGAGCAGAGCTCTGAAACACGCAGTCCTGTAGAGAAGAGAAGCTCCAAGACTGCTTTATCCCGAAGCGCCTTTTCATCTGTTCCTGCAGTTGCCTTCAATAAGCGATTGAGCTCTTCAACAGTAATAAGGTCAACAGAGCGCTGCGGAAGCTTTGCTAATTCAATCTTTTCAGGGGACAGGGTCTTTATTTCAACCTTTTGTGCGTACTTTAGAAAGGCACGGAGTGCTATAAGGTAGTAATTTTGTGTCCTTCTTTTAAGGAAACCATCGGTTCCTTCCTGTCTGTTAAGCCACAATCTGAAGGTTCGCACCTTTTCTTCAGTTATTTGTGCAGGCTTATTGATATTTGAATACTCAAAGAAGCGGGTGAGGTAATGATCATAGTTTTCAATTGTTTTTACGCTCCTTCCGCGCTCTATTTCAAGATATTCGAGGAATCTTCGCTTGAGTTCTTCAAGTGACATACAGAGAGTATACCAATGTTTTACGACACAAAGAAAAGACATCCGGGGAAACCGGATGTCTAAAGTTGCTATTCTTGAATACGAATATCGAAAACCGAGTGAGATTCGTTCCTAGAAGCCATTTCCCAAGCATTACCAAAACACTCTGGAGCTGCTGGAACATCTTCTAAGCCTTCTTTCTTTTCAAGCTCGAAAGCTACTTCAAGCCGAGAAATCACCTCCTGAATAGAAGATCCTTGGGCGCCAATATCATAATCGATCATTTGAGCATCCCAACAACCATTCTTACTTTTTTTCAAAAGCGTTTTTAAGGCCATTTTTAGCCTCCATTTCAACCTTTTTCGAAGATATCACACCTTTTTGGCAAAAGCTAGAGACCCTTGCCAAAATATGGCTCATATGCTATTGTTGCGCGACATTAAGTATGTTAACCAAGCGAAAAAAGGCAACCGCAACAAAGGATGTTAAGCGGCACGACGAAGATACAGGATCTCCTGAGGTACAGGTGGCTCTTTTAAGTAAGAAAATTGACGAGCTCACTAAGCACCTAAAGAAGAACAAGAAGGATAACCACTCACGACGTGGACTTCTTGCGATGGTAGCTGACCGACGAAAGCACCTAAAGTACCTAGAAAAGAAGAATAAGCGCGGATACAACGCTCTTATTAAGAAGCTTGGACTTAAGAAGTAGGGGATTCTAGTTGTGATACTATAAATGCGAGGCAAAACGCCTCGCATTTGTACATTTTAGTAAGTAAATAATTTTAATATGGCTATTAAGCACCCAGCACAGCGTGTGGGAGTATTTATCGACACGCAAAACCTTTATCACAGTGCAAAACATTTGTATAAATCACGAGTTAACTTTGCAAACGTTCTAAAGGAAGCCGTAGGAGGACGAACACTCGTAAGAGCTGTTGCCTACGTTATCAGTACAGAAAATGGAGAGGAGAGCGCATTCTTTGACGCACTTCAAAAGATTGGAATTGAAACAAAGGTTAAAGACCTGCAGATTTTCTATGGAGGAGCAAAGAAAGCAGACTGGGACGTTGGTCTTGCAATCGATGCTGTTACCATGGCACCAAAACTTGATGCGGTTATCATCGCCTCAGGGGATGGAGACTTCGTACCTCTTGTAGAGTACCTTCGAGTACATGAAGGATGTCAGGTAGAGGGGATGAGCTTTGCTCGCTCTTCTTCTGGAAAGTTTAAGGAGGCAGTTCACGACTTCCACGACATGGGAGAGGAACCAAAGAAATTCCTTATTGGATATCGAGGAAAATAATAAAAGAGAGAGGGTATACTAAGAAGTATCGACAGCGATACTTCTTTTTTATATGGAGGAACAAAATAGCAAGCAACCACAAATACCAACACCCAGCAAAACTCCAAAGCGGGTAGTACGAACATACCAAGCTGATCTTGCAAAGCTTTCAAAGAATATGGAGGTGCCTCTTGAGACAGAGGGGAAGGGAAAGAAAAATAAAAAGAAGAAACAAAAACAACAACCGCAACCACAGAAAGCTGAGGCTCCAAAAAAACCAGAAGGGCTTGTAACACCTCCGAAAGAAAAGGTGACTCTTGAAGAGAAGCCAATGGAAGCAGAAGTGAAGAAGCACTACGTAGAAGAAATCGAGACAACTGATTCTGTTGACCTCAGCAAGGTTGAGTCATTTACAAAAAAAGATCTCGACAAGATCATCAATACGCCCCCTCCAGCTGATAAGCCAAAAGCTCCAAAAGCAGCACCTGTAAAAACTCCGCTTTCTAAACCACTTCCGAAAAAAGAACAAGTGATCATCAAAGAAGAGTCCTCAGCTCCAAAGCAAACATTGCTTGGAGGAATCATGCAGTGGCTTATGGGAGGAACAGGGGAGGCGTCTCTACCAAAGGAGACTGCACCAAAACCTGTTGCTCCAATTGTTGGGACTCCAAAGAAACTTGAAAGCGTTGCTGTTGTTCCTAATGTAAAACCTCGAGAAGAGAAAAAGGTTGAGGCACCAAAACCTGAGCCGAAGCCCGAACCAGCTCCAGAGAAGCCTCAGATGCCAGAGCTGAAACCTCAAGTTCATAACGAGGTGGTGCTTCCGCAGAAGGAAGCTCCGCAGAAAATAAATAATCCTCTTTTCGCACCTCCAAAAGAAATTCGAGAGGAGGCTGTGCCTGCAGTTTCACTACCGCCACAACCTGCAAAGAAACCTGAAGACTTCAAAGCACCTTCACCAATTAGCACATACACAAGTGATGCTCGAAAGGGAATCAAAAAACGAAAAGAAACTCCTCTTTCTGTTCTTGCAAAGCAGCAAGATTCAAAGAGCGCGGAGCCAAAAAGACGACCAGCAAAGAAGAAAACTTCTACACCAATCATTGTTACTGCAGTGGCACTTCTTGTACTTGGTATTGGAGTTGTAGCAGGTGCCTTCTACTTCCTAAACCAAGACACTGCTCCAGTTGCAACTCCTACCCGAGTCGTTACACCAGTTTTTGCAGAGGAGAGAACTCGTGTGAGCGCATCTGCAGTACCAGATCTACAAGACCTCGAGGATCTTCTAGCATCTGTGCCTGCACCATTTGCAAACACGCTGACTCATGTAACTTTCTCAGCGCCAACAGAAGCTGGATCAGAAGTTATTCCATTCTCTGACATTCTTCTAAAAACAAACGCTGTTCCTGGAACACTTGCCCGAAGCGTATACCCACAGAGTATGCTTGGGGTATATGGAGATGCGAAGGAGCCAGTGCTTGTGCTTGCTGTTACATCCTTTGAGAGAAGTTTCAAGAGCCTCCTATCTTGGGAGGATGAGATGCCAAGTGCCTTTGCTCCACTATTTGGAGAGCTTGATACAACAGTAGTCTCTACAACAACACCCGCATACATTCAAAACTTTATCGACGAAGAGATCGAAACAACTGATGCACGTATCCTCTATGACGCTGGAGGGAACACTCATATAATTTATGGATTCGTAACACCAAACATTCTCTTTATTACAAAAACAAAAGACACCTTCATCGACCTAACCGATCGAATTGTGCGAGAGTAGTAGGTTTGATAAAATTCCTCTATATGGATACAGAAAAATTTAAAGAGCGGCTTCTTAGAGAGAAGACACAGCTTGAGGAAGAGATGTCAGGTGTTGGCCGCCAAAATCCAGATGTCCCTGGTGACTGGGAACCAACTCCAGCAAATGATGGGCAGCTAGACATTGATGACAATGTAAAGGCTGACAATCATGAAGAGTCTATGGAGCGAAGTGCAATTCTAACTGAGCTCGAGGTTCGACATAAAAATGTAGCAGACGCACTTGAGAAAATAGAGAAGGGAACATACGGAGTATGCGAAACCTCAGGAGAGCCAATTGAAGAAGATAGACTCGAAGCAAATCCTGCAGCAAGAACCTGCAAAGCACACATGAACGACTAATTTAAAAAACACCCTCTCGGGTGTTTTTTAAATTAGACTTTCTAACAAAACGGGCAAGCTTGTCCTAAACCCTCCAGTAAATTTCTTATCTTCGGGATTTTGCTTCATTTCTTCAAAGAGCTCCTTTGGGTCTGCCCAGTAAACATCTCTCACTTCATCCTCTTGAAGTTTCCCTGGACTACCAATACAAGAGAATATTTGCATCATATGCACTCGATGTTGATTTTCTTCTTCAATTTTTTCCTCAGAACGAGCATCACCAATTACAGTTAGCTCAACATCTTCCATGCCAAGCTCTTCAAAAAGCTCCCGTTTTGCTGCTTCTACATATTCTTCTCCAGGGTCAACGTGACCTGCTGAAGAGTGATCTAACCTTCCTGACATTCGCACCTGCACTAACACCTCTCCTTTGTGGTTCCTTACATAAATAACAACAATACGATGGGGCGTACCGTCACGATGCGCAACATCTCGTGGTTTTGTTCCAACCACTTCGTCCTTTTCATTTACAACAACAACTTGATCCATATCAAAATATTATTTTAACACCCCTCTTTAAAAAACACCCTCTCGGGTGTTTTTTAATATGCAAATGGGTTTGTCGCCCCGCGGACTTCAAAGTGGACGTGCGGCCCGGTTGATCGTCCGGTACTTCCTACGTATCCAATAACCTGTCCTTGAACCACGTACTGACCAACTCCAACAATGTTGCTTGAGTTATGTGAGTACAGAGTCTGTGTTCCATTGTTGTGTGAAATTACAATGTAGCTACCATATCCTCCATTCCACCCTCCTTCTCGAGAGATGATCACAGAACCTGAGGCAGCAGCTACGATAGGAGTTCCATATCGTGCACCAAGGTCAACAGCGTTGTATCCATGAAGCCCTTGTGTTCGTGATGATCCAGGAACAGGGTTTGTGTAGTATCCGCTGAAAGTTGGACCTCCTGCACCCTTCACTCTTGCACTTGAGCTTCCTACATATGCGCTACTTGAACCAACCATCTCTCCTCCAGGGATGATGATCTCAGTTCCAATAGCAAGAGAGGCATTGTTCTCAAGGTCATTAAAGATAGCAATCTCTTCTAGATCTCCCTTGTACTTTTTGGCAATCTTGGCCAAAGTATCTCCCTTCTTCACCTCATACTTAAGTCCAGATACTGGAAGGATAACAAGTGTCTGTCCTGGAGAGATGGCAGTTGCAGATCGCAGGTTGTTGGCCCATACAATAGTATTTACATCTACATCAAACATCTTAGCTACCTGCGATAGGGAATCACCATCACGCACTACATAGAGGCTAATCTTTCCTGTTCGTGACTCATTTACTGAAATAGCTGGATTTACTCCACCTTCTGCAATAAGAGATGTTCCTCCTACAACGGTAAGGTCAGCTCCTCCTTTGGCTGGGTTTGGATCAATGTTAGTAGCACTCTTAAGGAGTGTTAGAGAGGATTCATGTACAGAAAAACGAGGGGCACTAAACTCAAGTCCTGAAACACCAAACAAACCACCGATAAGACCGGCTGCTGCAAAAAATGGGGTGAAAGCTAATACTGTTGAACTAGCGGTCAGTAGGCCGAAAGAAACTTTCTTAGCATTTTCTGTCACTTGAAAACGTTTATCGCTTTCAAGATCCTGTGGGGTTTCAGATATAAGTTCAATTTAGTGCGTTCAACCATTCTTCCGTAATCGAAGTGGCTTTGTTAAGCCACATATCATGCATCCATATCTATCAGATAGGGGGCATACTAGCACCAAATAGGGGGTAGTCAAGGTGTTTTGAAGGGGTGCGGGGGAGAGTAAAATACGTGCTATATTGCCTCAATGCAGTACCTGGAAGGACTAAATGAAAGACAGAAAGAAGCAGTGGTTGCACCAGTTGGTCCAATTGCAGTTCTTGCAGGAGCGGGGTCTGGGAAAACACGAGTTTTAACCCACCGAATCCTCCATTTACTACACCAAGGGGTGGCTCCACATGAAATATTAGCTGTTACCTTCACTAATAAGGCGGCAAAAGAGATGGCAGAGCGTGTTGAGGCCTTGATGCGCGAGAATCCGGAGACAAGTCGGCACGAAAGCAAGCCTCTTGTTACAACTTTTCACTCATTTGGGGTACGAATGCTTCGAGAATTCCATGCTGAAGCAGGGCTCAAGAAGTACTTTCCTATATATGACAGAGCAGACTCAATGAAAGTGGTAAAAAGGATCCTAAAAGAGATGGGAATTGATGATAAGCATGTAGAACCAAAGATGATCCTCTCTAAAATCTCAAAAGAGAAGGGAGAGGGAGGAACACCAGAAGAATTTCTTGCAAAGAGGAGCACGAGCTTCTTCATGCGCACCGCTGGAGAGGTTTGGAGTAGGTATGAGAAGACACTTACCACTGAAAGTGCATTAGATTTTGACGATCTTCTAAATAAACCTGTACAACTTTTAAAAAAGAACGATGCTGTTCGAGAAAAACTCCAAAACCGATACAAACACCTCCTTATAGATGAGTACCAGGATACCAATGGAGTACAATCGAAACTTGCAAACATTCTCGCAAAACATCATAAGAGTATTTTTGTAGTAGGGGACATCGATCAAAACATCTACTCATGGCGAGGAGCAACTATCGAACACCTCATGAGTTTTGAAGAAACATATCCTGAGGCAAAGACAATCATCCTCGAGCAGAACTACAGGTCGACAAAAACAATCGTGAACACAGCTCAAGCTGTTATCGAAAAGAATGTAAATCGAAAAGACAAAGTTGCCTTCACTGAAAATGCAGATGGAGATCCTATGAAGCTTCTGATGTGCTCATCTGAGGGAGACGAGGCCCGCACCATCACAACTATGTGTCGGGAGATTATAGATGATGGAGCAGCACCGGGTGACATTGCTGTTTTGTATCGAACTAACTTCCAATCACGAGCACTCGAGGAGGCGATGCTCTACTCTGGAGTACCGTACCAGGTGCTTGGAACAAAATTCTTTGATCGAAAAGAGGTAAAAGATCTTCTTGCATACCTTCGCTACACCCTTATGGGAGACAGTAGTGTAGACCTTGCTCGCATCATCAATACACCAGCACGTGGTATCGGAAAAGTTACAGAATTGGCTGTACTGCAAGGTAAAACGGAGGAACTGAAGCCAGGACCAAGAGCCAAAGTGCAGAGCTTCTTCTCTATGATGGATCGAATGAAAGCAGACATCGCAAAACTAAAGCCATCTGATGCAGTGCGGTATGTAATTGAGATGTCGGGAATGAAAGCACACTACTCAAAGGGAGGAGAAGAGAATGAAGAGCGACTGCAAAACCTGAAGGAACTTGCAACAGTTGCCAGCCAGTACGACATGTTCGTAGGAGAGGAGGGGGTTTTAAAACTTATTGAAGACGCAACTCTTATGGGAGAGCAAGATTCAATGAAAGATGCATCAGCTGGAGTAAAGCTGATGACAATTCATGCAGCAAAAGGTCTTGAGTTTCCATTTGTCTTTGTAACAGGAATGGAGGAAGGGCTCTTCCCACAACAAAAAGATGATGTGGAAGATGATGAAGAGGAGAGGCGACTCTTCTACGTAGCTTTGACTCGCGCACATAAGAAGGTGTACCTTAGTCTTGCTCGGGAGAGACGTTTGTATGGGACACTATATGCAACGGAACCATCTTCATTCATTGGAGATATTCCCGAAGCACATCTTTTAATTGAAGATGGAGACACTTATGGAATTCCAACCATCAGATAACATAAAAGCGAAGAAATCTTTGGGGCAACATTTTTTGACCTCGGTAGATATTGCGCGTGGAGTGGTTGAAGCAGGGGAAGTAAAGGAAGGGGATACGGTTCTTGAGATCGGACCTGGAAAAGGAATGCTTACAAAGGAACTCCTTGATACTGGAGCTACTGTAGTTGTGATTGAGAAAGACACAGAGTGCATTCCATACCTTGTAGAAACTTTTGATAAAGAGATCGCAGCAGGAAAACTTAAGGTTATCCCTGGAGATGTTCGAGATTTTGATGACTCACTGCCATTTGAGACACCCTATAAGCTTGTTGCCAATATTCCGTACTACATAACAGGGGAGATTATCCGCACATTCCTTGAAAGAGAGGACAGGCCAACAACTATTTCACTCCTTGTACAGAAGGAAGTGGCAGATCGTATAGCCAGATCTGAGAAAGAAAGCCTGCTATCACTCTCTGTTAAGGCATTTGGTACACCAAAATACGTAAAAACAGTAAAAGCAGGGTCATTTTTCCCAAAACCAGCCGTAGATTCAGCGATTTTAGGCATTTACGACATTTCAGGGGAATTTTTCAAAGATTTGGATGAGAAGGTGTTTTTTGAAGTACTTCACAAAGCATTTGGAGAAAAAAGAAAGCAAATTGGAAAAACATTGGGAGATCTTATCTCAAAAGAAGAGCTGCCTATTAACCCAACAACACGACCTGAGGACATTTCTTTATCTGATTGGAAAAATATTGTTGACAAAATAGCCAAATTAGCTAAAATAGCCAAATGAACAAGACACCTGTAACAACATTTGATGCGAGCGAGGCAAAAAATAACTTTGGAAGGCTACTTGAAGCATCACAACGGCAGCCAGTAAGCATAAAAAAACATGGGAGACATGTGGCTTTTGTTATTTCTCCTGCAGACATGCATGCAATGGAAGACATGTATCTTGGCGCAAAAGCAAAGAAAATAGTAGGTGAGAGTACTCCGATTGGCACAAATGAAAGTGAAGCATATCTTGAAGATATTCTGCATGCTCAAGATTAATTTGTGGCCAGAATCAAGGAATTTTCTTGAAAAAGTACCTCAAAAGCATAGAAAACAGCTTGCAACAAAATTATCACTCTTACGGAAGAACCCTTTTCCTGTACGTTCGAAAAAACTTGAAGGTTTTGAACCACTCTACCGACTACGCTCTGGAGATTACAGAATTGTATACTTTGTCTCCAAAGACATTCTCAATATCCCACTTATAGAAAGTCGCAACGACGACAAAATCTATCGTCGGATAAGAAATCTGCTTAGATAAAAGATTTTTATACACAAATAAAGCCAGAGGATAGAGGGTCGCACTGCTATACTTATATACGTAACGCGTGTGACTTTTTTGAAGAACAACACCGGGATTATTTCCGCGCTCATTGTCGGAGTTGCGATTATTTCCAGTGCATTTCTTCTTACAAAAGAAACACCAGTTCATCTTGCCGAGCGTGCTGTTGCGTCACCGAGTTCCGCCTTGCGGGACCAAGTTATTGAAAAGGATTCCGATGGAGACGGGCTCCTTGATTGGGAGGAGACTCTATGGGGAACTGATCCATTTGCTATTGATACTGATGGAGATGGGGTTCTCGATGGAGAATTTGTACAGAATCGAAAGAAAGATAAGACTCCTGAAGAGATTGTGAACTTTGAAGAGCTTTCATTCACCTCACAATTCTCTCGAACCTTCTTTGCAGAGTATCTGCAGTATCAAAGTGATGGGGAATTGAGCGAGATAGAGAAGAACTCACTTATTGCTCGTCTTGCAAATAGCGTTGAGGCAGACCTGCCTGACTTTTTTGCTCTCTCTTCTGTAAAAACAATAGCTCTAACAGATGAGAGTCTTGCAGACTACTTTACAGGGATTGCTATTCTTGTCGCAGGTGCAACTCCGAAAGACGTGAAGGAGAGTGAGCTGGTTCTTCTAGAGAGCGCACTTGATGCAAACGATCCAGCACTACTCTCTGATGTAGAAAAGATTGCAAAGGGATATGAATCTCTTGCAGGAGAGCTTGCACAACTTAAGGCTCCAGAGAATCTTCGAGCAAATCACGCATCTCTTGTAACATCTGTATCTCGCCTAGGAGCAATCATTCATGCCTTTGCTGCAACGTTTGATGACGCAGTGTACGCACTTGCTGTACTTCCTGAGTACGAAGTTGAAGTTGAGCGACTTGTGAAGGCACTTGAGGCTGTGAACACAGAGGTGCTAGAGAGCTCTCTTACTAATAACGACAATGTGGTTGCAGCACGTCAGGCTCTTGGACTATGAAAAAAATCTTCGCAACAACAATTCTAAGTATTTCTCTCCTTTCAGGAGCGCTCTTCGCGCAGCCTGCACACGCACAACTTGCTGTTGTTGAAGCCGGACCAAACCTTGTAACAAATACAATCAATACTGTTGAGACCGTTGCAGCTTCCGTAAAAGAATATGTTCTTGATGGACTTGCATGGCAACTTGCAAACGTTGCGCTTGAACAGATGACTCAAGATATTGTTACGTGGATCAATTCTGGATTTAACGGAAGCCCTGCCTTCTTGCAAGATCCCGGACGATTCCTTTCAAATATTGCCGACCATGTTGCGGGAGATTTCTTACAGGAAATTGGAGGAGGATTTTTGTGTAGTCCGTTCTCAGCTGACATTCAATTTGCACTTGAGATTGGATACTATCAGTCAGGAGGGAACACACGTCTTGCAGACAGGTACTCTTGTACACTAAGTGACGCCCTTGGAAATGTAGAGGATTTCCTTGAGAACGATCTCTCTCAAGGAGGTCTTGAGCAGTTCTTTAATGTAACCGCTCGCCCTCAGAACAACCCATACGTTGCTGCAATTAACCTTCGACACGAACTTGATGGGCGAATCTTTGGAGAACTTCAAGGAGAGCGACAGCTTCTTGATTGGAACGGAGGCTTCCTCTCAAAGAGAGAGTGTCTTGCAGGGGAAGAGGAGCCAAACTGTACGGGAGACATCCTAACTCCAGGAGACACTATCCAAAACCAACTTAATGAGTCACTTGGAATAGGAAGAGACCGGCTTGTTATTGCAGATGATATTAATGAAATCATCGGAGCCCTT
The DNA here is from genome assembly GCA_002376865.1 of Patescibacteria group bacterium UBA3533. Taxonomy (GTDB): domain Bacteria; phylum Patescibacteriota; class Minisyncoccia; order Phycocordibacterales; family Phycocordibacteraceae; genus Minusculum. Next base: position 86,667 of record DFOU01000011.1, on the reverse strand, counting down.
ATGAACCAGCTTGTAAGCCAGGCTATCGGTGGAGCACGAGGGCTTCTTGGAACAAGTAGTAGCGGAGGAGGAAGCTCTTCATATTTTGACCGAACAAATAACCCAGGAGTTGCAGCAGATGATCGAGAAGATCTTGAGAATACCTTGCAAGATGGTATCTCAAGCGGAAACAGAGCAAATAGAATTCTTGATGGGGTTATCTCTGACGCTCAAGAGGTTGGGCAGATGTATAACACTGCACTATCTCAAGGAAATTGTACGTCTGCGAACCTTTCTCGACTAAATGACATGTCTATTGAAGCTACATTGTATCGAGCAGATGCATTTGATATGCAAGATGTAGTTGACCAAGGAATCCGAAGTCTAGGGAGACTACTTGGAGACCTTCTTGCTTCAAATAGTCGAGCAGAGTACCTAGAAATTGCACAAGAGTACCAGAGACTTGTTCAAGCTGGAAAAGCTCCCAATGAAGCAACCGTGGCAGAAGCATCATTACTTGATGCGAGAGTTTCAGCTCTTACTTCAGAGGCGCAAGATATTCTAAATAACTGTGGATCATAAATATGCGAACCTTTATCACAACAATTCTTTCACTTCTTCTGCTCGTAACATTTGTTGCGCCTGTTGTAATTGACGGAACTTCAGCTGATGTAGGAATTGCATTTGCACAGGAAGTGGGGACAGAGGGTCTTGTTGATGATAATGGGTCTCGGTTCTTGGGGGAGAAGGCACTAACTGGAGTACTTCAGAGTGTTGCGGCCCTATTCCTCCAAATGGGAGCTACATTTTTGTGGCTTGCAGGAGCATTGTTTAACTTTGGAATAAAATATTCCATCATTGAATTTGCCAGCTTTGCAAATATTGCAGGAATTCCAATTGCATGGACAGTACTCCGTGACATTACAAATGTATTCTTCATTTTTGTATTTCTTGCAATAGGAATTGGGACAATTTTGAACCTTCAACAGTACGGTGTTAAAAAACTTCTTCCAGTACTTCTGGCTGTTGCTGTACTTATTAACTTCAGCCTCTTCTTTACGAAAGTAACTATTGATGTAGCTCATGGATTTGCAGGAGCAATCTTAAACCAGAGTGGGGTAGTAGTAGCTGAGTGTAACTCAGAAGGAGATTGTGCAATTTCTCAAGGAGTTGCTACAGCATTCATGGAGCAGCTTGGCGTTGTAAATATTTTTGGAACTTCAGTTGATACAACCCTTGGTCCTGACGAGCGTGATCAACCAATCTTTACAGGAGATAAGGTGAGTGATGGATTTAGCGCACTTCTCTTTGGTTTCTTTGGATTTATCTTCCTCTCAGCTGCCGCAATTGTATTTTTGGCAGGCGCCGTGCTCCTTATTATGCGTATCGTGAAGCTCTTGCTTCTTATGATTGCATCTGCACCTGCCATGGCAGCGTACGTACTTCCAAATACAAGACCGTACTTTAACAAGTGGCTTGAGGAACTTACGAAAGAAGCATTCTTTGCACCAATTCTTCTACTCTTGTTCTCAATCTCTCTCCTTTTCCTAAACACTGCACGAGGAGCATTTGTTGATGGAGATCAAAGTTTTGCTGAGATCTTTGTAAATGGAAATCTTGATTCAATAAATATTGTAGTGCTCTTCCTTATTGCACTTGGACTTCTCTTCATGTCTATAAAAGCGGCAAGCGACATGGGAGTTTCAGGAGCAAAGATGGCTAGCAATGTTCAAAACTGGGGAACACGACGATTGAGCAGTGCAACTCTCGGAGGAGCAGCGGCTCTTGGACGACAGACAATTGGGCAGGGCGCAGCAGTTGTTGGGAAGAGGCTAGAGAGAACTGCTTTTGCTCGAACAGGAGTTGGTCGAGTTGCCCTTACCGGAGTTCGTGGTGCCGCAAATGCAAACTATGATCCACGAGAATTTGGCGATGCCAATGTTCTTGGAAAACCAGGAAAAGGTTTTGTAGGGCGCGCAGATGACGCGAAGAAAGAAAAGCTTGCATACGCAGGAACTCTAAAACTTTCTAAAGAGGAAGAGGAGCGAAAGACAGAGCTTGAAGGTAAAGCAAGAGAACAAAAAGATCTTGTTGATGAACGAAAAGAACAACTTAAAAAATACGAGAAGGATCTTGCTGATGCAAAAGCAAAGAGAATTGAAGCTGAAGCAAAAATTGCTGAAGCAGAGAGAGCAGGGGACTTTAAGACTCGTTCAGAACAAATGCGCGTTAAGTCTGTGTACGAAATGGGAGAAGCTGAGGCACAAAAAGCTATTGAAAATGTTAAAGCTCAAGTTGCTGGTACAGAGGAGGTTAAAAAACAACTTGATACTGAAGTTGCAGCTGCAGCAAAAGCTCCCCAACTTGAATATGCAGAGAATCTTGTAAAAGATTCATCTATTGGTACCAAAGTGGCATTTGATAAACCGGCAGACGAAACTCACTACAGGAAGCTTGAGGCAGAGCTTGCCGGACTTCGAAAAGACCTTAGAGAGGCAACGGATGCAGATCGCAATTTAATAATGACAGCTCTTGCAGAAAAGAATAGTGAGTTGACAGAGCACATGAAGAAGAGTCGCAACATAGAGACCTCTGTACTTTCAAATGTAGCTCTTGCAACAGGGGGACTTGCTGCTACAGCGAAGGGAAATATCGAGGCGGCAGAACAATTGCGAAATGAGGCTTTCAAGACAAAAGATAAAGATGCAAAAGATCGAGACGCTCTTGCAAAAGCAGTTAAGGATGCTGTAAAGGATTCAAAATAATATGGAATTTCAAGAATTACTTAAAAAACAACTTACAAAAGTTCCGCCTCAAATTGGTCACTACTTAGAAAGTGACGCATACCCACAAGTAATGCGTTCTGTTATTGAAAAGTACAAACTACACCTTGATACTGCACAAAAAGTAGAGACGGAAACAACCCTTTTGTTAATTGGACTTGTTCCGCCAAATGAATATGAACAAAAACTTGTTGAAAAGGCTGGAGTTCCAAAAGAACAGGCAAGAATGATTACAAAAGATATGAATGATCAGGTATTTAAACCCCTTGTTGAATCATATAAAAAACCAGCGCCTGTACACACAAACGCATTTGCAGACGAACCCGCTGTACAAAAACAACCAGAACCTACTCCAACACCTGTTGAGAAGGTGGGGGAGCCTGAAATTCCAACTCAAATTCCTGTTGAGACTCCTCCTGCACCTGTAGAGGAAAAGAAAATTGAAAAAAAATACGCAATTGATCCATACCGCGAACCAATTGAGTAGTTAGACACACCAATGCTTACTTTTAAATGAAAGGCAGTCCTAGAAATAGGACTGCCTTTAAAATCACACACTAATCGTAATCTGTGGAATCATCAGGATCAATAAAGGTCCAATGATCTGAGCAGTGCGAATCACATGATGGACAATAGAGAAGCCCCGGTATTGTTGACTCATCACATTTTTCACAAGTTATTTTGCCACATTCTGGACAACGATTTAACGCATCTCCTTCACTTGTATTTCCGCAATTACTGCAACTATCTTTGCAGGCCATGATACCTACCTCCTTTTTGTGTGTATCTGCTACACAACCTAACGATATTAAGCACCTGTGTCAATTAAGCCACAACAACCGGAATGAAGACATTCCAAACTGGTATACTAGACACAATGCAGTACCAAGTTCCTCAGTTTATTGAAGTAGAGGACAAGATTTTTGGACCCTTTACGCTAAAACAATTCATTTACCTCGCAGGAAGCGCAGGTATTTCTGTTGTTATTTTTCTATCTCTTCCATTTTTCTTTGCACTTTTACTTTCTATCCCATTTATAGCCCTTGGAGGTGCGCTAGCATTCGTTAAAATAAACCAGAAGCCATTTGTTGAAGTTTTAGAGAGCGCATTTTTCTTTTTCACTAATGGAAAAATGTACCTCTGGAAGAAAAAGGGGAGCGCAGCAAAGAAAGAAGAGGTGGCACCAGCAGCACAGCCTGTAAAAACAGCAGTGCCGCCACAAGAAGCCATGCGAAAGATTCAATCTCTTGCATATTCACTTGATGTAAAGGATCAGCAAAATAATCATGGCAGCTAATGCAACACAGTCATTTGTTCCTGTTCAGGAAGTAAGGAACGGAACCATCATCCTAAAGGATGGGGGACTTCGAAGTGTTCTTATGGCTTCTTCTGTTAACTTTGCACTTAAGAGTGAGGATGAACAAAATGCAATCATCGGCGCATTCCAAACATTCCTTAATACACTGGATTTCCCAGTACAGATTCTTGTGCACTCTCGAGAATTAGACATTCGTCCATACCTTGCCCTCCTTGAGAGCAAGACAGAGATGCAAAATTCAGACCTTATGAAGCTCCAGCTTCGTGAGTACATTCGTTTTGTAGAACAATTCGTAGACCAGACAAGCGTTATGCGAAAGCACTTCTATGTCGTTGTGCCATATCAGAGCGTGTCTGCTGCAGATGTTACAAGCTCTATTCCATTTTTTGGAAAAGGGAAGAAAAGCGCTGAAGCAGATCAGCGATTTGCAGAGCAAGTACAACAACTACAACAAAGGACTGCTGTTGTTGCCCAAGGGCTTGCAGCATCTGGCGTACGGACAACACAACTTGATACTGAAGCAATCCTTGAGCTTCTATACAGGGCATTTAACCCAGGTGTATTTGAAACACCTATTCAAATAGAACAATAATATGGCACTTGGAGACTTTTTTAATCAGAATAAAAAGAATGACGAAGCGGCTGACATCACGCCAGTTCTTCCAAGTGACATCTACCAGCAGGGGGTACTCTCATTTGAAGATGTAATTGCACCCACTGCACTTAAAGTTAATTCAAAAGACATTGAGCTGGGAGGGAAGATCATCCGAACACTCTATGTTATTTCATATCCTCGATTCCTCGCACAAGGTTGGTTTGATCCAGTTATCAACTTGGATAAAGTTCTCGATATTTCAGTATTCATTCATCCAGTAGACACAGCTCAGGCTCTTCGAAAGTTCCAAAAGAAGGTGGCTGAGGTACAAAGCCAGATACTCGACAGGCAGCAGAAGGGACTTGTGCGAGATCCAAAACTCGATACTGCGTACCAAGACCTTGAAGATCTTCGGGACAAATTGCAGCAGGCACAGGAAAAACTATTTGATATTGGTGTATACATCACACTCTATGCAGACACTAGGGAAGAACTTGATAAGACAGAGGCAGAAGTACGAGGAATTCTCGATTCAAAGCTTGTATACCTAAAGCCTGCACTCTTCCAGCAAGAGCAGGGACTTAAGAGTGCTATTCCAACAGGAACAGACCAGTTGGCAGTACACTCGAAGCTAAACTCATCTCCACTTTCAAGCATTTTCCCATTCACTTCATTTGACCTTACAAGTGACACGGGAATTCTCTACGGAATCAACCGACACAATGCCAGTCTTATTCTTTTTGATAGGTTTTCACTCCCAAACTACAACTCTGTAACACTTGCGACATCTGGAGCAGGAAAGAGTTATGGCGCAAAGCTTGAAATCCTTCGATCTCTCATGTTTGGAACAGACGTAATCGTTATCGACCCTGAGCGAGAGTACGAGCAGCTTTCAACTGCAGCAGGAGGACGATACTTTAATATCTCTCTATCATCTGAGCACCACATTAATCCATTCGATCTTCCGAAACTCCAAGAAGGGGAGGAGCCGAAGGATATTCTGCGATCAAATATCATCAACCTTGTGGGATTATTCCGGCTTATGCTCGGGGGACTCACTCCTGAGGAGGATGCGATGGTAGATCGGGCGCTATCTGAGACGTATGCACTTAAAGACATTACCGGTGAGACTGATTTCTCAAACATGGAGGTGCCACTTCTCTCAGATTTTGAAATGGTGCTCTCTGGGATGGAAGGATCTGACTCTTTGGTGCAAAAACTAAGCAAGTACACACGAGGAACATGGTCTGGATTCTTAAATCGCCCAACCAATGTCGACATCAATAAGCAATTTATTGTCTTCTCAGTGCGAGACATGGAGGATGACCTTAAGCCTGTTGCGATGTACATCATCACGCACCACATTTGGAATGCGGTACGAAGAAATCTCAAGAAACGACTTCTTGTTATTGATGAGGCATGGTGGATGATGAAGCATGAGGACACCGCATCCTTCCTCTACTCAATGGCAAAGCGAGGACGAAAGTACTTCCTTGGAGTTGCAGCTCTTACGCAAGATGTAGATGACTTCCTAAACTCTCCATACGGAAGACCAATGCTTTCAAACTCTTCAATGCAACTTTTGATGAAGCAGTCGCCAACTGTTATTGATCAATTGCAAGAAATCTTTAATTTAACTGAAGAAGAGAAGTTCTTGCTTCTTGAAAGTGGGGTAGGAGAGGGAATATTCTTTGCAGGACTTAAACATGTAGCTATTAAGATTGTTGCCTCATACACAGAGGATCAGATTATTACCTCAGATCCATCACAATTACTTGCCATAAAGCGCGAAAAGGAGCGCTTAGCTGCAACAAATCCACAAAATGGAGCCTAATAAACCAAAAATAGGAATGCTTCCTGCTAGCGCAATGCTACTTGTCGCTGGTTTCTTTGATCTTTTCCAGCTTGTAGAGACAATGCTTGGCTTTCTTCCAACTGTAGTAACCCAAGTTCTTGTTTTTGTAATCACAACACCAGTTACTATCTTTGCGTATATGGTATTTATAATCTGGTTTGCCTTCCTTAACGTACAATTTTTCAATATTAAGAAACCAATGTCATTCCTTTCACGAACTGGGGGGCTATTGCTTGAAGCACTACCTTTTTTGACAGCAATGCCAATTCTTTCAGGATCAGTTCTCTTTACACTAATTGAAGCAAATGGATCAAAAGGATTTCCTGCATCACTTGTGCCTGATTTCTTACTTAAAGCAACTCCAGCGGGAAAAGTTGTAAGCAAAGTTGCCAAGGCCGCAAATGATAATCAAAAAGAGGAGGAGCAGAAGCGAGCAGCATAGTTGAAAACCACACTTTTTCTTCTGTAGTGCGTGCTACCATAGCACTATATGCAAGCACTTGTACGGATTTTTAGTGCACTTTTAGTACTTTCTCTTTTGAGCGCATTACCTGCTGCAGCGCAGGTGGAGCGTGCCTTTGATTTTGAAATAAATCCTCAATTCCCTGACACAGGAGAAGTGGTTACTGTCTTTGCAGAGACATACTCTTTTGATATTTCTCGAGCATATACAACCTGGAGAGTTGATGGGGAGATTGTAAAGGAGGGGAAGGGAATAAAAAGTATTGAGGTAATTGCAGGAGATGTTGGAGAAAGAAAAACTGTTGCCTTTACCGCAACAAGGGGAGGGGAAACTATCTCTCACAGCACTGCCATAACCACATCTGCAATTGATCTTATTGTTGAACCCAACACCTACACACCACCACTATATAAAGGAAGGGCTCTTCCTACACATGAGGCACCTATTCGTGTTGTTGCAACCCCGTTTTTTGGAAATGGATACGATGCTGAAGATTTTATCTACACATGGCGTGTAAATGGAACCGTGCAAGGATCACTATCTGGCGCTGGACGAAACATTCTAAAGACAACCGCGGCTCCATACAGCAGAAGGCTTGAAGTTCGTGTAGACGTAGAAAGTGCTGATGGAAAAGTACAAGGAAGAGAGGTTGTTTCTCTAAAAACTGAAACTCCTCAGGTGCTACTCTATGCCATTAACCCACTTCTTGGACTAAGTACTGCGAGTATCTTGGCAAACGAATCAGAGCTTGCAGAAGAAGAGGTTACAATTAATGCAGAGCCATTTTATGTACCGGGGACATACAGAAGCTCTCTTCCTATTACATATAAGTGGAAGTTAAATGGAAAGACAGTAGAAAGCACCAATGATGACCTTGGAACCATCACCCTTCGCCAAGCAGGGAATGGAAGAGGGAAAGCACAGGTAAGTGTTTCAATCGAACACCCTAAGGAAGTGGTTATCCAAGGAAGTGATTCAGCAGCATTTACTTTTGGTATTGAAAATTCAGGATTATTTAATTTCTAATATGAAAGCAACACTTTATACATTCGGACTTCTTGCACTTGCACTTCTTTTTGGCGCAGAAGCTCTCGCACAAGGCGCTATTACTGTAGAACCTTTAACTGACATTGGTGTAGAAACAGGAAACCAAGAGAACATCGGTTCATTTGTAAATCAACTCTATCAGTATGGAGTTGGTCTTGGAGCTATTCTTGCAGTACTTATCATTATGTATGGAGGATTTAGATACATGACAAGTGAGGCGGTGGGGGAAAAGAGTGCAGGAAGAGAAGATATCCAAAGAGCAATCCTTGGACTTCTGCTTCTGCTTTCTCCAGTTATTGTATTTGGAGTTATCAATCAAGATATTTTGAATCTTAATTTCAATTTAGATAATCTTGATCCTGACAAATACGGAAGAAACCCTATTGATAATGGAGTAGGAGGTCCTGGAGGAGTTGAAGGAACCATTTCTGCTGCATGTACTGATGTCGCTTGGAGGGGCAACAAACAGAATGTTATTGGGCCAGAAAGAGATGGTCACCTACCGACCGTAGAAGACATGTCTCATACTGAACTTGCGAGATGTTGCTCTAGTACAGAAGGTTTGCTGGACAGCAGAAGAGTAAGAGCTGATGGAGGAACACACAATGAAGTCTTTTGTGACCAGAGAACAATAAATATTGCTGTTAAAGCTGATATTTATTTAGATAACGAACTTGGGACAGTTATACAGGGTGCAGCCATTAATATTACTGGTCGTGTAAAAGCTGGGCTGTGTAATCAAATTGATGAAAATGCTAATAGTACTTGGGCAGACAATAAAGTTACGGAACTTCTCCATGCAGGAATTCTTGAGCTCATGCCGACAACACGAACACGAGTTGGAGACAGTATTGTTGAAAGATTAGAAATTGTTGGAGGAAGTGGAGGTGTTAGGTGTGGACTATTTTAAAACATGAACCGAATCGCAATCTTTTTAGGAATAATTCTTCTCTTCGTCCTTCTTGCAGGGGGAGTGTACTTCTTTGTCCTTCGAGATACTTCAGGAACACCAAACAATAATCCATCATTTGGTTCTGGAGGATCTCCTATAACTATTCCAGAGGATGACAACATCGATTTTGTTGTTGACGACACTCCAATACAGGAAAAAACTATTCTCACACAAATTCATGAAGCTCCTGTAGCTGGAGTTATTGTTCGAACAAATGAGATAGAAGTAACGGTAGGGAGCACAACAGAGTCTGTACGCACACCAGTTGTGCAGTATGTAGACAAACAAACAGGGCACGTCTTCTCATACGATCCAGAAGAAAATACAGCTGAAAGAACTTCAAATACAACCTTCCCAGGTATCCAGGACGTCCACTGGTTTAACGATCCAAGCAAAGTTGTCTTTAGATACGTGAATGGAGATGGAGAGATAGAAACATACCTTGGAGATCTTGCTGGAGGATCACTCAATGGCTCATACCTTGATGTTGATTTACCTGCAGTGCAAACATTTAATGACTCACTTCTTTCTGTTCATACAACAGAGAGGGGAAGCGAAGGGTTTATCTCAGACAATGAAGGAAGAGGGGAGAGTCTTTCATTTGAAAGCAATCTTCTAAGCATTCTTGTTCCTTCGTTTGCTGAGTCTTTTGCTGCTGTTCTTACCAAGCCAGTAAGCACGCTCGCTGGCGCACTTTATTTTTATGAAAATGGATCGCAGAAGCGAATCCTTGGAGGAATCAATGGACTTACCGCACTTCCAAATGAAGCGGGAGAGTTTGTAGTATTTAGCGAGTCTTCAGACAGGTCATACACATCAGCTCTCTACGATAGGGGAGATGATGAAATAAAAGCACTGCCGCTTGCAGTACTTCCTGAGAAGTGTGTGTGGGGAGATGAGACAACACTCTATTGTATGGTTCCTGAGATCATACCTCCTGCAAACTATCCAGAGCACTGGTACCAAGGATATATTTCATTTACTGACTCTCTGTGGCGCATTAATGCTGCTCTTGGAACAGCACGAGCAATTGCATTCTTTGATGAGAGCGGGCCATTTGATGGAATTAACCTTTCGGTAGATGAGGATGAAGATTATCTAACCTTCATCAACAGGAGAGACGGCACTCTTTGGGGATTTGATCTCTAAAAGAAAAACGCCTCATGTTAAGTAACATGAGGCGTTTTTGTCTGATTGTCACTCTTTGTAAAAAACGACTTCTACACCATTTTCCCTCGGAGATAAGATTTTGATTTTCTGGCCAAACATCAAACGTAGGCTGTCTCCAACAAGACCTCCAACAGTCTCACTAATGTCCTTTAGTCCACTACGAGCTGTTGGAACTTTCGTACGATTGAGGCTAATCGAGAAAGCTGTCTCTGAGGTTCGAGAAACATTCACACCAAGAAACTCAAATTTACCAAGAATATCTCGCAGTCCTTTTATATCTTCTTCTTTTTTTACCCGCGAAATACCAAGTGGAAAAAAGATTCTATATTTTTCCATTGTTCTCTTCCTTCTAAAGAGCCTTTGCTAGGTGCAATGTCACATAGAATAATTTTTTTGTAAAGAACTTAAACTTCCTTCACCTCAGCATCCACAATTCCTTCCTCTTCTTTCTTTTCCTTCTTTACTGTCTGACGCATATAAAGCTCTTGTCCAATTGCAAAGAGGTTGCTTGCAACAAAATAGAGAGCCACCGCAGCTGAAATTACATATGCAAAGATTGTAATAAGCACAGGCATCATAAATCGCATCTGAATCTGTAGGTTTCGAATCATGTCGTCTTTCATAGACGCATTTTCTTTCCGTGGTCCTGGAGCTGGCATCGCAAAACGAACCTGGAAATAAGCTGTAATACCTGCAAGAAGTGCGAGGATGATACTTCGTCCTGTTACATCAATAAATCCTAGGAACTGAAGACTTATGACCTCTGGAATAGCAACAAATGAATAGAGAAGATCTACATTTACCTCTGGAAAGGCTTCTCGAAGGAACACGAGGTACAGGGCGATAATAATAGGGATCTGGATAAGGAAGAGTAGGAGAGATGAGAAAGGATTAATCTTATACTCCTTATAGAGAGCCATAAGCTCTTTTGCCATTTCTTCTCGCTTATCCTTTAGACGCTCCTGAATCTCTTTAATTTTAGGCTGCGCAATCTTCATCACCATCTGCGTACGTACGGCAGAGAGCGAAAGAGGGAAGAGAACAATCTTCACCACAACAGTAGCTAAAACTACCGCAAGACCTACATCACCTCCAGGGATAACGTCTACAAGAAATACTAAAAGGTTATAAATAGGGTCGTACGCTACTGCGTGAAAAATGTTTCCGATCATAGTGAGATGTATTCTACCTTATTTCGCTTTTGTAAGCAGGTCGTTATAAATTTCTACAAGTTCCTCAAAACTTTTGCCTTTAATTCCTTTCTTTGTAAGCAAAATGGTGTCGTGCACTAAGTTTGTTTTAATAACATTATAGAGTTTTCGCTTTAGTAAGTTGCGAGCAATAACTCCTCCTGCAACCTTTTTAGAAACAACAACAGAAGCACACGGCACATCCGTAGTAGGGGAGTATATAAGCGAAAACGCATCACTATGGATGCGTTTTCCACTTGCAAAGATGCTATTGAACTTATCTCGACTAAGACGTTGTTCCTTCTTAAGCATTATTTAGAAGATACTGAAAGACTTGCTCGACCCTTACGTCGTCGCGCTTTTAGTACGTTTTTCCCAGTTGGGGAAGCGGTTCGTGAAAGGAAACCATGTGTCTTGGCTCGCTTCCTCTTATTTGGTTGGTATGTTCGCTTTGGCATATATCCACAGGATACTAACAGGTTGTTAAAAATTTGGCAATGAATCAGGGTTTTTTCTAGGCCTTTAAACTTCCGCTCAGATCTTTATAATACATTGTTATGAACACTCAGATTGATACGCGTGAATTGTGGGAAAAAATATTAGCTCAGGTTGAACTCTCTATTTCATCTGCCAACTTCAACACATGGTTTAAGGACAGCGGTATTGTACGGATAGATGACAGCGTTGTCTACATTGGAGTGCCATCTCAATTCTTTAAAGACTGGTACATAAAGAAATTCCATAAGCTTCTTTTACAAATTGTGCTTGGAATTAGTGAGGATATACGAAATATTGAGTACATTATTGTACGAGACGAGAAGAGAAGGCACGCAGACCGCTCATATAAGACCAAGAATGCTACAGGAGAGCTTCCTCTTGAGCAGTACTACATCAACAAGAGTGACAATCTAAACCCACGATATACGTTTGATTCGTTTGTTGTGGGTTCTTTTAATGAATTGGCATATGCTGCAGCAAATGCTTCAGTTAAAAGACCTGGAATAACGTACAACCCTCTATTTATCTATGGAGACACAGGAAGAGGGAAGACTCACCTTATCCAATCTATTGGAAATGAATACAAAAGACTGTATCCAAACCGAAAAGTCTTCTACCTAGCATCTGAGAAGTTCGCTCATGAGTTCCAAAGTGCCGTTGCAAACGGAACGGCAAATAGATTTAAGGAGAAGTACCGTCAATATGACCTTCTTATCATGGACGATATTCAATTTATCGCCAAAATGGAGAAAACACAGGAAGAATTGTTCCATTTGTTTAATTATCTACACGATAACAACAAACAAATTGTTTTCTCATCAGATCGAAACCCTAATCACATCCCTGAGATTGCAGATAGGCTGCAAACTCGCTTCTCAATGGGAATGATTGTAGATATTGGAGAGCCAGATACTGATTCTCGTATCTCAATCCTTCGAAAGAAGGCAACACAACATGGAATTGTATTGCCTGAGGAGACAATTGAGTTCATTGCAACCTCTGCAAAGGGGAGTATTCGAGAACTTGAGGGAATATTAAACAGTATTGTGTGCCAAGCACAGCTAAAAGGGGAGACACCAAGTCTAAATGACGTAAAACACATCCTTAAAACCATTAGTAAGCCTCAGCGATCGATCTCTGTTAAGAACATCGTCTCTAAGATTGCTGAATTCTACGGAATTGATGAGGAATCAATCTATGAGAAGACAAGAAGGAGGGAGGTGGTACGCCCTCGGCAGGTAATTATGTATATCCTCCGAGAAGATTTCAGTGTGTCGTACCCAACTATTGGAAGTAAGCTTGGCGGAAGGGACCATACAACCGTAATCCACTCATGTGAGAAGATTAAGAGAGAGCTTCTCACTGATACTGCCCTCAGTGAGGAAGTCGATCAGGTACGAGGATTACTCGTATAACCCTGGGGATACTGTGGGTAAAGTACTGTGGAAAAGAAATAAAAAAGACTGGGATAACAATCTAACAAAAATGACCTTTTCCACACCGACTTTAAAAAAAGAAAAATTATACACAAAAATATTTTCTGGGAACACAACACTATCAACAGGGAGCAGGAGAGAAGGAGGGGAGAATAGAGGGATATAAAAGACTTTTCCACCTCTCCACAGTACTAATAACAACAATAACTTATGTATATAGAAATTAAGCACAGGGATATACAACATGCAGTGAAAGGAGCTGCACGCGTTGTACAAAAAAATCCTCAACTGCCTGTACTAGGTTGTGTTGTTCTAATTGCAAAAGACAATAAGGTGATGGTGAGAGCAACAAACCTAGAAGTTGGTATTGAGTTTGTATTGCCTGGAAAGGTAACTGAAGAGGGTGAGGTAGCAATCCCAGCACCTATCCTTACAAGCTTTGTTGGAACACTAAAAGGAGATGAGACTCTTTCTCTAAAAGCATCAGGAGATATCGTAACTGCAAAGACAAAGGTTGGTTCAACTAAGATTAAAACTATCTCTGCAGAAGACTTCCCAGACCTTCCTAAAGCATCAGGAACTACCTTTACGATACCTGGTCCTAAACTAGCTCAAAGTTTTGATAGCGTGGCATTTTGCGCCTCTCTATCGATGATTCGACCTGAGCTCGCTTCTATTTATTTGAAAGGAACAGATGAAGGACTTGTTTCTGTTGCAACTGATTCATTCCGCCTTGCTGAAAAGAAGGTTCCTGTAGATAAAAGTACTGAATTTGATCCTATTTTGGTGCCAGCACGAAATGTACCCGATATTATTTCTATTTTAGATGGAGCAGATACTGTTTCTGTATCACTTGATGAGCATCATGTGACATTTGATACTGGAAAAGGATTTGTTACTTCACGACTTACAACTGGAAACTTCCCCGACTACACACAAATCCTTCCAAAGAGCTTTACAACGCACGCAACTATCCTTACGCAAGATCTTTTAGATGCTCTAAAGACCGTTGCTATCTTTAGCGACAGTTTCTCAAAGGTAACGGTGGATGTATCTCCTGAAGGAAAGAAGTTTATTTTGCTCGCTCAGAACATGGATACGGGAGAGACAGTAGAGACAGTACAAGCTGCTCTTGAAGGAGATGATATTTCTATGAACTTTAACCACAGGTATGTATCTGAAGTATATGGAGTTATTAATTCAGATAGTACGCAATTCTCATTTGCAGGTCCTGGGAAGCCACTTCTTATTCAGGGGGTGGGAGACACTACATTTACGTATATTGTAATGCCGATGAATCGATAATATGGGAAAGATCTTTAGAACAAAAGAAACTGAAGCTTTATATACAAAAGAAAAAAATAATGGAGGACTTAAAGAGTGTCCTCTTTGTAATGAACCATCAATAAAAGAATGGAATCATTGGAAAATAATTAAAAATAAATTTCCGTATGACCTTATTGCAAAAGATCATGACATGTTGGTTTCAAAAAGACATGTAGGAGAAGAAGAATTAACGCAAGAAGAGTTTGAAGAGATGCTTCTAATTAAAAAAGAATATATCCATTCTAATTATGGATATATGTTTGAACCGATGATGAGAAATAAATCAATTCCGGCACATTTTCATACTCATCTTATAAATGAGAAGGAAGTTCTTATTTAATTAACACCTCCAAACAACCAATTCTGCACAGAGTACTCCCAGTGTGCGTATTGAGAATCATTTCCAGGCAATAGAGGTTGAGGCCCTCTGGGATTGTTCTTGTCTACATAATGAAGGATTGAGTGTCCAATATTATTCTCCACATTCCACACACCTCGAAGGATGGGTTTGATGTCTTGCGGTACAGGAGGAGTCTCAGAGAAGAATGCTCTTGGGCGAGTAAGGAGAGCTTCTCGCATAAACTCATTCCATAGTGGAGCAATAATAAATCCAGCTACCTGCTTATCCATTGGTCTGTTGTCATTGTTTCCAGCCCACGCTCCAACTGCAATGTTTGGTGTATATCCAATAATCCACGCATCTCGATAATCATTTGTTGTTCCTGTTTTTGCAGCAACGTCATATCCTGCAAAGTGTAGAGGAGAGTTTGCTCCAAATGCTGGAGTTCGAGCTTCATTATTTGAAAGCATGAAGTTCAATTCTTTTGCAGCAGCCTCTTCTAGAACAACTTTAGGAGAAAGAGATGATTCATAGACTATATCACCGTTTTTATCCCGAATTTCTTTAATGGCAAACTCATCGTTTCTCACTCCATTGGTTGCAAATACTCCATAAGCACTTGTTATGTCGATAAGTTGAACTTCTCCACCTCCAAGCACAAGAGAAAGTCCGTATCGATCAGGATCAGTTAGGGTAGTGAGTCCCATTCTTGAGGCAAGATTAATTACATCCTGAATTCCAACAAGATACAGAGCCTTAACGGCAGGTACGTTAACTGATTGTGCAAGAGCATCAATCAATTTCATTGGCCCACGGAAGAGGTCATCATAGTTTCCAGGTGAATAACACTCATCATCACTTTCAAACTTGTCTGAATCACAAGAAGCAGAGAACTGAGTAGGGAGGTCAAAGAGAATTGTGTCTCGTGTGTATCCTTCTCGTAGAGCTTGTACATATACAAATGGTTTAAAGGTAGATCCAGGCTGCCTCTCGGCTAGAGCAATATTAAAGTTCCCATCAATTTCAGTATCAAAGTAGTCTCTTGAACCAACCATGGTGAGGATTTCTCCATTTGTTGGATCAATAGCAATAATTGCAGCATTTTCTGCATCATGTCGCTCAGCATTTGCTAGTGCATATCGATTTACAATCTCCTCACCCTTAACTTGAAGATCAAAATCAAGAGTTGTAATAACAGTAAGTCCTCCTTCTTCAATTACACGTGGACCATAAAGCTCCTCTAGTTTTTCTTGCACATAAAATACAAAATGAGGAGCTTTGATTCCTTGGTCTCCTCGAAGGAGGAAGGTAACGTCTTCTGTTTTTGCTGACTCGTGCTCTTCTTCTGTAATAAATCCAAGCTGAGACATTCTTAGTAGTGCAAAATTCTTTCGCTCTTCTAGTTTGTCTCTGTTATTTCCATATGGAGAGTAAAAAGTAGGTGCTTTAGGAAGTGCTGCAAGGTATGCAGCCTCTGCAAGCGTTACGTCATTTGAACTTTTTCCAAAGAAAGCACGAGAGGCTTCCTCTGCTCCATACAAGTTTCCTCCATATGGAGATTCATTGAGATAGACAGAAAGAATTTGATCCTTTGAGTACACCTGCTCAAGCTTAATAGCGATAATCCACTCTTTTAGCTTTCGAGAAATACTCTTATCGATAGTAAGGATAGAGTTTTTTACAACCTGCTGTGTGATTGTTGATCCTCCTTGAGCGAATGATCCTTTTGTAATATTTACAAGAATTGCTCGTACAAAAGCAATTGGACGAACACCAAAGTGGTCATAAAAACGATCGTCCTCAAGTGCTATAGTCGCATTTTGAATATATGGAGAAATGTCAGATAGAGGAACCAAGCTCCGCTTCACATCCTGACTTAAATCATAGAGAAGAACTTCTCCTGTACGGTCATAGATTTTTGTAGATTGTACAACCTTTCGCTCCTCAAAAGCATTGAGGTCTGGAGTAGGGAGTAGGGCAACCCAAAGAATAAGAATCCCTGTCATAAGGAATCCTGTTCCGAAAAACAGAGCCAATACTCTCTTGTGGTGTGATCTAAGCAGACCTTTCTTTTTCATGCATCAATACTAGCGAGTACCAACGTAAAACACAACGGCCCCAAGTGTAGGGCCGTTGTGTTTTATATATTTACTCCTCGTCTTCGTCAGAATCACCATCCTCTTCGTGATCCTCACCGTCCATTTCCATTTCAGCATCATCTGCATCCATTTCCATAGCATCGTCCATCATTTCGTCATCCATTGCTGGACTCATATCTTCATGATCGCTCATAAAAATGTTCATTAGATCTAATGGCGCGTTTGCGCTCTGTATTTTTATCAAAAAAATTTATACACGCAAGATGTTTTTTGCGTGTTTGTGGATATAAATATGGCCTGCCAAGAATCTTGGCAGGCCATTAAAAAACTACGCTGCTTCCCGAAGAGAGACAGAGAGTCCCTCAGTGAGTCTTTCTCGATGAGGAATGTTTTGTTGAGGACCATGAATCTTGCACAGCTCAAGCAAAACACGCCTTTGTCCCGGGGCAGCAAATTTCTTTACTGCTTCCTCCAGAATTTCGCAGGCGGGATAGATACCGCCGTCTTTGTTTGCGATTTTTTCACGAAGGTTCAAAGCTTTTCCCAGCATCTTCTCATCCGGGTCTATCTCAGCACGGAAAGACTCAATCTCAAGATCAAGTGCTTCCAGTACTTCAGAGATATCCTCCTCAGACATGTGAGAAGCTTCAGAAGTTTTTTCAACAAAAAAACAAAGCGGAAGAAAGTCTTCTTCCCGCTCAATTTTTGCAATTGCCGAAAGAAAAGCACTTGCGGCAGCAACATATTGAAAACTCATTGTTCTCTCCCTTTTAATCCAATATCGAAGGTATCGCACCTACCTATGAGATGCAAGCGCACAGATACTAAGCGCTACCGCATCATATTCATCATCAAGTGCTTTAGGGTCAATTCCTTTGATAAGACGCTTTGTCATGTCCATTACATCTTTTTTACTGGCACTTCCATATCCAGTTACTGCAATCTTTACTTCTTGGGGAGAGTGTTCAATTACAGGGATTTCGTGAACTCCAGCGAGTGCTAAAATCATGCCTCGAGACTCTGCTACAGCAAGCGCACTCTTTTTATTATTTGTTGAGAAGAAAAGTTTTTCAACTGCAATCGCATCAGGTTTATATTTTTTAATTATTGAAAGAAGCTCTTGGTGTAGCTCCCCAAGTCTTTTTGAGAGATCATCTTTTTTATCTGTTTGAAGACAGGTAGAGAAGAGGAGGGAAGACTCGTGCACTGTTCCTTCAAGCACAGCAATACCAAGCCGGTCATATCCGGGGTCACACGCTAGTATTGTTTTATGATTTGTTGCTGAAGACATCTTGTACATCGTCTTGCTCCTCCAGATCTTCTATAAGTGCCTCAAATGATTCAAGTTCAGAATCCGGAAGATCCATTGTTGAATTTGGAGTCCATTCCATTCCAGATTTTGTAAATGCCCATGCGGCAGATCCTGGCTCACCGAGAGTAAAGCCTCTCCTTGAAAGAATGTGCTTAATTTCTTGAGCTGTTCTATTTCTATTGTCAGTTAGTGTTTCGACAATAAAGGCGAGTCCTCCGGGCCCATAGAACTCATAGGTAATTGGCTCTAGATCTGCAGCATTTTTATCTGTTCCTTTTGCGACAGCACGCTCAATATTATCTTTTGGCATTGAATCTGCCTTTGCATTATCAATTGCAGCACGAAGACCTGGATCACTTACATCTCCACCTGCTGCCTTACTTGCAACTGCAATTAACTTTGCATGCCTTGAAAAGACCTTACTTTTCTTTCCATCGGTAATTGCTTTCTTGTGCTTAATTTTTGACCACTTATTATGTCCTGCCATATTGCTTCTACTATACGTACTTAAAACTTAAAAGAAAAGTCACTCCTTTTCATTAAAAGCAACACCAACTCCAGCACCAAGTGCCAGCCCTAAGGATATTCCAAGTCCAACATTTTCAAGAACTGCACCAAACACAACTCCAAGGCTCAATCCTACTCCTATGGCAATTCCCAGATTTTTTTCTTTTTTATCCATACTATAAATCCAAATGCTCATATGCTTTCTTTGTTGCAGTACGTCCTCTTGTTGTTCTTTCAACAAACCCAAGACGGATAAGGTATGGCTCGTAAAGGTCTTCAAGTGTTGTAACTTCTTCTCCAAGAGCTGTAGCGAGTGTCTTGCTTCCAACAGGTCCCCCTCGGAATGTCTCGATTAGAACTTTAAGATATCGTCTATCGTCTTTAGTAAGTCCCATCTCGTCTATTCCAAACAATGTACATGCATCTGCAAACAACTTTGGATCAGGCTTCTTGTCTTGTACAGAGACATAATCTCTAAACCTCTTTAAGAGGAAGTTTGCAGTTCTTGGAGTAGATCGTGAACGGTGTGCAATAAGTTTTAGAACATCTTCAGGCACATCAAACTTTAGAAGCTTTGCAGATCGAGAGATGATCGTTTGAATCTCTTCGTCAGTATATAAATCAAGTTGATGAACTCCTCCTCCAAAGCGAGAGCGAAGAGGGGACGATACCTGGGCAATTCGTGTCGTTGCACCAACGAGTGCAAATGGAGGAAGGTCTAGTTGCACAGTACGAGCTGATGGTCCTTTCCCTAAAATAATATCGAGCCTCCCTGCTTCAAGGGCAGGGTAGAGAAGCTCCTCCACTTTCTTTGAAAGTTGATGAATCTCATCAATAAAGAGCACGTCTCCTGGCTCTAAGTTTGTAAGGATGGCAGCTAAATCTGCTGCACGCTCAACTGCAACACCTGATGTTACTCGCACAGGAGCGTCTAGCTCATTTGCGATAACGTGCGCTAGTGTTGTCTTTCCAACACCAGGAGGTCCATAGAAAAGTAGGTGCTCCGGAAGCTCTCCACGGTTTTTAGCAGCCTCAATAGAGATCTTGAGGTTCTCTTTTGCATGCTCCTGACCTACATACTCCTTCCAATTATCAGGGCGAAGTGTTGCGTCGAGGTCTACTCGTATATCTTTCTTTTCTTCCGGGGTACTTGACATGTCTGTATTATATGATAGAATCCTTTCCAGTGCGAGTACTTTACTCGCCTTTTTCTTTAGACAAGAACGTATAGTCTCTAAGGCAAAGCTTGACGGCTTGGGCCCGTCCCAGGGACCAATTGGTGCATTACTTCGGTTTTGTTGCTGATTGACTCCCCAGGTTCAGGGATCTTAATTGCCTTAGGGACTATGCGTTTTTTCTATTCACCTACAACTCGCATCACTTCTGCGATTGTAGTTGTGCCCTTAAGTGCCTTAAGCACTCCATCTTGGGCCATTGTAAGCGTACCTTGTCGGTGCGCTTCTTTTTGTATAGCACTCTCGCTAGGGCTACTTTTTAGGAACTCAGCAAGCTCATCGTCCATAAAGATTGCCTCGTAAATTCCAACTCGACTTACAAAAGCATCAGCTGGAGTATCTGTCGCAGGCACTTTCTGCATTTCAGGAACCTCTGGCTTTTCTACGTTCTCAGGAAGGGTAGAGAGGTGCTTCTCTACAAACTCTTTCTCTGCTCCTTCAAGAGGTGCATCCTTTGTTTTGGCAGGATCTAATACCCTCACAAGACGCTGTCCCATCGCTACATTAATTGCAGAACCAAAACTCTTTGGATCAACACCAAGATTTACAAGGCGAGGGAAGGTTCCTGCCGCAGAATTGGTGTGGAGCGTTGAAAGTACAAAGTGTCCTGTTAGAGATGCTCTAATTGCGGTCTCCGCAACGTCTGCATCTCGAATCTCTCCAACCATAATTACATCAGGGTCTTGTCGAAGAGATGACTTAAGTCCTGAGGCAAAGGTGTACTTATCTTTTTCAACTTGTGTCTGTACAATTCCTGGCAATTTATACTCAACAGGATCTTCGATGGTAATAATCTTAATGTCGGGAGAGTAAATCTTTTGAAGGAATGCATACAGTGCTGTTGTTTTTCCAGATCCTGTAGGTCCTGTTGTGAGAAGCATTCCATTTGGCTTTCTAATTTCCTTTTCAATACGAGAGAGAATATTTTCTGGGATACCAAGCGAGTCTATTGATACCTTACTTTGCTCTGAGTTAAGAACACGCAGCACCATAGATTCTCCAAAAGCTCCAGGAATGGCAGATGCTCGCACTTCTACGTCATTCTCTCCGATAGCAATACTAAATCGTCCGTCTTGTGGACGTGTGTGCACATTTAACTTCATTGCAGAGAGCAATTTAATACGTGAAAGGAGCAGGCTGTATGCTGGAAGATCAATACGAGCAATGTCTTGGAGCATTCCGGTAACTCGCATTCGAATGCGAGCTGCCTCCTCTCCAGGCTCAAGGTGAATATCAGATGCGCCAACTGAGGCAGCTCCTGCAAAAAGAACCTCAAGTAGTCGTGTGGCACGTCGTGCCTTATCTAACTTGCTCAAAGAGTCTACTTTTTTCGTAATGTCAGCTGGGGAAGTTAATTGAGAGAGCTCTTCTGCCAATCTATTTTCTGAAATAGTAAATGCTCCAGGAGTGCTTGTAGATGCTGCATCAAGATCAGCATATCGAGTAAGAGCTTTTTCAATACTGTATGAAGATACAAGGAATTTCTCCACAGAAAATCCTTTTGAAGAAAGTTCCTGAGCAAATGTATCAATATTTTGATTTGTCGGCCTATCAAAAGCAATGCTCACAACCTTTCCTTCTTTTTGAAAGGGAACAATACGCATTGCTCTTGCTTCATCCTCAGTACTCAAACGAAGTGCCTCAGGGTTTATGGGGTAGGTGCTTAGGTTTATGTACCCAAGGTTGTATCGATTCGCTAAAATCTCTGAAACATCTTCAGCTTCAGCGCGCCGTGCGGCGTCTAGGGTTTTATCTCCATCCTTAAACTCTGGCATAGGCACATAATACCAGGGATGTGCTAGCTACGTAATTAACTACGTAGTTAATTACGTAGACGAAGTATCTATATTGACAAAAACATAGTAAAGTTATATAATATACACAGTATTCACTAATGAATGGAGGGTGACATGCGTCATCTTGTACCTTTACTTGCCGCGCTCACCCTCCTCGGAGGGTGCGCAACCACAGCCGAAGTTGGTTCGGGCGATGCCCGTAACTTCTTCAACTTCGGCGACACTGGGAACATCCAGTTTCGCTCCGGACTACCTTTCGAGGTTTGCACCACGCAAGCTGAAGGGTATGTCCGCGGCCACTGCACCATCTTGGGGCGACCTGGAGCGATGCATTCGGACCGGCTTCGTCACATGAGTGATGCGGCCCACATCGTCTGGGTGCGCCTGGAGGGCGAAGAACAGTGGCGTTCTGTCACGATTCCTCGCTGTAACCAGCGTCGTCGTGGCCCGTGTGTGGCCGAAGAGTTCGACGTGATGCTCCATGAGGATCGCTTCGAATGTGTGACTCGCTGGGATCGCCATCCTGCGTGCCGCACCAGCTACTACGGCAGTGGCCGCTATCGCTAACTTCAAGTGGACGGCAAGCAACCGCGTCTTTCCTTCGGGAAAGGCGCGGTTTTTCATATTTGGTACAATAGCCTTAATGGAATGGAATATCTCTACACTAGAGGAGCTACAAAATGTAGCAAAAGAAATATACGAGACACTCGAGCAGGATAACGAGCATGCAGCCTTGCTAACTCTAAAGGGTGACTTGGGGGCTGGAAAAACTGCCTTCACAAAAGAATTGGCAAAAGTTTTAGGTGTTGAAGAGCACATAACATCTCCAACTTTTGTATTGGCGAAAGAGTACGATCTTGTAGATCAAAAATTTGAAAAACTTATTCATATAGACGCATATAGACTAGAAGGAGAAGAGGGTCTTGAACCAATTAGTTTTAAAGAGTTACTACAAGACAGTAAAAACCTCATCGTACTTGAGTGGCCAGAGAGGGTAGAGGAGGAGCTTCCTGATTTCCGGAAAGAAATAGAAATAGAGCTTAAGGGAGAGACTAGAAATATTACCTATGGCAGATAAACGACTAATCGTACTTGATTCACACGCACTGATTCATCGTGCGTATCATGCATTACCTGACTTTGTATCAGATAAAGGAGAGCCAACAGGAGCGCTCTATGGTCTTTCAACTATTCTCCTAAAGACAATTAAAGATCTCAATCCTGACTATATCGTTGCCACAAACGACCTTCCAAAGCCAACACATAGGCATCTGGCTTTTGAAGAGTACAAAGGAACACGAAAGAAGATGGATGATGAACTGGGGCACCAATTAGGGCGAATGCCAGATATTTTCAAAGCTTTTGGTATTCCTTTGTATTCAGCAGAAGGGTACGAGGCTGATGATGTGATTGGAACAATCGTAAAGAAGACAAAAAGAAAGAAAGATCTTGAGGTAATTATCGTATCTGGCGATATGGATACGCTACAGCTTGTAGAAGAGGGTCGCGTAAAAGTATTTACAATGCGAAAAGGAATAACCGACACTGTTTTGTACGATGAAGAAGCAGTGCAGGATCGATTTGAATTCCACTCAGACCTCATTCCAGATTACAAAGGTTTCAGAGGAGATCCGTCAGACAACATTCCGGGTATCCCAGGAGTGGGGGACAAGACTGCAACAAGCCTCATCAAAGCTTTTGGCTCTCTCGAGGATGTATATAAGGCGCTTAAAAAAGATGAAGAGCAATTTTTAGAGAAAGGATTTAAGCCTCGCATCATAAATCTCTTAAAAGAGCATCAAGAGCAGGCAGAATTTTCAAAAAGTCTTGCGATTATTCATACTGACGCTCCAATTACAATTGAAAAGTTTGAAGATTGGCACCTAGAGAATCATGTAGAGAAGTTAATGGAGCTTTTTGGTGAGCTTGGCTTTCGAACACTTCGCGACCGGGTAAAAAATCTTGCTGGAATTGTAGAAGAAGAGAAGGAGGAAGAAAAAGAAGAGGAGATTGATATAAGGGAAGTGGAGCGAGTAGCAATTATGCTCTGGCTTTTGCACTCTGATACGAGCAACCCAAGTCTTGAAGATATTTGTGCATATACAAAGGTGCGAGATTTTAAAGAGTCAGAAAAAATTCTAAAAGCAGAATTAAAAAAAGAACCAAAACTTCAAAAACTCTATGATGAGATTGAGTTGCCATTGCTGCCTGTAGTACACCAAATGGAAGAAAGGGGAGTAATGCTTAATGTGAAGCATCTAGAGAAACTTTCAAAGGAATATCATAAAGAACTTGAGGCACTCAGAGCAAAGATCTACAAACTTGCAGGAGAAGAGTTCAACATTAACTCTCCAAGACAGCTTGGAGTTATTCTGTATGAGAAATTAGAGCTCAAACCAAAGAACCAAAAGAAGACTGCAACAGGACAACGATCAACACGAGAGAGCGAGCTTGTAAAAATGATTGAGGATCATGAAATCATTCCTCTTATTCTTGAATATCGAGAACTTCAGAAACTTCTCTCAACATATATCGATACATTGCACACAACACTCGACAAAGAGAATCGTCTGCATGCTGACTTTGTACAAGCTGGAACTACAACAGGTCGAATGGCATCAATAAATCCAAACCTTCAAAACATTCCTATAAAGAGTGATAGAGGAAAGGTAATTCGAAATGCATTTATTCCAGCTAAAGGATACAAACTTGGAGTATTTGATTACTCTCAGATTGAATTACGCATTGCAGCCTTCTTATCTGGCGATGAGAAACTTATGGAGGTATTTAAAACAGGTCAGGACGTACACCAGGCGGTAGCAGCAGAGGTATTTGGTGTCCCAGCAGAGCAGGTAGATAAAGAAATGCGTCGAAGGGCAAAGGCCATTAACTTTGGAATTCTCTATGGAATGGGAGTCAATGCCCTAAAGAAGGCAATTGATTCAACGCAGGCTGAAGCACAAGAGTACCTAAATGAGTATTTCTCTAAGTACCACAAACTCTCAGAGTACCTTGAGCACACAAAAGGGAATGCTCGGAAGTTTGGATATACAGAAACCATGTTCGGAAGACGCCGGCACTTCGAAGGAATTAACTCATCACTTCCATTTGTGAGAGCTCAAGCTGAGCGAATGGCACTTAATGCTCCAATCCAAGGAACACAATCTGACATCATTAAAATTGCCATGGTAAAGGTAGACGAGTTCCTAAAGAAGGAAGGGCACGATGCTCATCTTGTGCTTCAGGTGCATGATGAATTGGTATATGAAATGAAGGATCCAAGTATTGCTCCAAAGATCAAAGAAATAATGGAGAATGCTGTGCCGCTAACAGACACAAATGATGTACCGCTTAAAGTAGACGGAGCAATAGGAGATAATTGGGGAGAGACAATAGATATATGATCTACGCATTTATAGGAACAGACCAGGACAAAGTTCGCGCAAAGGCTTCTGCTTGGATTGAGGCAGGGCGTGCAAAAGATCCCTCTCTCACATACCTGCGACTAACTGAAGATACATTTGATGAGGGAGTAGTATTGGAGAATCTTGGAGGACAATCACTCTTTGCAAAGCGAATGCTCATATCTCTTGATGGACTTTGTAAGAGCAAAGAAGATTTTATTCTCGAACATATTAAAAGTCTCGCAGAGTCAGACAATGTTTTTGCAATTATAGAAGGGAAGCTTTTGGCTAAAGCAAAGAAAGCAATTGAAGCCAATGCCACAAAAGTTTTCTCATACGACCTTCCTGCAAAAGATAGCAAGCCAAACTTTGCTATCTGGAATGCAATAGATAGAGGAGATGGACTCTCTTTATGGAAAGAATATCAAAAAGAACGAAAGGCAGGAGCAGAGCCTGAAATGCTTGCAGGATTTATCCACTCAAAACTTCGAAGGAATATTCCAAAGGATAAAAATGCAGCACGGCAATCAAAAAGATTTATTGATTTCTATCATGAGGCTAGAAGAGGAGAGGTGGATTTTGAAGAGGGGTTGGAATTATTTCTTTTAAAAATTTAATATGATACCTTCTCTCCTAGAAAGGAGACAGTTATGGTTGAGAGCTGTGGCTTTCTAGTTCCACGGATGGAACACGATTTTGAATTAGAAGAGTATGAGGATTCTGCGTGTCTCCGACGTAGTGGTCATTATGATGGACTTCATGTCTTCAAGAATTCAAAAGGGCAATATTTTTCCTGGAAAAGAGATTGGAAATGTCGTTGTTGTAAGTTTGAAGAGACAGACTATTGTTTTGACTACGAAGAAATAAGTGAAGAAGAAGCACTAAAACTTATAAGAGGACACGATTAATGTCCTCTTTTTTATATCTTGTCCGCCCACTAGGGCTCGAACCTAGGACCTTCTCCTTAAAAGGGAGCTGCTCTACCAACTGAGCTATGGGCGGAATTCCCCTATATAACCGCAAAGTAAGGAGAATATCAACTAGTATGAGATCTGATCTACTAACTTTCCAGCACTATCATACAGTCGAATAGTTTCTCGCTCTTTCTTCCACAGTTCTCCAGACCTTCCTAGATAGATGCGCCACTCATCATCAAAGAACTTCTCGTCATTTTTGTGATTTCTTACACATCCGTTGTAACTAATATTTGTTTCAACAAATCCTTTACAAGATCCAGAAACAGTAGGGGGGATACTTGTTGCGATAGAGCATCGCGGAATGTCCTCTACAAATTCTTCACACGCTATTTCACGATTTAGATCAATGCTCGAGAATGCTTTAAGCTCATCTTCAGGAAGTGGGCAGGATTTTCTAAGAGTTGGCGTAAATGATTGGTACTGTGCAAAGTATCCCATGCACATATTTATACGGAAGGATGCACCAATAGGAGAGCGGCCAGAGATAATGTATGCATCATCTCCCGGATCAAGGTAGAGCGCTTCTCGCTCGGTAATGATTCCAGAGAGTGGAAGCTCTGTTCCAAATGGAATCACCTCACTCTTTCCAGTAACCTCAGATACTAGTTTCCAATTTGAAATACTAATAGGGTTCTCTGCTCGAGATGAGACCTTAAGCTTCAGATACTCTTCTCGTGGATCAGTTTTCTTTGCACCACTAGTACTTCGTACAAGTGTCACGTCTCCTCTATATATAGATCGCTCCAGTGAAGTAAGTTCATTCTCTGCCTCTGTTTGTTTTTTACGCTCTTCAGTTTCTGAATCATCTCCCCCCGAAGAAGAGCGAGTATTCACTCGAGGAGTGCTCGGTGCTCTATACCCTAGGAGCGCTCCAGTTCCACGAGCCTCACCAGTGCTAATAGGTTTTGGAGAAGTGATAGTAAATCCACCAGATGCTATTGGCTTATTGGGTCCGCCAGTTGCAACCCATACGAAGAAGAGAAGAATAAAAATTCCAATTATGAAAAGGGCGTCGCCAATTCCTCCTCCACCTCCGCTTTCATCTGCCATATATATGTACTATAGGTTTTAACCGGTAAGCTTTGCAAGCTCTTCACGCACAACAGTCGCATCATCCCATTCTGTTCTCTTGCCATTTGCTTCCATAATATAAGGATCTGTTCCTTTTCCAGAGATCAGAACAACATCTCCCCTCGAAGCTTTCTTCAGTGCCGATGCGATAGCCTCACGTCTATCCATAATAACTGTAGGTGCAGGAGTCATATTCTCTGACATCTCAGAGATGATTTTCTCTGGATCCTCATCATAAGGATCTTCATTGGTAAGAATCACATGATCGCAATGCTTTGCAGCAATCTCTCCCATAAGAGGGCGCTTCCAGGTATCCCTTCCTCCTCCTGTGTTTCCTAAGATACAGATCTTTTTTTGGTCTTTAAAAGCTCCATAGAGCGCAACGAGTGAATCTGGAGTGTGCGCATAATCTACAACTGCTGCAAAATCCTGTCCTCCATCTACAAACTCTACGCGCCCTCGCACCTTTTCAATCTTCTGGATAGCCCCAGCTGCATCAGATGTATTAATTCCTAGAAGCTCGGAAACCTTAAGTGCAGCAAGTGCATTAAGGCCATTAAAGACTCCAGGCAAGGGAAGAGAAATGTTTTCTCCTGCATAAGTAAATGAAATTCCTTTTGCATCTGTCCTCAAGTCTTTTAGCTCTCCTTGAGTGAAAGGAATTTGTGCCTTTGCATATGAGAGGAAGTCTTGCGCATGAGGATCATCTGCATTTGCAACAATAGCTCCCGAATTTTTTCGGATTTCTTTTGCATATCGAAGCTTTGCATTTTTATAGTTTTCAAAAGAACCATGAGATTCAATATGCTCTTTCTGTAGGTTTGTGAAGACAAGTACAGAAGGGAAGAGGAAGGTGTGTC
The DNA here is from genome assembly GCA_002376865.1 of Patescibacteria group bacterium UBA3533. GTDB lineage: Bacteria > Patescibacteriota > Minisyncoccia > Phycocordibacterales > Phycocordibacteraceae > Minusculum. The sequence goes on along the minus strand of DFOU01000011.1, from coordinate 58,454 downwards.
TAAATAGTTTTGCTCCCTCGCTCGTAGCTTCAATAACAGCATGTGTTGCTCCCTGATCTTTTGCACGCTTCAAGAGTCTGTGAATTTGCCCGCGCCCCGGCATGGTCATCTTTAGTTTATTTGGAATAGTTTCCTCAGGCAGTGCAAACTTGATGGTGCTGATAAGAGCAGTCTTGTGATCAGTCTCTTTTAAAATTGTGTAGAGCAATTCAGAAACCGTAGATTTTCCTTTTGTTCCTGTTACAAGCACCACCTGCATGCTCTTTGCAGGGAAGCCGGTTAATACTGCACTTATAAATGAAAGAGAAAGGTGATAGAGCGAAAGTACAAAAGATGGAGTAATGCTCCTGATGAGTGATTTTATTTTTGAAATCATGATTGCTTTAATGCTGCCTTAAGCCTGGCATCTTTCCCAACGATAGTATTTGGAATTGCGTGGAGCGCTTTCTTTGCTTCACGCTCCTTATAGCCAAGAGCTATTAGTGTATCTAATATTTCAGTATCGTCATCCCTTACTTCTGCATCTCCATCTCCTTCAACCTTGTCTTTAAGCTCTACGATAATTTTCTCTGCCATTTTCTTTCCAACTCCCGCAACGCGAGTAAGGTATGAGATATCTTTTGCACGGATTGCATCTCCCAATACTCCAACAGGAGCAAGATCTGCAATAGCGAGAGCTGAGCGGGGACCTACACCAGAGACCGTAAGGAGAAGCTCAAAGAAGTGGAGCGTATCTTCTGCAACAAAGCCATATAAATCTGCTGCATTTTCTCGGAGGGCCAAGTAGGTGTGGAGAGCAACTTCACCTCCTTTAGAGAGCGCGAGAAGGTCGGTTTTGGGCATGCGAACCATAATGCCTAGGCCAAATACGCCAATAACTGCGTGCTCGTCACTAACTGTCTGAACCGTCCCAGAAATCGTTCTAATCATGGATATATCGTATCACGCGCTTGCATTTGTTGCCTTTCTCCTATATTATCGCGCTCACATATGGCAATTACAGAAGGAGCAAAAAAGGCACACCGAGCATCGCTTAGAAAGCGAGTGTTTAACGTACGCCGAAGCCGAACTCTAAAGGATGAAGTAAAGGAAACACAGGAGCTTATTACAGCAGGTGATGTAAAAGGAGCACAAGAAAAGCTTCCAACTGCATACAAGGCAATTGATAAAGCCGCAAAGCGAGGGATCATTAAGCCAAACACTGCCTCACGAAAGAAATCTCAGCTCGCTCGAGCTATCGCAAAGAAAGAGGGGAAATAAGAAAAGCGCTGGAAAGCGCTTTTCGCATAAGATCATGATGGGGCAATCATGGCTATTGTTTCTGCCGGGGTAAAGAAAGTTTCTCCACCTACCTGCATAGAAGAAAGTGTCCTATATACACCATTGTATTTCACATAGAAAATATCTTCCGTGTCTGTGGGAGCCAAAAAAGGCTCCATGCCCACAGCAAAACTGTTTACGTCGAGAGGAAGGTCTCGTTTCAAAGCAAGCAACGGACCAACTTCAGGAGGACAGGGTTTGTAATTTTTCTCCCCAAGTTTCCTAAAGCATTCAAAAAGAGTTACGTCTTCTTGTACTCCAAAGTCTGAGAGGGGTCCGATAGCAATGGTTGCGGCACGTTCCTCTGTCTCAAGTTTGAAATCAAAATTTGTTAGAAGCATGTGTGCACCAGCCTCAATAGGCACATGGGCTTTTTTAAGTGCATTGATTAGTACTTCAAGGCTCTTGAAAGTTCCAAGAGGAAGATGTACATGTTGAATTGTCATGAGCTTCACTCCAATGTTCTCTCTAAAAGAGAGGGTACAGGAAAAAGGTTGTATGTAAATACTTTGTGCTCCCGCCAGGAATCGAACCTGGAGCGTCGGCTCCGCAAGCCAATGTTTTATCCGTTAAACTACGGGAGCAGTAGCAAATAAATTACACTAAAATCCTAGAAAATCCACAAAACGTTCGAAGAGTCCATCTAGATGCTCTTCCTCTTGTACGTAGTACTCAAGTACATCAAATACTTCATAAGGATCTATTCCTTCGGGAAGGGGAATAGAAAGCTGTGGAGCAAAGATACTTTTTGTACGAAGAGAAAGTACTGGATCTTCATTTTCAAACTCAAGAATACAGAAGGAGATAATATTTTCGTATGGGAAGAGTGTTGAATCAATCAACACTCCTCGATTCGTTAGCGTAATGGTGTATTCGTTGGCAGCCCCAACTGAAGCAAAGCCAAGCGCTACTGCTCCTGTGACAATTACAATTGCAAAGAGAACGTTTCCAAAAAGAATAGAAGCAATAGCAAGTGCTGCTGCAATAATTCCAAGGATCCAGTACCAGTCAGGTTTTCTGGCTTTGATATTCCTCTCTGTTGTTCTCCAAGATAGAGGGCTGTTGTCCATTGCAAAAAGTATAGCATCTTCATTTGAACATTTGCCCAGAAGTGTTCAAATAAAACATTTAGTAAGTGGTATAGTGGTAGAGAGACTTAATATGAAAAGAAGACCAAATTGCAAATGTGTTATGTGCGAGGAGAGAATGTATCGCAGGCCAACACAAATTAAAAACGGTAACGTATATTGCTCTCAAAAATGCATGGGTCTTGGACAGCAGAAAAAGAAAGAGTGCAAAATCTGCAAAGGAGTTTATGTCGGTCAAAAAAAGACCTGTTCGCGCACCTGTGCAAATAAGTCACGCACTGGCATTTCGTATACTAAAGAAGGTAAATTTAACAAAGCGTATCAAGGGTCATTGTTAAAAGAGAGATTGGCACAAAAAAGAGGTGGAGTGTGTGAGCGCTGTAACATGTCTAATTACGCAATACTCCAGGTTCATCACAAAAAGGAACGGCATCGCGGCGGAACAGATGTATTATCTAATTTAGAACTATTGTGCCCAAATTGTCACGCTACACATCACTTCGGAAAAGGTTTGTTTCCTGTATAAAAAGGTGCTAAAGTGTCGCCCTAAGGGGGATAGACAGGGAGAGGTGGCTGAGTTGGTCTAAGGCACTTGTCTTGAAAACAAGAGATCCTTTACGGGGTCCGTGGGTTCGAATCCCACCCTCTCCGCAGATAACAAAAAGCGCCCAGATGGGCGCTTTTTGTTATAGAGCTTCTTTTGGCTCTTCCTCAGCTTCTTTTGCCGGGAAATTTTCCTCAACAATTTGCTGACCTTTTTGTCCTTTCTTTCGGAAGAAGAAGTAGTAAATGATTTCTAGTATTCCAACAGTATTTAGAATAAGAAGTGCAATGAACCAAATTTTGTGTCCGTTCTTTGCGGCGTGCCATAGGGCAAGTCCTTTCCAAACAATTGTCCAAACTACTAGTGCTAAAATTACTAATCCTCCAATAAGACCAAGTTCAGCAGCATTTCCGCTGATGATTGATCCAATAACTGCTGTGTAATCCATATGGCAGAGACTATAGCATAGAAAATTCTCTCTGGTATGCTCTATGTATGCGATATCTTGGAATTGATTATGGAAGTAAGTGTGTGGGGCTTGCTCTCTCAGATGACGATGGAAAGATGGGGTTCCCTCATACAGTATTAACAAATACGCCAGCTCTTCTTGAAGAGGTTACAAAACTTATCGAAGAAGAAGGAGTGCAAACGGTAGTGTTTGGAGATTCAAAGAATTTAGATGGAGAAGAGAATGCAATTCAACAAGAGCTCAAAGACTTTGCAGAGAAGCTTGGGGTAAATGCTGGGGTGACAATTGATTTTGAACCTGAGTACTACACAACTAAGCAGGCAAAAGATGCACAAAAACTTGCGGGGAAGGAGAGCGAGAGAGCAGACGCAATAGCAGCAGCAATTATTTTAACGAGTTATTTAGAGCGACATGGCAACAATTGATGATTTTGGAAAGTTAGAGATGAGCATTGGTACGGTTACAAGTGCAGAGCTTGTTCCAGATACAGATAAGCTTGTCCGGCTAACAGTAGATTTTGGTGAAGAGGAGGACAGACAAATAATTTCAGGTATTCGCGATAGAATTGAAGAGCCAGAAGAGCTTGTGGGGAAGCAGTTTCCATTTGTAACAAATCTTGAGCCACGAACAATTCGAGGATTTGAAAGTAATGGAATGATTTTGGTTCCAAATGAGGGAACATTTATTTCTCCAACAACAGACGTAACACCTGGTACAAAAATAGGATGACACCAGAAATCAAAGACGAGCAATTAGAAGATCTTCCTGCGTGGTGGAAGTGGTTTGAGCGGTGCGAGAATAGTTTTCTTGCGAAAGCGGCGCTTGCGGTATTTGCTGTCCTTGATTCAATCATTCTTTTCTTCCCGCCAGAGATCGTTATCGCAGCACTTGTCTTGGCAAAACCTCGTAAGTGGATTTTCTATACGCTCTTTGCGACATTCTTTGCTGCAGTTGGTGCAGTTATAACCTACATACTTGGTGCATTCTTTTTCGATACGTTTGGAAATATTTTGCTAGCTCTCGTTGGGGGGGAGCAGGCATTTACAAATGTGCAGCAGCTCTTTGATCTTAATCTAGTATGGGGAATTCTTTTTGTAGGAGTAACACCAATTCCATGGGTGCCATTTTTACTTGCTGCAGGAGTATTTAAAGTTAACTTCGGTGCATTTTTGTTTGGTGTAGTGTTTGCGAGAATTATTCGATTCGGAATTATTGCATTCCTTGTAGCGCACCTAGGGCCCCATGGTGTACGGCTGGTGCTTAAAGGCCTTAAGATGTTTGGAGCTATCGGGATACTAGTTGCAGTTATTGCCGCGGTAATCCTTGGAGGTGTTTTTGTACACTTCGTCCTCTAAAGAAGAAAGAAAGTAGATAAGAGACGGTATACTACGTGTATGGCACAAGGACTTTCGCGAACATTTCGCGCGCTTTTTCCGCCTCCACGATTTTTGAAGATGCCAACTGCTGGTATCGACATGTCGGCAAGTGGGGTGAAGTTTGTTGTACTTAACCGCTCAGTAAAAGGAGTGGTTATTGAGGCATTTGGAAAGTACCGATTTAATAAAGGAGTTATTACCGACGGAGACCTTGTAGAGCGAAGCACACTCCAGACTGTTTTAAAGAGAATTCAAAAAGAGCACGGCGTGCATTTTGCAAACATTGCGCTCCCTGAGCAAAAGTCATATCTCTTTCAAGCAAAAGTTCCCTATACAGCAGATGATGCGGTGCTTCGCGCATCTGTTGCTCAAAACATTTCAGAGCAGGTGCCACTTCCTGCATCTGAAGCGCGCTTTGGTGCAGACAGGCTCTCTCGAGAAAAAGACATTCAGCACGTGACAGGGGTGGCGTACGCTCGGCGTGTAGTTTCTGAGTACAGTGACGCAGTCTCTGCAAGCGGTATTACGGTAAAGGCAATGGAAAGCGAGATGAATGCAGTCCCTCGAGCACTGCTCTCACAGGGAGATACAGGAACATGCATGATTGTTGATTTTGGAAGGACAACAACCAAGATCATGATCATTCAAGATGGAAAGCATCCACTCTTTGCAACCACACTTGATATTGGAGGGCATGCACTAACCCAAGCGGTGCAGAAATTCTATGGCGTAACAGAGGACGAGGCGAAAGTTATTAAACGAGAGAAAGGGATTATTCCAGAGGAGGGGAATGTAGGGTACCTCTCATCAGTACTCACAACGCTTTCAGGACTTCGCGATGAAGTATCAAAGCGATTTGAATACTGGCAAGACAGGGCAAGAAATGAAAAGTCAGTAAAGCCAATTGAAATGATTGTGCTTGCAGGAGGAAATGGAAGTCTGCGCGGGCTTCCTGAGTACCTTATGGCATCTGTTGGTGTGCCGGTGAGGACAGGGGATCCCTTTGTGAATCTTGCGCCATTTAATGAGGTAGTGCCACCAATTGAATTTGAGCAGTCACTAAGCTATAGCGTAGCAATTGGTCTTGCGCTTCGAGAATTTAACGATGATTAATTTACTTCCAGAGATAAGCAAACAAGCCTTTAAGCGAATGTACTTGCTGCGCTTTCTTGCAGTGGTGCTTCTTGTTGTTTCAGTGCTTACCATCATTCACAGCATATTGCTCGTTCCTTCATATGTATTCTTGCAGGCACGAGTACTAAATCAGGAGGTAGAAAAGGAATTTATCGGAAAAACTCTTGAGGCATCAGGAAGTGATGAGGTAGAGGCTCGCCTTAAGGCGCTCAATGAGCAGATTGCATTGCTCCAGACACTTCCCGAGCAGCCGCTATTTGTATCTGCAATAGAAGAGGTGCTTGAAGTGTCTCGCTCTGGAATTGCCATTACGCAGATCTCATATAATCCAAAAGATCCTGCAGTGCAGATTGGTGTTCGCGGGATTGCAGATGATAGAGATGCGCTACGCTCTTTTGCAAAGACCCTTGAAGAGCGCGAAGAGGTTGCCGGCGTAGATTTCCCAATAGGGAACCTTTCAAAGGAAAAAGATTTGCCATTTAATATTTCAATTACATTAGAATCATGAATCGGCGAACTCTCATTCCACTTATTATCTCAGTACTTATTCTTGTACTATCTGGTACCGCGTACTTTATTACCTTTGATGCAGTCTCAAAGCTTCAAGAGAGTAGCTTCTTCTTAGCTCAAGAGATTAATGCAGCTTTTGATAAAGAAGAGCGAATCAACAGAGCACAAAGAACCCTCACGCTCATTAACTCTCAAGAGAGTACGGTGTATGAATATCTTGTCTCAGAAGAGACTGTTGTAGATTTCTTGGAAATTCTTGAAGGAGTTGAAGAGGAGACAGGGGTGGAGATTGAAATTGTTTCAGTTGCAGCAAATAAAGAGACAGAAATGTTTGATATCAATCTAACTGCCGAAGGATCATTCAAGAGGGTAATGCAGACACTTGGTGCTATTGAAAAACTTCCAGTGTTTATCACAATTGAAAGCGGTACGATTGAGACCATCGTACGAGATGGGGGAGATGCAACGTGGACTGCGTCAGCATCGTATAGCGTGAAGCAACAATAATATGAATTTTAAAACTCTCAGCAAAAAAGCTCTCAACTTTGTAAATACGATTAAGCGTGGGTATGCAGGACATATAAATGCAGAGCGAGATTGGACGGTGCTCCTTATTATTGCTGCAATTGCACTGCTTCTATCTGCGGTAACAAATGCAATTTTCTTTACTCGTGTGTACGAAGGAGAGCCACTCTCACAAAGCACAAACACAAATCCAGAGCCAAAGGAGACACAAGAGATTTCAGATCGTCTTAAAGAAATAGAAACAATCTTTGAAGTTCGAGAGAATGAGAAAGATGCATTTGTAGATACGAGCTATCCATTTGTTGACCCAGCACGTAACTAGTCGTAGGGTATGGGGGAGCTCCCATAGTTTAATGGATAAAACAAGAGGCTTCTATCCTCTCGATCTGGGTTCGATTCCTGGTGGGAGTACTAGATAAGAAAAAGACGCGAATGCTCGCGTCTTTTTCTATTTTAAGGTAGGTTCATATATAGAAGGAAAGGAGAGTGTCATGAACATTCGAAGGACTGGTGTTCCTAAAACGCTCAAAGCGCTTGGAGGACTTCTCTCTCATATAAATAAGACGATGCCTCCATGTAAGTTTGAGGGATTGTCTTGGGTGCGTGAAGAGCATCCGGAATCTCGTGCGGCACTATTTGCTGCAGATGTTCCAGAAGAATTTTTTGAGGATAAGCTCGTCGAGTATGGCTTCCCACAGAAAATTACTGTTGAAATACTTCGCTTTGCTCCGGAGGATCACATTGATTTACATCGGCACAAAGCTGCTGCAAGTTCAATTCTTATTCCCGGCCAAGATACACAAAAATGTACCTTGCTGGAGTTTGAGTTTTTCTCAGATCATGGGGAGCCTAAAGGCTCAACATTTTTACAGAGAAGCCGCGCATACCAGATCCGTCCTGGAATCTGGCACAGCATTAAGCGCGTCGGAGAAGGAGACTATGTATACTTATTTTCTGCATCCGCACCAATTATCGGAAACGATATCGTATGGTACGCAGATCAATAAGAAAAACCCGGAGCAGTTGCTCCGGGTTTCTTCTTTTGATACCTTAGTTTTAGATATAGTAAGGAGAGCATCGATGGAATCTTCAAAGTTTAAAGTCGGCGACAAAGTTGTCTTACGTGACGATGAAGAAACCAGACTTTTTCTGACGTACTTGGAACAGTCTGGAGCATCAATTCCGCGAACGCCATTAACTGTAGAAAAAGTTTGGTTTGATGATGGAAAAGAAGATGACTGTGAGCCCGGGCACATGATTTCTTTTGAAGAAGATATAATTCCAGGGTTTGGTGTTGGACTTAGTGAGGACTATTTTGATTATGTCTCATAAGAAAACCGCACATCGTTATGATGTGCGGTTTCTCTTTGGTGGGCGATGAGGGACTTGAACCCCCGACCTTTTCGGTGTAAACGAACTGCTCTACCAACTGAGCTAATCGCCCGTACAAAGGAGCATACGCAATTACTGCTTTTTCTGCAAGAGTGATACACTCGCATGTATGAAAAAACGAGTGCGCCTTATTATATCCGGAAGAGTACAGCTTGTTATGTACCGGGACTTTGCCAAGAGAAAATCTCGAAAATACGGCTTAACTGGGTGGGTTAAGAACCTTCCGGATAATACGGTTGAGCTTGTAGCAGAGGGAGAAGAGCAAGATTTGAAGGACTACATAGATCTCTTGGAAGAAGGGCCAATATTGGCAGAGGTTGAAAATATAGATGTGAAATGGTGGGATGGTGCAAATGGGGAGTTTAAGAGTTTTGAAATAGTGCATGAGTAAAGAGCTTTCAGTAGGAATAATTATGGACGGAAATCGCCGGTGGGCGAGAGCAAAGGGCATGTCTACTGCTGAAGGACACAACGAAGGATTTAAGGCACTTCTTAATCTTCTTCAGGAATATGAATCTCTCAAAAATGAGTATGGAGCAGCAGAATATATTTTTTATGCATTTTCAACAGAGAACTGGAATCGAAGTGAAGAAGAGGTAAAAGCACTCATGGAACTCCTAAAGCAGGGCCTTTCAAAAATTGAAGATGAGCTAAAGAAGCTTCCAAATGCACCACGTATTAAATTTATCGGAGACCTTTCTCGTTTTGAAAAAGAAATTCAGGAAGAGATGAAAGAAATTCAAGAGCGAACAAAAAATGGAGAGGGGACAGTAGCACTTGCGCTCTCATATGGAGGGCGTGATGAGATTGTGCGAGCAATGAAAGCTGGAGCAGAACTTTCAGGGGAAGGAATAAGTAATGCACTTGATACTGCTGATATGAAGGATCCTGACATTATCATCCGCACTGGAGGAGAGAAGAGACTTTCAAACTTCCTTATGTGGCAAGCAGCATATAGTGAGCTTTTCTTTCTTGATATCTTTTGGCCAGATTTTAGCAAAGACACCCTTATAGAGTGTATTAAAGAGTACAATGAAAGAGAGAGGCGACACGGAGTATGAAAATAGAAATTATTTACGAAGACAATGATGTGGTGGTTATAAATAAACCTGCTGGTATTTTGGTACATGCAGATGGCATTTCAAAAGATGAGACGGTAAGTGACTGGATGCTAGAGAGCTATCCTGAGAGCAAAGATGTAGGGGAGGCAATGACACTTAAAAATGGAGAGGAGATAACTCGACCTGGTGTTGTGCACCGTCTTGATAGAGACACGTCTGGAGTTTTAATTTTGGCAAAGACAGCAGCAGCACATGCGCATCTAAAAGAGCAGTTTCAAAATAGAGAGGTAAAGAAAGGATACCTGGCTTTTGTATATGGAGTGCCAAAGAATAAAAAAGGAGTTATCGATGCGCCAATAGGGCGAAGTGCTCAGAATTTTAAAATGTGGTCAGCGCAACGTGGTGCTCGAGGAAATTTGCGTGAAGCAATAACAGAGTATGAGGTAGGGGAGGATAATGGCGAGTTTGCAGCCGTAAAGCTGTATCCAAAGACAGGAAGGACACACCAACTTCGTGTACATATGAAGTATTTAAACTATCCAATTGTCTGCGACAAGCTCTATGCTCCCAAAAGAGAATGCGCACTAGGATTTGAGCGAATGGCACTCCACGCACAAACCCTTGAGGTAAATCTTCCCTCTGGAGAGACCAAAACCTTCGAAGCGCCACTTCCTGAGGACTTCGGGAATGCACTGGACTTCTTCAAGGCTGGGTGATACTTTCTAAAAAGTCAGATTGAAAGGAGAGAGTAATGTCTCTATCTGTAAAAGATCTCTTTGAAAGAGTTGGGAGACTCTTTGTTTTTAACAAGGAGACATATCCAAATTTTCCTGAAGATCCTGCCCAGCAAAGGCTCTTTGCGATACGACATATACAGGATCATGTCATAAAGTCTGCTGGTGCTATTGCCGGTATTACAGAGCCAGCAGACCACGCCGGAGGACCTACAGGGGGTATCTCTCAGCAAGGTGAGCAAGATTTGCAACTTGCAGCGATGAAGCAGCTTGTGAATGCTGTAAAGCTCGCTGAAGTTGTTGGCGTGCCACCGGAAGGTTTTGTTGAGTATATGAATTGGAAATACCCAAAGTAGAGTAAAAGCGCGATTTTTAGGAATCGCGCTTGCTTTTTATAGGTACAATTGCTATTCTCTGCGCCATGAACACGGTAATTTCACCCGTAAATATTGAGGAGCGAAAAGAGCTTGGCGTAAAGTCAGGAGATACTGTTCGCGTACACCAGAAAATCCAGGAGCGAGGAAAGACTCGTATCCAGCTTTTTGAAGGTCTTGTTATTGCGGTAAAGCACGGAGCAGAGGCAGGATCTACTTTTACAGTACGAACTACTCTGTCAGGAATTGGGGTAGAAAAGATTTTCCCTCTATATTCTCCAAATATTGATAAAATTGAGATCGTTAAGCGATCTAAGGTTCGACGATCTAAGTTGTACTTCATTCGAGAGAAGGTTGCTCGAGAGATGCGACGACAGCTACGACGTATGCGTCTTATGGATCGAACTACTGTTTCTGAGAAGGAGCAGGAGGACGCTCGAAATAAAGCTGAGGCTGATGAAGCTGCAAGGGCAGAGGAAGAGGCTAAGGCAGCAGAGGAAGCAAAGGCTGCTGAAGAAGCTCCTGCTGAGACTCCCGAGGAGACTCCAGCTGAAGAGCCAGAAGAGGAAGCTCCTGCAGCAGAAGAGGCTCCAGAAGAGGAGACTCCAGCTGAGGAAGAACCTGAAGAGAAGAAAGAAGATTAATTTCAACTTTTTCTATCAATTAAAAATAGTCGAGGAAGCTCGACTATTTTTAATACAGCTGGTATAAATGCAGCACATGGCGACCATAGTTTAGTGGCAAAACTTCGGTTTGTGGTACCGACATCGAGAGTTCGATTCTCTCTGGCCGCCCCAAAATAACAAAAAGCTCACATGTGTGAGCTTTTTGTTATTTTCTAAGATTGAATAAAGTAATAACAACTGTTCCGGTCAAGTAGATTGCTCCAATTATGTTGAACAATAGCACTTCTGGAAAAAATCCAAGGCCGGGTGTCCAAAGATTTAAGTTTAAGAAATAAACAAAAGCGCCAAGCAGCAAAGATGCTCCAGTGTACCAAAGCCAAATTTCAAAACCTCTTTTTGTAAATAAGTAGGTCAAGAGAGATGCCGGAATAAGGAAGTATGTGCTTGCGTACACAAAACCCCAGAAAGTTGTGAAGTTAATGAAGCAAAATGGAACTAGGAAAGAATTGTTGCTGTTAAAACAAAGCCCGAGATGAGGTGGTTGTGTAAAGAAAAAGCCTGCAAGTAAAAAACCTATAAAAATAAAAGGAATGTATCTTCGGATCATTACTCTAAGTTTCGCACAAAAGCTCTCCAAGCGTTAGCTGTCTCCTGTGTAATGTATCTTCCATCAAGAAATTGAGTAATGCGATCAAGTTGCGCAATAATTGTTGCTCGCACTTCCTCATCAGTCTCTGTTTCCAAAAGTGCAAAGTATTGATCAATTGCAGAATGAAGTGTTGGCCTAAGATCTAGCGCAGCAAAATTACTTATCATAAGAGTTTTAATTGATTCTGCATTTGCACCATCCTCTGAGAAGGTAAAATCATTTGTTCCGTCACCTTCAATATCAAGGGTTAGTGAAGAAAGAGTGTTTGTTTCTATTGTTGTTGCAGCCGTACTGCTTGCTGTGACAGGAATGTTTGAATACTTTTCTGTTTCTTGAAGTTCGCCATTGTCATTAAGCTCTGAAAGAAGAAGATCAAAAGACCCAACATCAGTACCTGTTATAGAAATCTCATAATTTCCTTCTGGAAGAAAGATGTATTTTCCTTCACCAATTATTTCAACAAAACTTTCTGGAATTTCTTCTCTAATGTTCAAAAGAGTCTGTGAAGGGTCAGTGTCGTATTCAACAGACGTTATGTTTCCCAAATTATCTTCTGCGGAAATAATCACAGGGGAATGCACACTGATAGCAATGTGGTTTCTGTCAGTGGGGATTATTGGTTTTTCTGTTGTGAGGAAGTCAGACGTTACAACTTCTCCAGTTAAGGCAGGGGCAAGTCCCAAAAGCAGCTCTTCTTCTGCAAGCAAGTTTTTATGTTCTCGTGCACGATCAGTTTCTAGGCTAAGTTTATTTAAGTCTAAATAATATCCGTCACCTAAAATACCAGAAGGAGAAACAACTGTACTGTCACCATCAAATGAAAAGATGGGACTGTAGGTAATTGCATTTCTTTTTATACAAACCAAACGACCAATAGGGCAGTATGAAGCCTGGGTTTCTCTATATGAAAAACTAATAGCGGTTTCATTTCCAACTCCAGCAAATTCAGTAACTGTAGTTTCTGGCCCAGGTGTCCAGGCATCAATTCGTGCATGAGTTGCCTTCGCTTTTTCCAGTAGATTCTCTCTCAGTGTTATAGGCGCATCTACAAAGAATGGATCATTTCTAGTAAATGTTTTTCCAGTAAGGAAATCAAAAAGATTTTGATATGAAGAAAGTGGTCCAGAAGGAATATTACCAACAGGGTTTCCAGAAATACTGTGAGTCACAACGGGTGTTTCTATTCTCTCAAAGTACGCAGGAGAGGGAAGAAGAGCGTATGCGCCAGGCATATTTTTTGAAATCTCTCTTGATGTTGCAGAGTTTGTAACAAGTCCAAGTACTCTGCTTTGTTTGTATCCGTGTAAAAGTCCTCCTATTGCCTCTGGTGTTCCAAGTTGAGGTGTTCCAACAAGAAAAATTTTCTCCACAAGCTCTTCTTTTCCAATTTCCTCAAGGTGAACCATTAAAGCTTTTGCTAAAAGACCTCCATTTGAGTGAGCAACAATATTTATCTTTCCACTTTTTTCTGCAAGTGCTTCTACAACCTCAACAAGATACTGTCGTTCTCCATCCATGCGAAGAGTTCCATCTCTAATAATATCGAAGACGTCATACCTCCAGTCGTAGGGGTATGCGACCCACAGTTGGTATGCTGAAAAATATTTTTGTGTCTCAGGAGTAAGACTGTCTTCTAGTCTTAGTGGCTCAAGTAATTTTGGATTAGAAAAAACTTGATTTGTAGTATCAAAATCATTTTTTCCATAGATGATTTCTCCTATGCCAAAAATTCTATCTATAACCTGTCCAACACGAATATCATTTACGCTCTCACCATTCTCTGTCATCTCAAGCTCTCTAAGATCACTATTGCCTAACGGCTCCCATACACGCTCAAAATTTCCATTGTCAGAAAATGAATACAAACGACTTGCTTGAATTCCAGGTAAAAAGAGAATTGGATTTTTTACATCTGGATCAAGAACGATATCAGCAGAGGCTACAAAGGGAAAAGCGACAGTAATTGCAACAAGTATTATGGCAACACGCTTCATTGCCAGTACTGTAGCATTTTCTACTTTGTGATACGACACAGATATTACAAAATTATTATGAAAGGCCGCCACAAAAAGAGGGCGGCCTTTTGGCCAATAGCATTGCTCAAGCTACGGCCTTGAGATTCTCGATGTATTCTTTGGCGGTGCCTTGGGCAGCACACAACAAGGCCGCTTCGAGTAATATATCCTCATCAGGCTCTTGCACATCGTCTTTGATGGTTTTCCCGCCATCATCAACAAGACCATAATGGTGCGCGATATCACGTGCATCATAGAAATAGATTGGCCCAGTCAGTTCGGTGACAGTGTGTGTTATGCGAATCCATATAGCTGTTTCCAGCCACTGCTGTGTCAGAATTCTGTGTTCATGAACATGTTGGATGCGAGCATAAAGATCACGCAGTGCGTCTCTGAAGTTGTCCCGCACCTCGCCGTCCCCACCGTTTCCTTCACCAAGGTCTATAAGTTGAAACTCTGCCATCTTGGCATCTCCTGATTGCTTCTGATGTTTCTAATCTAGATTATGCATATATACAATATAAGTGTCAAATTTTATATTTGCCGTGAGCAAGTATACTTACAGAATGAAAGAATTATTCCTTGGTGTTGTACTCATTATTCTATTAGGGCTCGGTAGTTTTCTTTATCAAAATGCACTTCGGGACAGAAGCGCTCCTGAAGGACCCATTGCTTGTACGCTTGAAGCCCGCATCTGCCCAGATGGTTCTGCAGTAGGACGCACAGGCCCCCAGTGTGAGTTTGAAGCATGTAGTACAGATCCAATCTCATTTACCGCACCCAATGGATTTATAGACACGCTCCCGCTACTCTCTTCAATAGTTGAAGGGCGTCTAGGATTCTACTCAAAAGAACCAAGTGTAATTTCAAACAGCATTAGTGTTCACGCATTTAAAACAGGAGACAAAGAGCAAGCTCTCTTAGAAAAGGTAACGCTTACACCATCTGACTTGCACCCAGAATCTCTTGAAGATTTTGAAGTAGTAACTATAGGAGAGAGGGAAGCGTATCGAATTGTAAATGAGCGATTTGAAGCAACAGTAGAGGTAACGTATGGAATTTTCCTTGAGGATTTCTTGGTTCTTGTAGCGCTACGAGACATTGCAGTAGAAAATTGGATGGAAGACTTTGATATAGAAGATCTTGAAGATCTACAAACAGTAGAAGAAGTTGTAAGTAGCGTCTCACTATAATGCCAGCAAAAGAAATCAGCACAGAAAAGGCAAAAAAAGATAAGCTCTTTTATTTTGTTGCAAATGCACTCGTATACCGAAAAGAAGATGGACGATGTCTTTTGTTAAAGCGCTCAGAAACTGAAAAGGTGCACCCTGGAAGGTGGGCAACACCAGGAGGAAAGATGGAGTGGCAAGATTTTGATCTAGAGCATCCAACTCGTCTAAATGGAGAAGTGCTCGATTATCTCGATTCTGTAGAAGCTCTCCTTAAAAGAGAAACAATGGAAGAGGCAGGTGTTGAATTAAATGACGACTTTAAATTTATTAACTCCAACACCTTTATTCGGCCAGACGGTATTCCTGTAGTGCTTATTAAACTTGCTGTCTCATATAAAAGTGGAGATGTGGTTCTTGAGGAGGGGTGTTTTGATGACCATACATGGGTAAATGCAGAAGAAGTTCAAAAACTAGAGTGTATTGATGGTATTTGTGAGGAGGTGGCAAAGACAGTAGAGCTCTATAAATAAAAAGAGGCCGTAATATTTCTATTACAGCCCCCTAGGAGGTGCTGAGGACTTAAGTCCAAGAACAAGTCCTGACCTCCATTTATCAATTTCCAGAGGAAGGCTTGTTACTTTAAACTTCGTCCCAGATCTTGTGGTGCCAACAACTTCTGTCATCGCACACCTTTCACCCGGATCAGAGACAAGAAAAAGTTCATACGTATTGCCTGTTATCGGGCAAGTTTTCGCACCAATGCTCTGAGTAGTTCTAGCCACGACAATGCCTCCACTGTTGTTTTGAGCTCTTCTTTTGAAAGAACCATTTGATCCGACAGAGCTCCGCTTCCTGTAGTTCTGCGAAGTCTGTAATTGTCTCTCCCTCCATGGAATTCATATGTCACCTGAAAGGTGCCATCTGGATTCCCTGCAAGAAGTTTCGGCTTTATGTGGGGCATGATCTTCTCAACAAGAAGCAAGAACCCACGCTCTGTGTATCTTGCACTACCAAGGACAGTGATAAGACCTCCCTCAATCGGTGCAACTCGTTGAATCCAATACTCAGTTTCAATACCTGAGTTTGGGTCAAACTCACATTTTCTCACCCGAAGGAACTCATCAGAGTCTTCTTCAGGTGGCAGGTCGATAATGGTCTCTGTAAGTTCCATGAGAACCTCCTTTCTTTCTAGTGCCACCATACCTGCACTAAATACAAAAGTAAACCAAACTGATATACTGCCCGCATATGAAAGAAATATTTGAAAAAATTGTGGAGTATAAGAAAAACAATGCAGTAACTGCAGTATTTCTTCTCCTTGCTGCATTTTTGGCAGTGCAAACATTAGCAGGATTAATGGAGCTTCGATTTATCGGAAGTGGTGTTCCTGCCACAAACACTATCTCAGTTGAGGGAGTGGGGGAGGCGGTTGCAGTGCCAGATATTGCAACAATCTCATTCACGGTTTCTTTTGAGGAAGACACTGTTGCGTCAGCACAGTCGCAGACAACAGAGCTTATAAGCTCAGTGCTTGCACACCTTGATGATCAGGATATTGCAGACAAGGATATCAAGACAAATTCATACAATGTATATCCTCAGTATGACTACCTTCAGACAACATGTCTGCCGGGTGTATCGTGTAGGGGAGGAGAGCAGGTACTTAGTGGGTATGAGGTAAGTCAGAGTGTATCGGTGAAAATTCGGGACCTAGACCAAGTAGGGGTGGTTCTTGGAGGTCTTGGAGAGATGAATGTACAAAACATTCACGGACCAAACTTCGAGATCGATGATCTAGACAAGATTCAAGCTGAAGCTCGAGAAGAGGCTATTAAAGAAGCAAAAGACAAGGCTCGAACCCTTGCAAAGGATCTTGGGGTAAGTCTTGTGCGAGTTGTTGGCTTCTGGGAGAGCAGTGATCGATACGGATACCCTATGTACGAGGCTTCATTTGATGGAGCGTATGCAAAGGGAGGAAGTGCAACACCTGAAATCCCAGTAGGAGAGAGTGAGATTACCGCTCGCGTAAATATTACGTACGAAATCAGATAGTTGACAAATACTACACAGGTGGTATAATAGTATTAGATAGAGGACATGAGGTCCTCTTTTCTATTTGATCTTCGAAACTTTTTTCACAGGAGGGTTCCATGCAAGTTCCCGTTTCGAATACCGCGAACGCCATCACCATTCTCTCTGACGCTACGCCTACGGCTGGGATCAGAATCTCTGGTCTTACGCCCAACAGCACGAGTGCTCTGTATTTGGGCAATCGAGAGTCTGGCGGCTGGGAGCGATTCATTCGTTTTTACGGCAAGCTCCAGCATACGCCGTTCGAGCAGCTTTTCCTGCACGGGGATGAACCGCATCTTTCGGAGAAAGGTGCGGGGAACGACATCATCGTGCTCGTGCATACCGGCTACGGCGTGAAGGACACACAGGTCGCTCAGCACGGAGTGTATGCTCCGAACAATTCGAGCGCCGAGCAGATCGACGCCGGCACCGTCAAGCGCAGCGGGAAGGTGACTTCTCGAGAGGAGCTTTGGCTCCTGCCTGAAGACGCCAGCATCATCGTGCTGACGGCAACCGGTCGCAAGGTTCGCCTTACGAACCAGGGCGGCAAAGCCTACGATTCTTCCGTCGAGATGGACGAACTCAAGGAGCTCGTTACCGTTCGCACTCTGGATATCATCGAGCAGACGATTGAAAGGGATGTGGACAAGACGATGCATTGGCTGATCGGCCATGCGAGTGAGCATCCGGAATCCTTCTCGCCGGAGTCGCGCCAGCGCTTTCGCTCTCTCGTCACGAAGTATCGTGACCAGGCGAATGAAGGCGTGAATCGCCGTCTCGAAGGGCTCTACAAGCGCTTCTATGACGGTCGCTTCGGTGGCAGGAACGACAATGTCGTTTCGCTCCACAAAGCCGGACCCAAGAAGAAGGGTTCACGGGCTGAAGCTGCTGCCAAGAAGGCTGCGCGTGCTGAGCTCGATCGGCAGCGTACGATTGCCACCAAAGGCAAGTCGCCGCAACCTCCGAATACTTTCAAGAAGCCGAAAGTGAAAGCCTAGCTTTCACCAGTCGGCAAACAGGGGCGTCTCTTTTTGAGGCGCCCCTTTTCTTTGTAAATAGGCTGTGCTATACCAAGCGCAGGCAAAAGAAGGAGGTTCTCATGGGATTTCGAATCTCTTGGACCAATGAAATTTTGCAATTCATTGCAAAAAAGATAATGGAAGGAAAGTCCTTTGAAGAAGTTGCAGGACTTCTGTACGAAGAATTCCCCAAAATCTTTGGAGATGTTATTTCATATAATAATCTTGTTAAGCGTGTAAGGGGAAGGGTAAAGCAAGGTTCGCACTCCTGGGGTTATTTTCTCTCAACGTACGCCACTGGGAGTACCTCAGAGGAAATTGCCGCTAAGGTGGAGGAGCTTGCTACAGCTGCGCAGAAAAAGCCAGTTGTTCCAGCTAAGTCTGGCCCTACTGGCCCTACAAGTCCTCTGGAAATCTACAATCGCAAGAAAGTGGGACGGCCCTAACAGGCCGTCCTTTTCTATTGACCTAAGGCAGATAAGTGCTATACTCCAAGTAAGTAAGGGCCCGGAAGGGCTTTTTTAAAATCATGAAATCATTCTTCAATTATTTACGGGACGTACGTGGAGAGATGCAGCATGTCTCATGGCCAACACGCAGGCAAGCCATTGCATACTCGCTACTTGTTATTGGTATTTCACTTTTTGTTGCAGCACTTCTAGGAGCGTTCGACTTTGTACTTACTAGTATTGCTGAGCAGTTCATCTTCTAAATATGGCAAAACAAGAAATTACAGCAGATGCGCATTGGTATGCGATTCACACATACTCAGGGTATGAGAATGCCGTTGCACGAAATCTAAGGCAGCGAATCGAGTCTCTTGGAATGGAAGACAAGATCTATGAGGTTGTTGTTCCAACTGAGAAGAAGATCAAGGTAAAGGCAGGGAAGCGCGTAACAGAAGAGGAGCGTGTATATCCTGGATACATCCTTGTAAAAATGATCGTGGATGATGACTCATGGTATGTGGTTCGAAACACTCCACGAGTAACAGGGTTCGTAGGATCAGGAATCCATCCGGTACCTATGAGTCAGGCTGAAGTAGATCAGCTTATGAATCGAATGAACACTGAGGTGGTTAAGCATAAGATTGACCTACAGGTTGATGATGCAGTTACCATCACAGACGGACCATTTAAGGAGCTTGAAGGAAAGATTGGAGAGGTAGATGAGGAGCGAGGAAAGGTAAAGGTTCTTGTGTCTATGTTTGGGCGTGAGACACCGGTTGAGCTCGACTTCTTGCAGGTTAAGAAAATATAAGTAGTATACGGAGGCATATGGCAGAAATAGTAAAGAAAATTAAACTCCAGATTCCCGCAGGGAAGGCAACACCAGCCCCTCCTGTTGGAACTGTTCTTGGACCGGCTGGAATCAACATCGGTGATTTCGTAAACCAGTTCAACGACCAGACACGGGAAATGATGGGAGACATCATTCCTGTAGACTTATTTGTATATGATGATCGATCATTTACATTCACACTTAAGAAACCTCCAGCTTCTAGGCTTATCCTTAAGGCAATTGGAAAGCCAAAGGGGTCAGGAAAGCCAAACGTTTCTAAGGTAGGAAAGCTATCTCAAGATCAGCTCGCAGCAATTGCAACTGAAAAGATGGATGACCTCAATGCAAAAGATCTAGAGCAAGCAAAGAAGGTTATCGCAGGAACAGCTCGTTCCATGGGAGTCGATACAGAGTAAGAGAAAAAACAACCCACACGGGTTGTTTTTTCATTTAGATACGGTACCTTCTCCACAGAAGAAAAAGGAGTATCAAGATGAAAATAGGACTTGATTGGTCCGGCGTCATTGCCAATGTGCATGAGGCTCGTCGTCTTGTGCTCATGGAAATGTACGGCAAATTCGAAGATGGTGACAGCATGAAGGGTCCCTATCTGGGGAACGATAATGTGGTTCCGTTTTCTGAAGAATATCGCAAGATGATTGTGGCTGTATACAGTGGCCGTACGCCATTGTATACCTTCACCAAAGAATGGGTGCTTGAAGATAAGTCACATCAGCAGGATGGAACACTCCTGAGTGTGACTTCTGAGGAATATGAAGCTATGAAGCAAGTGCTCTATGAGCGCCCTGAGTATGCGGAGAATATTCCTGAGATTCCTGGAGCAATTGCTGCGATCAAGGAACTTGTAGAAGCAGGACATGACGTGAGCATCGTTACTTCTCGCGGACCTGGTTTTTCGGCCGAGGTTGTAGAGAATTGGTGTAAAGCGCACGGTCTTCACGTGCCAATGGTGTTTGGTGCAAAAGATAAGACGCAAGTCCTTCACGAATATGATCTATTCGTAGATGACAAGAAGCGTCAGCTTGCACCAGGAGATGATTCACTTGCGACTCTGCGAATGCTCTTCATGCATCACTACAATGCAAAAGACAGCGCAGACTTCATTCGTCCGAAGAACTGTGGCTACATTGCAGACTGGGCAGGATTGCTTAGGCGGATTAATGCAAAAGAATAAAGGGCTTGGAGATAACTCCAAGCCCTTTCCTTATTTTCGCTTCCAAGTTTGAAAGCGGTATGGAATATTTTTATTGTCTGAGCGCATGCGAGGAGTTGAGTCTATGCATTCAAAAAGATGCTCGTACTCTGGGAAGAGAATGCGCTCCTCTCCTCCCATTGGTGGAGGAAGGAGCTCTTCCTCTACAATTGTAAGAGAGAGTTCATCGACGATAGGGAGTGCCTGCTCGTAGATGCTAGCGCCTCCCATAATCCAAATGGTCTTGTCACTTAAAGTTTCTGCAACCTCAAGTGCTTCATGTAGACCAGGGAAAACTCTAGCGCCCTCTGCTCTATAATCAGGATTTCTTGTAAGAACAAAGTTTGTTCGATCCGGAAGAGGCCTAAACCTATCTGGCAAAGATTCCCATGTAGATCTTCCCATAATAACTACCGCACCATTTGTGCTGTGGCTAAAATGTTTTGAGTCTTCAGGAATTCGCCACGGAAGACCATGCTTTCCGTCTTTAACAACTCCCAGGAGACGCTTATCTCCAATTGCTGCAATGATTTTGATAGCCATAATCGTCTCCTTTCCTTTTATATTCTACACCGCCATCTTTGCCTTTATGGTGTCGTGCGATTTGTAGCCTTCTAGTTCAATATCATCCATTGTGAAATCATCAATATTTTTAACATCAGGATTAAGCTTAAGAGTAGGGAGGTCCATAGGCTCTCGCTTCAACTGCTCCTTTACTGCATCCATATGATCCCCATATATATGTAGGTCATTAAAGCTCATAACAAGCTCAAATGGTTTAAGTCCCGTTACTTGCGCCACCATAGAAAGAAGGAGGGCATACGATGCAATGTTAAATGGAACTCCAAGGAACAGATCACAACTTCGTTGCACCATATGCAGTGACAGTTTTGCAGGCTTCCCAGACTCATCTGGAGTTACAAAAAACTGGAAGAACATATGACAAGGAGGAAGTGCCATAAGGTCTAGCTCTCCTGGATTCCAAGCGCTTACGATTAATCTTCGATCATAGGGATCATTTTTAATGCGCTCGATAACCTCAGCCAATTGATCTACTGTACTTCCATCGGGCTTTTGCCAAGATCTCCATTGCACGCCGTACACTCGTCCAAGGTCTCCATCGAATTTTGCCTTTGGTTTCCAGTAGTCAGCATTCGCATTAGCGCTCCAGATGGTTTTATCTTTCCCTAGAATTTCTTTTAGACGATTATCGTCTCCTGAACCTTCGATAAACCAAAGGAGCTCAGACACTACTGCCTTCCAGGCAAGTTTCTTTGTAGTAACTGCAGGGAAGCCATCTTCTAGATTGAAGCGGGCTTGGCGTGCAAAGACTGCACGGGTTGTTCCATTTCGTCCTTCTCGGTCTACTCCATTTTCTAATACGTCGTCTAACAGGTTCAGATATTTCTTCATATAGAGAGAATTTTACCACGCTCAAAAATTAACAAAATAAGGTACAATTGCTCCAATATGAAGCGCGGAAAACTGATAGTACTGGATGGCGGAGATGGAAGTGGAAAGGCAACGCAAACGGAACTTCTTCTAAAACGTCTAAAAAAAGAAAAGATTCCTGTACGTACTCTGGATTTCCCTCACTACGAAAATAATTTCTTTGGGAAGCTAATAGGAGAGTGTCTTGTTGGAGACCATGGAGATTTCCTAAAGACTGATCCGCACATTGCATCGGTTTTGTATGCTGCAGATAGGTTTGAATCAAAAAAGAAAATAGAAGACTGGATGAAAAAAGGATATACCGTGATTCTTGATCGGTATGTAAGTGCAAACCAAATACATCAAGGAGGGAAAATCCAAGACGCAAAGAAACTAAAAACATTCCTTACATGGCTTGATGAGATGGAACATGGTGTTTTTAAAATTCCGCGCCCCGATGCCATTATCTATTTAGACATGCCAGTTAAAGTTGCCGCAGAACTCCTAAAAGAAGCAAAGAAAGGAAAGGAATATACAAAAGGAAAGAAAGACGCAACGGAAGAGAGTCTTGAATACCAAGAAAATTCTCGAAAGAGAGCACTTTCAATAGTTAAGAAATTAAATGCTTGGTACAGAATTGCGTGTGCGCAGCGTGGAAAGCCTCGAACACGGGAAGATATTCATGAGGAATTATGGGCTCTGGTGCAAAATATCCTAAAAAATAGAGCGTGATAGAATAGAGAAACTAAACAGCAGAACATCCAGATATGAAGAAGCTCAAGATACAAGTACAGAAACTCCATGAGGCAGCCAAAGTGCCAGAGTTTGCTCACAGTGATGATGCTGGAATGGATCTTTGTAGCACAGAAGGTGTAACTATCAGTCCAGGAGAATATAAGGCTGTGCCAACAGGACTTGCTATGGCGATTCCTGAAGGGTATGTGGGCCTTATCTGGGATAAGAGCGGAAATGCAATAAAGCGAGGACTTAAAGTGCTCGGGGGAGTTATTGATGCTGGGTATAGGGGAGAGATAAAAGTGGGTATCATCAATCACGGAACAGAGGCGCACACCTTTGATGTGGGAGATAAGGTGGCGCAAATGCTTTTGCAAGAAGTTGCGCACGCTGATTTTGAGGAAGTTGAATCTTTGGATGAGACAGAGAGAGGAGAAGGGGGCTTTGGAAGTACTGGAAAATAACTTATGAATGTATTTGAAAACATAATTGATTGGAATAAAGAGCGAGGGCTTCTCGAGAAAGGATTCAATCACAAAAAAGAAACCTCATTTATTCTTGAAGAGCTTCTAGAAAGCACTGGGAAGTATGACAGTGTAACTGCACGAGAGCGCGCCGCTCACTATGCAGAAGAAATTGTTGGCGACACAGAGGCACCAGAAGAAGAAATTGCAGATGCGTGGGCTGACATTATTGTTTTTGCCATCGGGGCACTCAAGAAGCAGGGATATGAGCCTGCGGCAATAATGGAAGAGGTATGCAAAGAAATTAATTCACGTACAGGAGAGTTGGTTGATGGGAAGTTCGTAAAAGATCCAAACGCAATTTTATACCAAGCAAATTTAAAGGGATGTAAATGTAAAAAATAATATGGAATATCTAAAAAAACAGGACAAAGAAGTGCTAGAGATTCTCGAAGGGGAAGAGGAGCGACAGGATAAAGGTCTTGAACTCATTCCGTCTGAGAACTATGTATCTGCTGCAGTGCGAGAGACGATGTCTTCAGTACTAACCAATAAATACTCAGAAGGGTATCCAGGAAAGCGATACTATGGCGGACAAGAATTTACGGACAAAGTAGAATTGCTTGCTATTGAGCGAGCAAAGAAGCTCTTCAAGTGTGAGCACGCAAACGTACAGCCCTTGGGAGGAGCAAATGCAAACATTGGACTCTACTTTGCTTTGCTTGAGCCAGGAGACACGGTGCTCGGAATGGACCTAAGTCATGGAGGGCATCTAACACATGGGCACCCTGTTACAGCAATTGCAAAGATCTTTAATTTTGTACGGTACAAGATGAAGGATGTAGAGACAGGGGAGATTGATTATGACGAGCTTCGAGAAGTAGCTCTAAAAGAGAAGCCAAAAATTATCCTTGCAGGATTCTCAGCATATCCACGAGAACTTGATTGGAAAAAGTTTAAAGAGATTGCAGATGAAGTTGGTGCGTACACGGTAGCAGACGTGGCGCATATTGCAGGGCTTATCGCAGGAGGAGCACACGAGAATCCATTTGATTATGGATTTGATGTAATGACTACAACGACACATAAGACTCTTCGAGGACCTCGAGGTGGAATGATCCTCATAAGAGAGAAGGGAGAAATTGCAAAGAAAGTAGATAAGGCAATGTTCCCAGGATTCCAGGGTGGTCCTCATATGCATCAGATTGCAGCAAAAGCAGTGTGCTTTGGAGAAGCACTAACCCCACAGTTTAAAGAATATGCAGAGCAGGTAATTAAAAATGCAAAGGCAATGGAGGAAGTGTTTAAGGAAGCTGGAGCAAGAATGCTAACAGGAGGGACAAGCAATCACCTCATACTCCTTGATGTACATACTTCATTTGGCATTACAGGAGCAGAGGCTGAGCATGCGCTTGATGAGGCAGGTATTACGCTTAATAAAAATGCTATTGCGGACGATACTCGTCCACCACTTGATCCATCTGGAATCAGGTTTGGAACACCAGCTATAACAACAAGAAAGTTTAAAGAAGCTGAAAGTAAGTTGGTAGCGCAGTGGATGGTTGAAGTACTAAAAGACACAAGCAAAGCAGGGGAGGTGCGGAAAAAGGTGGAAGAGCTTTGTGAAAAGTTTCCCATTCCGCAGATTTTTGTATAGAGTGCATACATGGATCTCGTAAAAGAACTACAAAAAGCAGTAGCTGCCGCAGCAGATGTGGAGGCTTCTTCAGTACATCTTGAGCACCCTCAAGATCTAAGTCATGGAGACTATGCAACAAACATAGCCATGACTCTTGCTAAAGAGCGGGGAGTAAATCCAAAGGAACTTGCAGAAGAGATTGTAAAAAAGATTGACCTTCCATTTGTGGAGGAAGTATCTATTGCAGGTCCTGGGTTTATTAACTTCAAACTCTCTCGTGAGTTCTTCACGGGATCTCTTAAGGTAATTGGATCACTCGGTAGGCTGTGGGGAAGCAATACTAATAATGTAGATCACAAAGTGATCATGGAGTATGTAAATGCTAATGCATTTAAGCAGCTTCACATTGGGCACCTTATGGGGGCAACTATTGGAGAATCTATTGCACGGCTTCTCCAATTCTCTGGAGCAGAAGTTAAAAAGGAATCATATGGAGGAGATGTGGGGCCACATGCTGCAAAGGCCATCTATGGACTGCGAAAACTTGGGAAAGAGCTCTCTCCTGCTGTAATTGGAGAAGCATATGCTCTTGGTGCAAAAGAATACGAAGAGAATGAATCTGCAAAAGAAGAGATAGATACACTCAATAAAGCTATCTATGCAGGAGAAGACAAAGATCTCATGAAAGAGCATGAGGAAGGAAGGAAGATTTCAATAGAAGGAGTGCAAGAAGTT
Organism: Patescibacteria group bacterium UBA3533; assembly: GCA_002376865.1. GTDB lineage: Bacteria > Patescibacteriota > Minisyncoccia > Phycocordibacterales > Phycocordibacteraceae > Minusculum. Next base: position 32,875 of record DFOU01000011.1, on the reverse strand, counting down.
CTTGATACTTTAGATATAAAATTAGATCGATTTATTTTCGAAAGTGAGTCAGCGCCTGTTGGAATGAAGGTGGTAGAGGAAGGAATTAAAAAAGGAGTTTTCGTAGAGAGTGATGGAGCTATCGTATATGAGGGAGAAAAGAAGGGGCTACATACTCGAGTATTTAAAACAAAGCAGGGAACACCAACGTATGAAGCAAAGGAGCTTGGGCTTGAAACTATCAAGGACGAGTGGTGGGAGCACAATCAATCGATCATCCTAACTGGAAAAGAGCAGGCAGAGTACTTCAAGGTAATCAAGGAAGCTCTCTCTGAGATTCATCCAGAGCAGGCAGAAAAGATCACGCACCTTTCAAATGGTTTGATGAAGCTCTCTGAAGGAAAGATGAGCTCAAGAACAGGAGATATCGTAACGGCGAAGTCTCTTATCGATAATCTTGTAGAGAAAGTAAAAGAGCAGAATTCTGATGAAGAAACTGCACGGAAAGTAGCAGTAGCTGCAATTAAGTACAGTATTCTGCGGCAGCAGCCAGGAGGAGACATTGTCTTTGATGTAAACAACTCACTTTCTACCGAGGGAGATTCAGGGCCGTATCTGCAGTACGCTCTCGTACGAGCAAAGAAAATCCTTGCTGACTCTTCAAAAGATGATGCAGATGCAGTTGCTCCAGAGCAGCCATATGATCTTGAGAAGATTCTGTATAGATTCCCAGAGGTTGTTGCTCGTGCACAAGAAAAGTATGAGCCACACCACGTAACAGGATTCCTAACAGAACTTGCTTCTGAATTTAATAGTTTCTATGCAAAAGAGAAGATCCTTGGAGGAGAGTATGAGGGATACAAACTTCTGCTTATTGAGGCATTTGTCCTAACGATGACAAACGGACTATGGCTTCTGGGAATAGAGGCTCCAGAGAAGATGTAGGGTGCTATAATTTAATTTTAGAGGTTCTACAAAGGAGGAGAGAATGTCCAGTAAAGAAATTCCTGAACTGGACTTCCCGACAATCGAAGAGTGTGTTGAGTATTTAAATGGCAACGTAGGCAACGTGCGTGTTAGAAAGACAGGCACTAAAGCTCCAGGGATATTTATTCCGCCGCCAGGGGATTCTGCCCGTGATGTAGAAATCCAACAGCTTCGCGCACACTTCATTCGTCGGGGAGGGGTCGAGTGTTAATACTCGACCTTTTCCTTTTGTAAAATCATGCTATATTCTTCTTTCTGTTCATTTAAGGGAGGAGTGAAAATTGTCGAAATGTCGTCCATATGGGCCAAGTGCGCAGCGCACGCTCGCGCGCGACATCAACAAGCTCTTGAAAAAGGGACCTGTTGAAATTCACTGTGAAAAGGAGGGATTGATCCCCATGGAAGGTTCGGTTATTACCATCACCGATCCAGGCCAGGTCGATGTCTCCATTCAAGATGCATTTTTAAATGCACGTGGACTGAGGCGTCAGCAAAATGGCACCGGCCATGTCTGGCTTTCGCAAGCCGCTTGATGATCTTTGGGGAGGACCGCACAATTGTGCGGTCTTTCACTTTTTATACATCCTGCTACTATATCCTTTATATGAGCGACAAAAGTGACTTCTCGAAGCGAGAGGAAGAAATGCTGGAATTTTGGAAGAATGAGCGCATTTTTGAAAAATCTGTAGAGAAAAAATCTCCCAAAGGGACGTTCACTTTTTATGATGGACCTCCATTTGCCACAGGACTCCCGCACTATGGGCACGTACTAGCGAGCACTCTAAAGGATGTTGTTCCTCGGTATAAGACAATGAAGGGGTATACGGTACCGCGTCGCTGGGGATGGGACTGTCATGGACTTCCTCTTGAAGCACAAGTTGAGAAGGAGTTTGGTGTTTCAACTAAGCAGGAAATAATCGAAGAGGTAGGAATTGAGAACTTTGTAGAGAAGGCAAAGAAGGTAGTGCTTCAGTATAGAGATGACTGGATGAAGTTCATTCCGCGAATCGGACGATTCGTAGATATGGACAATGACTATCGAACCATGGATCCAACATATACCGAGAGTGTGTGGTGGGCATTTAAAACACTCTATGATAAAGGTCTTATCTATAAAGGATTTAAATCACTCCACCTAAGTCCACTTCTGGGAACAGAGCTTTCAAATATTGAAGTAGCACAAGGGTATAAAGATATTACAGACTTTGCGGTAACAGTACCGCTACCTATTAAAGGAATGAACGCCTCACTCCTTGTCTGGACCACAACACCATGGACACTCCCTGGAAACATGGCAGCTGCTGTAAATCCTGATTTTGTATATACAAAGGTAAAGGTAACAGGGGATGAAAAGCTAGACGGTACGTACATTGTTTCAAAAGAAAAACTCTCACTCTTTGAAGGAATGGAGTACGAAGTCCTTGAAGAGATGAAAGGAAAGGATCTTGTTGGGAAAGAATACGAACCTCCATTTAACTACTACCTCAACGAAGAGATAGAAGGGAAGGAGAATGCATGGAAAATCTATGCAGCAGACTATGTAACTGAAGACTCTGGAACAGGAGCAGTACACCTAGCGCCAGCATTTGGTGCAGAAGATCTTGAGCTTGCACAAAAGGAAGGTGTGCCAATCGTGCACCACGTAAATAAGAGTGGAAAGTTTGTAAAAGAAGTAGGGGACTTTGCCGGAATGGATGCAAAGCCAAAGGATAATCATCAAGCAACTGACATTGAAATCATCAAAGCGCTCGCACACGCTGGAAAACTCTTCAAAAAAGAGAAGATTGAGCATAGCTACCCACACTCATGGCGAACAGATGAGCCGCTTCTAAACTATGCGATGGACTCATGGTTTGTGAACGCTCCAAAGATAACGAACCAACTCGTAAAGGAGAATGACAAAGTGCATTGGGTGCCAAAAGAGGTTGGATCTAAGCGATTCGGTAACTGGCTTAAGGGAGGAAAGGACTGGTCAATCTCAAGAAGTCGTTTCTGGGGAGCGCCTCTTCCTGTCTGGGAGAACGAAGAAGGAGATCAGATTGTATTGGGTGGAGTTGAGGATCTTCGGGCGCACGTAAAGAAGTCAGGAAACACGTACATGGCAATGCGCCACGCTGAGGGAGAGCACAATGTAAAAAATGTAGTAAGTGCACATAAAGATGATCCGTATAAGCTAACTGAGAGAGGGGTAAAGCTAGCAAAAGAGACTGGCGCAAAGCTAAAAGTAGAAGGAGTTACAAAAATCTTTGCTTCTCCATTCCTTCGAACAAAGCAGACAGCAGAAATAATTGCAGAAGAAATTGGCCTTTCAAAGGACGAAGTTGTCTTTGATGAGCGACTTGCCGAGCTTGGATTTGGAGATTTCCAAGGAAAGCCAATCAAAGATTACTTTGATTTCATTGAGAAAGATTTCACGTACGAGACAACTATCCCAGGAGGGGAGAGCTTCCTTGATGTGAAGAAGCGCTTTGGAGAATTTATGTACGAGAAGGAAGCGCAGCTTCAAGATGAGAAGATTCTTATCGTTACGCATGGAATTGGAATGGAGATTCTTCCTGCAGTTGTTGAGGGAGCAAACAGTGCTCGTTCAATGGAAATTCATGATAAGACACACGCAGAGCCTGGAGCACGAGTGGACCTTCCATTTGTGGCGCTGCCACACAATGCAAACTATGAGCTAGATTTCCATCGTCCATATATTGATGAGATAAAGCTTGAGAAGGATGGAGAAGAGTACACACGGATCCTCGATGTGTTTGATTGTTGGTTTGAGTCTGGATCAATGCCATATGCGCAGCAAAACTATCCATACAGCAACTTAGATGTATTTAATCCAAAGGGAGGACTCTTTAGTAAATCAAAGGGATATCCTGCACAATATATTGCAGAGGGACTCGATCAGACACGAGGGTGGTTCTACTCACTACTCGTTCTTGGCGTAGGGCTCTTCGGAAAAGCACCATTTGAAAACGTAGTGGTAAATGGAACGGTACTTGCAGAGGATGGGCAGAAGATGAGTAAGAAACTCAAGAACTATCCTGATCCTATGGAGATAATCAATAAATATGGAGCAGATGCTGTGCGGTACTACATGCTCGCATCTCCTGTATCACGAGCAGAAGACTTCTCTTTCTCAGAAGCAGGTGTAAAAGAAACATCTTCAAAAGTGGTAGGAAGACTGCACAACGTACTTTCTTTCTACAATCTATATAAGGACACTGTACAGAGAAAAGAGGGAACAAAGCACGTACTTGATACATGGATTATCTCAAGACTAAATGAGCTTGTAGATCAGACAACAAAAGGATATGAAGGATATGAATTTGATAAAGCCACACGCCCACTTCTCGATTTCCTTGATGATCTTTCAACATGGTATGTCAGGCGCTCTCGAGATCGTATTAAAGAGGGAGGAGAAGATGCAGAGCATGCAATGCATACACTTCGCTTTGTACTTATGGAGACTGCAAAGGTAATGGCACCTGCTACGCCATTTTATGCAGAGTATCTATATAGAGAACTAAAAGAAGAGAGTGATGCTGAGAGTGTACACCTATGTGATTGGCCAGAAGCAGGGAAGATAGACCAAGAAGTACTCGATACTATGAAAGAAGTACGAACTATCGTAAGTGATGCACTTATGATGCGACAAACTGCAGGGCACAAAGTACGGCAGCCACTCAATGCGCTCACTCTAAAGAAAGGAATCTCTCTAACAGAGGAATACCAAGCTCTTATCAAGGAAGAAGTAAACGTAGAGAACATTATTCTCGATGGAGAAGAGCTTAAACTTGATACAGAACTAACTCCAGAGCTAAAGGAGAAGGGAATGGTTCGAGAATTTATACGAGCGGTACAAGATGCACGAAAGAAGGCGGACTTCTCTCCACACGATTTTGCAATCCTAACTATTGCAGGAAATGCAGCATTCCTAGATGCATACAAGAGTGAAATTATGAGTGTTGCTGGAGTTAAAACTATCCAGCGCGTACAAGAGCTTCCTGGAGGAATAGAAGTAGATCTTGGCGAGAAGCAACTTACGATAAACGTCGTTCATGCATGAGACGTACACAACTCCAGGATTCGTACTAAAAGCTCGTCCCAATAAGGAAGACTCTGTAGAGGCAATTATCTTTACCCAAGACTTGGGAAAGATTCGTGTAATTGCACAAGCTGCAAAGCGGGCGGGCGCTACGTTTGCTGCATGCACGCAGCCTGGGACACACAGTATCTATTCTCTTATTCGTGGAAGATATAATTGGCGCCTTAAAGGAATGGATCAAGTACGGCAATACTCCTTTACCCTTACAGGAGAGCGTAAAAAAGTATATGCAAACATACTTGGTCTTCTGGGGAGATTGTTACCCGAGCACGAGGTGCAGCAAAAAGTGTATGAAAGGTTAGAGGCGCTTGTAAAAGGAGAGGAAGATATAGATTTTGAAAGGGAAGAGGCAGAGATTGCTTTTGAAATACTTGTTGCACTTGGGTATGCGGACAAGGAGGCTAACGTAGACAAAACAGAAGATTTGATACTTGAGGTGAATAAGGGAATTTTGGCTGCGGGGTTGTAGGTAAAGGTGACTATTTAGTATATTATCTAGGTAATGAGAATAGAAAGTATCAAAGGGCTAAATATTACAACTTTGTTTTCTGAGCCGCTTGAACAAAAGGTTATCTCAGGATCAACCGTGGTTGATCTTCTAAAAGAAAGTAATAAGCAAAAAGATTTAAACTCTTCAACAATAGAGGGGCCGGGGATTAAAGTTATTATTGTTCCAGATTTAAAAAAAGATTTTGTTTTTGAAAATGTTAGGGTTTTAATAAATGATAAGGGCTCTCAAGATCCAACCGAAACATCAATAATGGAAGATCTAAATCTTTTTTTCGAAAAAGGTATCATCTCTCAAAAAAAAGTAACATCTTACGGATTTAATTTTGATGCCCTGGTGAATTCAGAAGACTCTTTTGAGGTTAAAGATTTAATTAGTAAAAAAATTGCTAATTTAGTTCATGTGTCTCAAGCGGGTGTCAGCATTAATTTCATAGAGGAAGAAAAAAAATATATGTTTGAAATAAAGCCGGTGAGTGCTGACAAAAAATATCTCGCGCATTTGAATGTGCATTACCCTTCCGGACTTTCAGATATAGAATCTATAAAAAAAGACTTCGTTAAAGAATTTCTAAAGTTTAAGGATTTAATTGATAAAATTTAATTTATGATTCCATACTTCCCTTTAGATGACGCAAATATTTACGCTTCAGTTCCAAGTGAGCTTTTTATCTCATCGTCACGTTACTCCACAAGCTCAGGTGCAACCCCTTTATTTTTTGAAATCTTTGACCAAGAAAGTGAAAGAAGGCTTAATTTAATTAAGAAAAATGTTGGAGATCAGTTGTTTAAGCAGCTTAATGAAAAACAGAAACATTTTTTAAGTAATGTTGTTGGCACAGTAAGCTTGGCTGGCGCAAAACCACATCATTTTGATGGGAAAATTTAATGGCAGTAAAAATTGCACAAAAAGAGAGTGTTTTTCTAGATGCAAATTTTCTTGCCGGAATTTCTATACCAGAACACCCTGATCATGTAAAGGCTCAGAAAATGCTTGTATGGCTTTTGGTCAACGAGTGCAATATGAAAACCTCAATGCTTTGTATCTATGAACTTCTGGGTGTTGTCAGAAAAGTTCAAAATAGAATTAGGGGGAATAGGCCAGGAATTAGGAAAATAAATACCATTTTAGAAAAATTAAGTTTTTCTGGAATTACTCTCAAGTTAGTTTTTAACAAAATAAACTTTTCTTATAAAGCAATCAGTGGAAATATTGATGTCACAGTAAACTCACTACAAAGCGGTGGCTATATTAGTTTTTCTAAATTAGATCATCTGCATCTTCCAAGGGCCTTGGAAGGAATAAAAAATTATGGACTTGCTCCAGGAGATGCATTCCATCTTTCAGTTATGGAAAACGATGGATTAAAAAAAATTATTACTGCAGATAAAGATTTTAAAAAAACAAAACTCACTCCAGTATCTTTTAAATAGCAAAACCCTGCTACACTAAATCTAATGAAACCCCTCCCGCACAAGGTAATCATGGCAGTACTTGCCTTTGTAGCAGCCGCAGGAGGATACGGAGGGTACGAGGTATACAAAACATATGAGGTATATGGTGCAAACTTTGAACAAAGACCACACCTTGTAGAAGAGGTAGTAGATGGTGACACTATAATCATCGAAAACAACATCCGCATCAGACTCTTAAACATTGATGCACCAGAGCTAAACTCCTGCTACGGGAAAGAAGCAAAGGAATACCTAACCAAGACACTCCTTGGAAAGGAAATACTCTTGCAGAAGGACCAAACCGCACAAGATAGCTTTGATAGGCTATTGCGCTACGTTTTCATACACGAAGAAGACCCAGAGAAGGACAATCTATTTGTAAACAGCATGCTGGTAGAGAAGGGGTATGCAAAAGAAGTATACGTACAACCAAATAGAACATACTTAAGTCAACTGCAAGCAGATGAGCGAGAAGCAAAAGAAGATAACGTAGGACTCTGGAATAGCTGCCCTATACAAGAAGAAACAAGGGTGGGGGAGCAAGATGCCGATCCTTTCTCCAAGGAGTGTGTAATTAAAGGAAATATAACTAAGAGTTATACCAAAGACTATTTCCTCCCAGGATGCCCTAACTATAAGCGGGTAAAGATAGACCCAAGAAAAGGAGAGCAGTATTTCTGTACTGAAGAAGAGGCGCTAGAAGCAGGATACGAGAGAAGTGCAGCGTGTAATAACATTTGGCAGACAGCAGACAAAGGAATAAAAAAAGCCGGCGGAAACTAATCCGCCGGCAGGTAAGGGAACTTTCCCTAATTTATTTAGCCGCTTCCAGCTACGTGCGCGAGCCGCTGCTGGGATTTCTTGCGCCAACCACCTCGTACCGATTCTTCAGGAACCCCTTCCTCGTTGCAGTACTTCTTGAGGTAGTTTTTTATGAAAGCGCCGTCATAAGTCACAAATGCTGGAATGTCAAAATGTTCCCAAAATTCAACTCCGGTATTGCTGACGGCGACAGGGAAGGCAAAACAGACAACCTCACACCCAGCAGCTTCAAGTAGGTTGGTGACAAGTCTTGATGCCTGGCCATTGTAGATGACATCATCAACAACTATAAATCTTGTCCCCTCTTGAATATTTGCCGGATTAAGAATTAAAAATTCCCAACTGTTGTCTCCTTTGCAAAGCTGGTGTTGGTAAACTCCCGCCTTCTCAGCAAGCACCTGCCTGGCAAATTCATTCGCCCATGCACATCCTCCGGTCGGAATTCCAACCACAGCGTCAAATTCGATACCTGCTTTTAACACCTGATCAAGCAGGTCTTTGACGATGGTAGGTATGAATTGTTCAACTGAAGGTCTGTGTTTTACATTCAGCTCGGCACCACATATTTCCCCGGTACTAAAGTTGATTAGGAGATGGTCTCCTAGATCAACAAGTGCTGATAGCGTCTCAAGTATCTCTGGTGTTTGAGAACCGGACATCTCAAGCTTCCTTTCTGTATCTGGATTCTAAAAGGTAAGGTGCAATAAAGATTATGTTTTGTCAATTAAGACGAAAGATTGACCAGTCTAGTTATTTATTGTACTTTCTTGTCAGACGCAACTAAAGGAGATAGGTGTTTTGTCAGAGGAAGAACATGAGTCCAAGCTCGGTGCTACAAAAAGCGCTGAGCTTACCGGTCCAGAACTTTATGCTCTGCTTGCTGCAGGGTACGAACCCCTTCAGGTGGTTGTCGGCGTAGCCGCAATCAGTATGGGAACGAGTGGTTTAGGCCGCTCTATTCGAAACCTGTTCGAGAAAGGTCATGTGCGCTCAGTTTCTGAAACTGCACGCCTAGCCCGGAAGGAAGCTCTTGCCGAAGTTGAGGCAGAGGCAAAGGCCCTTGGGGCTGATCTTGTTCTTGTGCAAGAATGGATTCTCAAGGACGCAACACAAGTTGTTGAAGTGACGTGTGTTGCAAATGCACTCAAGAGAACCGGAGATTTCCGGCAAATGCCGATCGCTACAGCGACGAGCTAGGGGGCGAAAATGCTTTTATTGATTCGTTCAAGAGCGTCGCCTCCTGCCAAAAAAAGGAAAGCAAAGATTGACCCGTACTTGATTGCCCAGAGGATAGTGCATGTCGTCTCACTGCCGGGGTTCATAATCATCGGTTACTTTCTTTTTGATGGTGATTGGGATGCAATCATGGATTTCGCTGCGCATAATGCGCATTTGATTGTAATTATTGCGGGCGTACTCTTCTGGGTTATGCGAACCGTTCTCAATAACAACTGACTTTATAGAGTCCTTGATAACACCAAGGACTCTTTTCTTTAGAAGAATTAAAATATTGTAAACACTCCCGAATAACTCCCGAATTTCTCTGCTACACTAAAAATATGGGACGTAAAAAACAAGAAGACTATAACGTACGTAAATTAAACAAAAACGGAGGAGGGAGTATTTCTATAACACTCCCCATAGATGATGTCCGTGCGCTTCGCTGGAGAGATGGCCAGAAGGTAATAGTAGAGCGTAAAGGAAAGAGTTTTGTAATACGAGATTGGAAGCCATAAAAAACTTACTCTCTTTATACTTGAGGAAGAATTAGAGAAATAAGAAAAGCCCGACCACAAATGTGGTCGGGCTGTAGTTATTTCTGAGCATCAGCAAAGATTGGGCCATATCCACCTGACACAACCCCGAATGCTTTTAATGCATCAAACTTACCGCGGAAACTATTTTCAAGATCAACTCGTTCTTTTGAAGAGAGTTTTACTTTGAAACGTTCTTCTTTTTTCTGCAATCTCAAGATTTTTCCTGCGTCTTCCACAAGAAGACTTCTCCCATTTGGAATGAGTAAATGCAGCTCTGAATAAGGCATTGCAAACGCATCAGCTGTATTATTTAGCGCATCATAAAATGATGCAAAGCGCTCAAGGCATTCGCCTGCTTTTCTCGAGTGTCTGCCCCCATAACGTAAGCAAAGAATGCCAAAGAAAAGGGTGGTGACAGTAGCGCTAGTCATGCTCCATTTCAAGATGAACCCTTCTGGTTCTTCTGCCCAGGCGACTACTACTAGAAAACACATTGCAGGAAAAATGATAAGAAGGAAGAAGACTGTCCCCATCTGAAGGAGGGCGGCCCAGTTTTTTTGGTCCAAATGCTCACGAATAAGGTCTCTTGTGATGCCATCGTGATGCTTCTTTTCCCATTGTCTGAAAAGAGAGTCGGGAATGATATCCTCACGTAACATGTCAGGAATATAGAGTTCGGACATTTGTTGTACTCCACCTTGTGTGCGGCCGTTCGTGGCCAGAGAGCATGGAGGCCGTTCGTGCCTCGTATAATATTTGGTTTTCGACCAAATACATACACTGCAAGTCTCTTTCACTGCCAAGGTACACAGATCTAAAATGATGGTGCTGTATTTAAAAATTATTGTCAACAAATACTTAAGTAATGGTATAGTTTCCTACATGAGTGAGAAGGGTAAATTAGACTCTCTACGAACTGATTTATATAAGAAAACCGCCTCAAGGCGGGGATTTTCTCCAAAAGTTAAAACAACAGTACCTGAAGCAACTGAGCAAGAAGCATGGACTCCTCCTGTTCAAAAAGAAGAAAAACCACACAAGCCCTATGCCACATGGTTCCTTCTGGGATCTGCAGGATTTTTTGCTCTCGCAATAATCATTGCTGCATTTTTCGTACTGCAGGGAGGACGAACCGTATCTCCTAAAAACATTGAATTTAATGTAGAGATCCCTCCAGCAATTGCATCGGGGGAGAGTGTGTTGATTCAAGCAACGGTAAAGAACACCAACCCAGTGAATCTTCCATTTGCGGAACTTACCGTTACATTCCCAACAGGAACACGTGATGCACTCGATGTAAGTCGCGAATTACAATACAAAACTCTCTCACTTGGTCCTCTAAAGCCAGGAGAAAAGAAAGAGTTAGCTTTTGAGGGAGTCTTGTTTGGAACTGAGGGAGAGGAAAAGGAAATTAAACTTCGTATTGAATTTAGACCAGAGAGCTCAAACGCTATTGTAGTAAAGGAGGAGGTCTATCCTGTGATCATAACGAGTGCGCCGCTTGCCGTAACACTCTCAGCACCAGAGGAGGTAGCTCCTGGTGAGAGTTTTAGTACAACAATAACGGTGCAGACAAATTCCGAAGAGTCAGTACCCAATGCAGTGCTCCTTCTGGAGTATCCATTTGGATATTCGGTGCGCGATGCTAATCCAACAGCAGACATTGGAAATAATGTGTGGGACCTTGGAACCCTTAAGCCAGGAGAGAAAGAGACAGTAACGATAACAGGAGACATTGTAGGAAACTCTGGAGATGAGAGATTTATTAATGCATATATTGGAACTGATCTATCTCCTGGAGGAAACAGCCTAGGACTCATCTATATGGAGCAAGATGTAAAAGTTGCACTCGTAGATAGTCAGCTTGCAGTCTCAATGTCTCTCGATGGGGACGCAAGCGAATCTCTTACCGTGGATGCAGGTGATGATCTAACAGGGCGCCTTACGTGGAAAAATAATCTCGATAGTCAGATCTTTGATGCAGAAATCACTATTACTTTCTCAGGAAATGCATTTGATGAAACGCGTATCTCAGCGGGAAGAGGATTCTATAATGCAGGAACAAAAACAATTACCTTTAATAAGGAAACAAACTCAGAGCTTGCGACACTTGATCCAGAAGAGCGTGGAACCGTAACATTCACGCTCCCTATAAAAACAACAGCCGAGCTTGGATCTGCTCGAAATCCAGCACTCGACATAGTAGGAACTGTCTCAGGGCGTGAAGTTGGAAGCGGAGCTCCTTCTACTGTAACGAATAAAGTAGAGCGTGATATCTCTGTTGCGTCAGCACTATCTCTCGCTACGTCTCTCACAAGAACAACAGGACCATTTACAAATATTGGACCATGGCCACCAAAGGCAGGGGAGTTAAGCACGTACACGCTCACATTGATTGCAGGAAATACAACAAATACTATTGCAAACTCTGCTGTGCGATTTGTATTGCCATCGTATGCGACATTTACTGGAGCACAGACACCACTTTCAGCTGCTATCACTCACGATGAGAGAACAGGGGAAGTATCGTGGAATATTGGAGAGATTCCAGCGCACTCTTCAAAGACTGTTGCACTCCAGGTTGGTATTACACCGCAATCTTCTCAAGCAGGAGATGTAATCCAAGTTGTTGGGCAGCAAATCTTTGAAGGATTTGACCGCTTCACACAAACAACCGTACAAACCATAGGAGGAGCCAAAACTACTGCAATTACAGACGATCCGTCATATACTGGAGCACAAGGAGTAGTAAGTAACTAATATGGCAAATCACGAAGTAGAAAACAAAATGGAAAAGCTTATTTCTCTCGCAAAGCGTCGAGGGTTTGTTTTTCAAGGTTCTGAAATCTATGGAGGTCTCTCTGGTGTATGGGATCTTGGTCCACTTGGGTCTATTTTAAATGAGAATATAAAAAAGTATTGGACAAAAAAGTTTGTAGAAGATCGAGAGGAAATGTACAAAATTTCAGCTTCAATTCTTATGCCAGAGAAGGTGTGGGAAGCCTCTGGTCATACAGAATCTTTTACTGATCCACTTGTAGAGGATGTAGAAACAAAGAAACGATATCGTGCAGACCATGTTCTTGAGGATGCAGGAGTTGAAACGTTCAATATGAGTATTGAAGAAATGGGGGAGAAAATTGACGAGCTTGAACTCAAAAGTCCTGATGGGAACGCACTAGGAAAGCCAAAAGTATTTAACCTCCTTATGGAGACGTACCTTGGTGCTGTAGATGGTTCAAAAGATAAGGCATACCTTCGTGGAGAGATTACGCAGGGAGTACAAGTTAATTTTAAGAATGTTTTAGACTCAATGCGTCCAAAGCTTCCCTTTGGTATAGGTCAAATAGGAAAAGCTTTTCGAAATGAAATTGTTCCAGGTCAGTTTTTATTTCGTGTGCGAGAGTTTGAGCAAATGGAGCTTCAGTATTACATCGCGCCAACTAAAGAAGAGGGTGAGCGTTGGTATGAATTTTGGAAAGCCTTTAGTATGGAATGGTATAAAGGTCTGGGAATAAAAGAAGAAAATCTTCGCTTCAGGCAGCATGAGAAAGATGAAATGGCACATTATGCAAAAGAAGCTTGGGATATTGAATATAAAACTCCATTTGGGTGGAAAGAAGCTTGGGGGATACACCATCGAGGAGATTGGGATCTTCGTCGGCATCAAGAGTATTCTGGTACATCAATGCAATATATAGATGGGGAAGGAAATAAAATAACTCCTCATATTATTGAAACATCAGGTGGTCTTGGTCGTGCAATGTTGTTTACATTGCTTGATAACTACGTAGAAGATGAGGTTGATGGGAATATTAGAACTGTTCTAGCTCTACCAAGGCATCTTGCTCCAGTTACTGTTGCTGTATTTCCACTTCTTAAGAACAAGCCTGAGCTTGTAGAGAAGGCAAGGGAAGTATTTACAGCTTTAAAGAAAGAGTTTGGAAATGTAATGTTTGATGACAATGGAAACATTGGAAAGCGATACAGAAGGCAAGATGAGATTGGAACGCCATATTGTGTGACCGTTGATTTTGACTCTCTTGAAGGAAATGACGTTACAGTACGTAACCGAGACACTGCAGAACAGGAACGTGTGAAGATCGAGGATCTGATTTCAAAACTATCGTGATAAGATAGCCCTATGACAAAGGGACCAATCAATATCTCAATAACAGCAGGGAGCGTTATCAAAATTCTACTAGTGCTTATTGGAGCATATGCGATTTTTGTACTACGAGAACTGCTTCTTTTGGTACTTACAGCCATTGTTTTGGCGTCTGCCATTGAGCCAGGAGTAGAGTTTTTCAAAAAGCATTTGCGATTGCACCGCGTACTCTCTGTAATCATCATGTACCTGCTGGTATTTGGAAGTATTTTTGTAGGTATCTATTACTTTATCCCACCAGTACTCGACGAGGCACAATCATTCCTAGCGCTTCTTCCTCAATACCTTGAGACGGTGGAGCTTCCAACTTCAATTGGAAATGCAGGAATCCTTGGAGCTGAAACAACATCAGCTAAAACAACTATTCTCGATTCACTGCTTTCTCTGCAGGAGTCATTCTCAGATACTGGGGAGGGAATCGTACGGCTTCTGGCAACAATCTTTGGAGGTATCTTCTCACTATTCCTTACTATTGTTCTCTCATTCTACTTTGCAGTACGAGAGCAAGGAATTGATGATTTCCTACGGATTGTTACGCCAACAAAGCATCAGGATTATGTAATCGATCTATGGAGAAGGTCTCAGCGAAAGATTGGACTATGGATGCAAGGACAGCTCATGCTCTCTTTCATTATTGGAATCCTTGTATACCTTGGACTTATGATCCTTGGTGTGCCGTACGCTCTCTTGCTCGCAGTTTTTGCTGCAGTCTTGGAGCTTATCCCGGTATTTGGATCTATTATCGCTGCAATTCCAGGAGTTATGGTTGCGCTTGTAGATGGAGGAGCAACACTTGCCTTTATTGTTGCGGGACTCTTCTTGGTAGTAAATCAATTCCAGGGAAATCTTATCTACCCACTTGTAGTTAAGAAGGTGATTGGAGTGCCACCACTTCTTGTGATCCTTGCCATTATTGCAGGAGGACAGTTAGCTGGAGTTATTGGTGTAATTCTTGCTGTGCCTATAGCAGCTGGTATCCAGGAGCTTGTGCACGATTTCCAGCAAAAGCGAGAAGCAGCATAAGAGAAAGGCCGTCGAGAATGCTCGACGGCCTTTTTGTCAACGGCTTCCAATACGCGCTGACTGTTGTGTGCCTCCTCCAGCACCAAAGGAGCTGTTGCTTGAAGAATGACCTTGGAGCGCGAGAGTCCCCATTTTCTCAAACCGCCTGCTTGTAACAGGAAGTCCGTCTTCTGGATCTGCCGGCTTTGTTCCGGTCACGCGCCACTTGCATGTGCATTCAGCACATCTCTCAGCACGTGCTGGCACACTTGAAATCTGTTTACAATAAGCTTCATCCACCACACCGGGTGTATGATTGCACTCCTGCCCCATAAGGAACCTCCCTAATTTCCTCCATGAAAGTACCCCATTTTTATTTGTAGAGCAAGACGAGAACCTGTGATACCCTCAAGGGAATGACAAATAAGTACATAACAACTACGCTTCCATACGTAAATGCGGATCCGCATGTTGGTTTTGCACTTGAAATTCTCCAAGCAGATCTTTTGGCCCGTCACTGGCGACTACAAGGAAATGACGTCTTTTTTAGTACAGGAACAGACGAGCACGGACAAAAGATTCTTCAGAAAGCAGAAGAAGAAGGAAAAGATGTACAAGAGTATGTAGATCATTTTGCTGAGCAGTTTAAAAAACTGAAGGAAGCTCTCAATCTTTCAAACGATGCATTCATCAGAACAACAGATGAAAATCATATAAAAGCAGCACAGGAAATTTGGAAAAGGTGCGAGGCAAAGGGAGATATTTATAAAAAGAAGTACAAGGGATTGTACTGTGTAGGGGATGAAGCTTTTCTAAAGGAGAGTGAGCTTGTAGATGGGAAGTGTCCAAACCATCCAACAATGGACCCAGTTGAAATTGAAGAGGAGAATTACTTCTTTAGGTTTAGTAACTACCAAGATGCACTTCCAAAGTATCTAGAGAGGGAAGACTCTATCATTCCTGATTGGAGGCGAAAGGAAGCAATTGAGTTTGTAAAAAATGGACTTGAAGACTTTAGTATTTCTCGAGAGAAGGAACGACTTTCATGGGGTGTGCCAGTTCCTGGAGATGACTCTCAAGTTATGTACGTATGGTTTGATGCTCTCACAAACTACATCTCAACTCTAGGGTGGCCAGAGGGTGATTTCAAAAAGTACTGGGAGGAGGGAGAAACACTGCAGGTGGCGGGGAAGGACCAGGTTCGCTTCCAGTCTCTTATCTGGCAGGCAATGCTACTTTCAGCTGACATAAAAAATACTGACCAGGTTTTCTATCATGGGTTTATAACCTCAGGAGGAGCCAAGATGAGTAAGTCTGTTGGGAATGTAATCTCTCCTTATGAGCTTACAGATAAGTACGGAACAGATGCCACTCGGTACCTGCTTCTTCGACACGTACATCCCGTAGATGATTCAGATATCACATGGGAGAAACTAGATGAGTGGTATACCGCAAACCTTGTAAATGGAATTGGAAATCTAACTGCTCGTATTACAAAGCTTGCAGAGACGCATCTTGAGAGTCCAATTGAAACTCCCGAATTAACACCAATGCCATCTGAATATACTGATGCAATCAATAACTTTAAATTTAATGAAGCGCTCGACCATGTGTGGTCTTTAATTGGAGCTCTGGATAAGAGAATTACAGACGAGGAGCCGTTTAAAGTTGTGAAGACTGATGTAGAGAAGGGAAGAGAACTTATTGCAGAGTACCTAGAAGAGCTATATGTAATTGGTGTATTACTTGAGGCAACGTTGCCAGAGGCAAGTGGAGTAATTAAAAAGTCAGTGCTGGAGAACACAAAGCCAGAAGGACTTTTTGCACGTTTGTAATATGAAAGAGAAAAATAAAATCGCAATCATTCTCGTGATCATGACAATCATACTTGTTTGGATTGAACTCGCGGTCGGACTTTTTGGAACTCCTTGGGCTGGATCTTAATAAAAAACGGCTTCGCATGTTCTGTGCGAAGCCGTTAATTCAGTATTAGTTGACTGGGCATTTAACCCAAACCCACTTAGAGCCATCAACTCGACTAACAAGAGGGTTTTCTGGATCGAAGTTCCCAGGAGTAAGTTCAAGTGTCACAGGCCAGGCTGAGTATATCAATGGTATTGGATACTCAGCCTTCCATTCTTCTTGAATTTCTATGTCTGGCCATATGCCCGGTGGCCAATTATAGACAAGGCCAGGATGGGCAGTGATTCCAAAGTGATCATTTGCGAATTGTATCGCGTGATCATGAAGTGTCCTGTGATTTTCGGTACTAGCGATAAAAATGCTTGGACAAGTACAGTCTTTATGGTCTTCAAACCCTTCTGGGTAGAGCACATGTGTGCCGGAGCCAAGTATTTTGACATAAGCGCCAGTTCGTTGAAGTCCAACCTGAACTCCGTCCTCACGAGGTTCTCTCAGACGAACAAGTGAAGTTCCTCGTTTTGCAAGATCCTCTTTGAGACCTTCATAAATATCAGGGTCCCAAGAGGTGACATCAACTCCTGCTTCCTGCATGTCAGCAATGAGGGATGGTGGAAGGTCTTGTGCAGACAAGACAGTCTCCTTTTCTGATTATGTGCTGGTTAGATTCCACCTCTGGTAATACCACAGGCATTACATCAAGGCAATTTTTATACACTAAAACCTAAATGCTATATACTTCAACATAATGAAATACATCGACGCACACTGCCATCTTCAATTTGATGCATACGAAGAAGATCGTGATCAAATCATTGAGCAAATGAAGTATGAGGACATACACGGCATTGTTGTTGGTGTTGACCTGGAATCCTCAAAGAAAGCAATTGCTCTAGCAAAAGAGCACGAACACCTCTATGCAACTGTTGGAATGCATCCGTGCTACACCGATGAGGGAGAGTTTACAGACGAATACAAAACTCTAGCAAAAGACGAGAATGTAGTTGCCATAGGAGAGTGTGGCCTTGATTTCTTTAGACAAGAAGATTCAAAGCTCCAAAGAGAAGTTTTCATACAGCAAGTAGAGCTTGCTATAGAGCTTGATAAAGCGCTCATGATTCACTCACGCCCAAGCAAAGGAACACAGGATGCATATCATGAGGTTATTGATATCCTCACTGAATATAAAGAAAAGCACGGAGACAAGCTCCGAGGGAATGTACACTTTTTCGTAGGAGGAGATGAGGAGCGAGAAAAACTCAATAATCTTGGATTTACCGTATCAGTTACTGGAGTTATTACCTTTACTGATGACTATAACGACATGGTAACGGGCGCAAAACACGACATGCTCCTTGGCGAGACAGACTCTCCATATGTAGCACCAAAGCCACACAGGGGAGAGCGCAACTCAGCACTTAATGTAGTGCATGTATACAAAAAGATAGCCGATTTATGGGGAATTGATGAAAATGAGGCTCGAGAAACTTTAAATAACAATACTAAGCGTATTTTTGGCTTATAGCGTTGCGATAGCTAGATCTATATGCTATCTTTCTCCCACATATGGCAGATACTGAAGTACTAGAAAAAGACGAGATCTCTGTATACGAGGCGGCATTTCACATTGATGCGAACCTTTCAGAGACTGAAACAAAGAAAGCATTTGATTCTGTAAAGGAAGCTATTGTTGCTGCAGGTGGAACTCCATTTGCAGAGGCACTTCCTACACGAATAAACCTTGCGTACACTATCTCTCAGATCAATGAGGGAGTACGACGTGATCATACAAGTGCAAACTTTGCATGGATCGCATACGAGCTTACTCCAGAGAATCAGGAGAAGGTAGATGAGGTATTGCGAGCTGACAAGACTATTATCCGACATCTTGTTACAATTACTACAAAAGAGGAGGCAACATACGCACAGGACCGTGCAGCTGAGAAGCTTGTTGTAGCAAAGCCAGAAACTGATGAGGTATCAGACGCTGAGCTTGATGAGGTGCTAGAGGAGACAACAGCATAGTATGTATATCAACAAAGTATTTATCTACGGAAACCTAACACGAGACCCAGAGCTTAAGGCTCTTCCTTCTGGATCTCAAGTTGCTTCATTCTCTGTTGCAACAAACCGAACATACAAGGATCAGAACGGACAGCAGCAGGATTCTGTTGAGTACCACAACATTGTTATGTTTGGACGGCAGGCTGAGGTTGTGGGGCAGTACCTGAAGAAGGGACGTCCAGTATTCCTTGAGGGACGACTTCAGACTCGCAATTGGGAGAAAGATGGTGTAAAACACTATCGAACTGAAGTTATTGCAGATCGATTCCAATTCGGACCATCATTGCGTGATGGACAGGGAGGTGCACCAGCTGCATCTGCAGCACCTGCACAAGAGCAGGCAGCTCCATCATCAGATGCAATCCAGTATCCAGACGAGGACATTAACCCGGAAGATATTCCTTTTTAATATAGTTGTATGAAAGACGAAGAGAAAAAAGTAGTAGAGACACCACGATTTGTGGACTACAAGGATACTGAGTATCTGAAGCAGTTTGTGAATCCGCATGCTCGAATGAATAACAGGCGGCGAACACGAGTATCTGCTAGGTCACAGCGTGAGATTGCAAAAGCAATCAAGCGAGCACGATTTATGGCTCTTATGCCGTACATCGCTCGGTAACCTCTACTGAGTTAATTACGTAGTTAACTACGTAGGAGAAGAAAAGATACAAAAACAACGGCTCATCTGAGCCGTTGTTTTTAATAGATCTCTAAAGCATTGAGTGTAGGTTGGGGTGTAGGTATAAAAAACAGCGCATATGCGCTGTAAGATGTTTGGTGGCGTGTACCTGTGCAGCGATGTACACGCCACCTTATAAAGGACGGGAACATGACTCCGCCTGCTCTGGATGCTTTCGTTACAAAAGGCTCAAATGAGCAACTGCACTCCTCAGAGCACAACCCATGCACACCATACTTCGACGAAAGCTATTTTTGAAGGCAGAGAAGGTTGCCTCCTTCTAACGACAAGACTGCCAAATCTTGTCATCTTGGTATGAGACCAGAGCGTTCTGTTCTCCCTGACCAATTGGCATGCTAGGTTCTGGGGCAAGTATATAGAAAATTTATGCTTTATCAACCCGCTCCACGTACTCTCCAGTCTCTGTATTTATACGCAGAATATCTCCCTCATTGATGAATAGCGGGGTAGTAACCACAGCGCCTCCTTTCATAACAACTTGCTTACTTCCACCCTGAGCCGTATTCCCACGTACTGCAGGAGGGGCCTCAACAACCTCAAGATCTACTTTAATTGGAATTTTAATAGAGACAATCTCTTCTTCAAACAAAAGTGCTTCAACTTCATCACGCTCAGCTAACCACTTCACTTTATCTGCAACAGAGTCTTCAGGTAGGGAGAAGCGGTCTCCTGGATTTCCTTTGCTATGGAACCAACTCTCTCCGCGATTGGTGTAGAGGTACACAATCTCTTTTGTTTCAGTATCAGCTTCTTCTGCCTTATCACTTGAGTGAAAAGCATTAGAAATAACACGTCCACTTATAAGGTGCCGTAGTTTCGTTTGGTTTTGAGGCTTCATCTGCTGCTTACGTGCAACTTTTGATTCAATAACCTCATAGGGTTCACCATTAAATTTGATTACCTTTTTAGGGGTGATCTCGTTATATGAAAGTGTTGCCATGCTATGCCTTACTTAACTCTGCTCGGATCTTCTTAAGAATTTCGTTTGTAATAGGTTTATTCTCTTTTAGGAATGTACGAGCTGCATCATACCCTCTACCAAGAGACTGCTCTCCATACTTATAGAAGGCACCATTCTTTTGCAAGATGTCGAATTTCTCACCGAGTGCTAGGATTTCTCCCTCCCTTGAAATCCCTTCGTTATAGAGAAGATCAAACTCAGTATTCTTAAATGGAGCTGCTACCTTGTTCTTCACCACCTTTACACGCACACGCCCTCCCACAACCTCTTCTCCTTTCTTAATCTGTGCGATGCGACGAATATCAAGTCGAACTGATGTATAGAACTTAAGAGCTCGTCCTCCTGGAGTTGTCTCAGGATTTCCAAACATCACACCAATCTGCATTCGGATTTGGTTGATAAAGACAACGACGGTCTTACTCTTTGCAACAACACCGGTGAGTTTTCGAAGAGCTTGGCTCATAAGGCGAGCCTGCTTTCCAATGTGGGTCTGTCCCATATCTCCTTCGATCTCATCTTTTGGAGTTAGCGCTGCAACAGAGTCAACAACAATAATGTCGACGCTATTGCTTCGTACTAAACTCTCTACAATCTCGAGTGCCTGCTCTCCCGTATCAGGTTGCGAGATAATAAGGTCATTAAGCTTTACGCCAATCCTTTTTGCATACTCAGGATCAAGTGCATGCTCTGCATCAATAAAGGCTGCTACACCTCCAGCTTTCTGAGCTTCTGCAATAGCGTGTAGGGTAAGGGTCGTTTTTCCTGAACTTTCAGGTCCGTACACTTCGACGATTCGCCCACAAGGAAGTCCGCCAACACCAAGAGCTGCATCTAGTCCAATAGATCCAGTGGGGATCACATCAACCTTCTTTGGCTTTTGGTCACCAAAGGTCATCACTGCCTCTTCTCCAAACTTTGATTGGATTTCTTTTAGGGCAGCATCAACTTTATTGTTCTTCTCCTCCTTCGGGCTCTCCTTCACTTCCTCCACCTTCTTCGTTGTCTTTTTGGCTGCTGGTTTCTTCGCTGGCATACTCTGGTATATAAATTGGAATAATCTCTTGTGTAGTACGGTCAAAACGATCCCGTGCTCGTATAGTCATTATAGTATGGCCAGAAGAGAGCAACAACCGCTCAGAAAAGTTGCCATTTTGCTCTGGAGCCACTGTCCGCCCATTAATTTCAAAGTGTGCATTTCTATACACTTTTCCCTCAAGGACAATAAATCCATCTTCTATTTGAGAGTACAAAACCTCCTCATTAAGTTCTATATGAGGACCTTGTACGAGCCCGTATGCTCTTGAGAGGGCAAAGAGGATAACAAGGAGGAGAAATAGGGAAAAGCCAGCTACAAGGAGTCTTGTGTCTACAAATCCGCGCGTCATGGGGGTAGTATAGCAAAAAAGAAAACCGCCTCGCCGAGAGACCAAAATGTGGTCTCTGCGGCGGGCGGTACAATTAATTTTGCTTGTCGAGAGGAAAAACCATCTCGAAGGCCTCACGGGCCTGTTCGAGTAAGGTTTCTCTGGGGGGTGGGATTCCATCCCGACCCCCATCACTTCCCATGTAAACATTGAGAAACTTTGTGACGAGTGGATAGTCTAGGAAGCCGGTGCGATGACGTGTCAACTCGTGAGCAACGCCGTAGGAATCTCTCTCGAACTGCTTGAACAGCTCGAACTGCTCACCGTGGTCAACTTCCCCAGAAATGAAGAATGGACACAGGTTTCCCTGCTTCGGATCAAGCTTCCCAATGGCCTCGCGGAACATCTGAAAGGTGCCGTCTAGGCAAATTTCCCCAAGTCCATCGAGAAGACACACTGCCGACACATTAATGGCGAAGTAGTTGATCCGTCTTTTCTTTTCCCCCCATATGAAGATGAAATCTCCATAGAGGTTTGCCCTGGTGTAGGCGCTGTCGACGCCATAGGATTTGAATTTTAATAGGGCCGCAGGAATCCTCACCAAAGGCGGAGAAACCATGATGCGGTTGAGATACGGATTCAAATTCTGGCCAAATCGCAGAACCAAATCCTCGTTCTCGTCGAAGAAAAACTCAACCGTGGTTGATATAGGATTGTACCTCGCATCCGTAAGGCCATAATATCCCTTCGTAATGCGCACCCCAAGCGATTCGGAGTGTCCGTTCATGGGTGGAGAATTCCACACATGTTCGTCCTGTCTGTTTTTCTCTCCGGCTCTAAGTGTGACCTTAGAACTTGCGACTCTTCTTTTACCCATTTGGGTCACCTCTCAATCTATTTTCATGTTGTCAGAAATCGTATCTGAAATGACCATACAAGAAATACACGTATGAATCAAGTATAGAAACTACCGCTCCTCCTCATACTCCTCCTCCTCGTCATCATATCCTTCGTTATCTGTCCCTCGTGTGAGAACTTCTCGAGGTTTAGAACCATCCGCAGGCCCAATAACACCCTTGTCTTCAAGAATATCCATAAGGCGAGCAGCACGAGCGTATCCAACACGTAGTTTTCGTTGTAGGTATGACGTAGATGCTTTCCCAGCTTCTTCTACACACGCTTTAGCTTCGTTATATAGCTCATCCTGATCCTCATCAGAGTCATCAATGCTCATCATGGCATCATTGCCTTCGTGCTTTCCATCTGGCGCTCCAAAGTCGATATTTGAAGTATCTCCAGCATTGTTTTTCTTAATGTACGATACAACTTTCTTTACTTCATCCTCAGAGATAAAGGCAGTCTGTAGTCGGATAGGTTTACTCATGTCTCCAGATAGGAAGAGCATATCTCCAGCTCCGAGAAGCTTCTCAGCTCCTCCCATATCAAGAATGGTCTTAGAATCGATCTGGCTAGCTACCTGGAGTGCCATTCGAGATGGAACATTGGCTTTAATAAGTCCTGTTACCACATTTACGGACGGCCTTTGTGTTGAAAGCACAAGGTGAATTCCAACCGCACGACTCATTTGAGCTAGGCGCACAATTCCAGCTTCAAGCTCTCTTGGGTATGCCTGCATAATGTCAGCGAGCTCATCAACCACAATCACAATGTATGGCATGGTTTCAGCATCTTCTTCTCCAGCTGATGCTTCTCGGTATGAGGTAATATCTCGACACTCAAACTGCTCAAGCACACCGTATCGTCTATCCATCTCCTTTGCTGCCCATTTAAGTGCAAGGATAGCTTTCTTTGGATCGGTAATAACAGGAGTAAGAAGCTGAGGGATACCGTTGTAGAGCGTTAGCTCTACTCGCTTTGGATCAATCATAATAAACCGAAGCTCATCTGGTCCATTTCGATACAGTAGGGAAGCAATAAGCGTATGGATGGCAACTGACTTTCCAGATCCTGTAGCTCCAGCAATAAGTCCGTGAGGCATCTTCGCCACGTTCACATAGTGAGGCTCTCCAGTAATGTCTCGTCCAACTCCAGCCAAAAGAGGTTTGTCGGTAGTCTTCCATTGGTTTGCAGTAAGAAGTCCTGCAAGTCCAACCATTGCTTTGCTTGTATTTGGCACCTCAATTCCAACCAAACTCTTTCCAGGGATTGGAGCTTCGATACGAACAGGGTGGGCAGCGAGTGCCAACTCCAAGTTACTTTGAAGAGAAAGAATCTTAGAAAGCTTCACACCTTCAGCTGGTTTGATGGCATAGCGAGTAACAGTAGGCCCGATAGATACCTCATCCATTTCTATGTTGATGCCAAAGTTTGCAAAGGTTCGCTTAATCAAATTGGCGTTGGCTTTAATATCTCCCACGCCAGGCTTTCCTTTGTCCTTTCCAAGTAGATCAATAGGAGGAGCGTTGTATTCTCCATATGAGGTAATAACAGGCTCTCCCTCAATTTCCTCTTCTTCATTATCTGAGAAGACATTTACTGATGGCTCTCTCTCTTCCACCTCCTCTTCCTCGGCTTCATCATCCTCAAACTCTTCTTCCTCAGCATCATCTCCATATGACTCAACGTGCATGTCTTTTTCTTTCTTTCCAAATAGCGTTGTAAGTTTGAAAGAGGGAAGAGTGTTGTCAAAGCTAAACTCAAACCTAAAGAGGAGAATTGCGCCAATTAAGGCAAATGCGATCAAAAATAGCGTTGCTCCTGCGACCCCAAAAATAGAAGCCAAACCGCCTGAAATAAAGGAACCAAGGAGCCCACTATCAAGTGGTGTCATAGATATAAGGGAAAGTAGCGCTGCTACAAGGAGTGCACCTCCAATAGAACTTCCTACAGGAATCTCTTCCTTCCATGAAGTAAACAGGAGTGTACCGAGTGCTAGAAAGGCAAGGGGTAACAATACATACCCGCTTCCAAGTAGCATTGTTCCTAGGCCAAATACAAACTCTCCTGCAGGCCCTGCTGACCCTGTCGCTGCTATAGCAAAGAATCCTCCTACAGCAAGTGATGCAATAGCAAACACTATTGGTGGAACAATAGATCCCAGCTCACGCTCATCCTTACGTGGTCGTCCTCGTTTTCGTCGTCGCGCCATATCTCAAATTATCGTTATAAACAGCATTGTACCACGCCTATTTTCCGACACGATCTTCTTAGGCGCGCAAGTTGCGGGCCTTCTATCGGACGCGTATAATCTCATATAAGACAGTCAAATGACTGATACAAATATGTCTTATAGAAGTGAAATAACAATAAAGGACATGAATAAAAGAGGACAGAATGTCCTTAATAACTCCATTATCGAAAGCGTATTTCTAAAGGACCATAAAAAGGCATATCTCTACAAGAAGGCAGAAAAACTCTCTCAAGCAGTACATGTGGTACTCGCTCATGCAAAAAACACATCAAACATTTCTGATCGACTGAGCAGTTTGTCAGTTGCTTTGATCGGAGAAGTTCTCCACAGCAACAATAAGTCAGAGGGAAGTGCTACTATTTTGGAAATAATTAGTGTCTTGCAGGTGGGGGAAACAGCAGGAGTAATTGCTCCTAAAAATGCGGAACTTTTGGTACGTGAGTACAACTACCTTCTCGTACTTTCTTGCGATCGGAAAGCGGTGGATGTAGATCTTGATACTGATGTTGAAGAGGTGAAGGAAGCAACAAAAATTGGAGCGTCAAAAACAAAAATTTCCTCACAGACTGAAGTTGAGCCTAAAGGACATAAAGGACAGACAAATGACCGTAAAGGACAAGTACTCCAAATGATCAAAGAAAACGGTAATGTAGGTATAAAAGATATCGCAAAGGTAATAACTGACTGCAGCGAAAAGACTATCCAGAGGCTTTTAAATACATTAATAAAGGAGGGAAGTATTCGTAAGGAAGGGGAGCGAAGATGGAGTACATATCACTACGTTTAGAGCAAAAATAGGTCAATTTTAGTGACTCTCAAATATATTGACTTTTGACCTAAATAACGTAATATTCTGCCTGTGGAAGCGAGTGCGCAATAGTGCATAGATTTAAGGCCTAAAAGGCCTATTTCTGCTACTGTTTGCAATCCTTATCCACATTGATTTTTGCTTGTTTTTTAAGGCATCCGGGTATACTTGTTCCTAGGACTGCGTGAGTAGTTACTGAGCGATTATAGACGGCTTAACGGCAAGCAGGACCGTACGTTGACAACAAAATATTCTAAACGGCCAATTGTGTGAGAACACAACGTTTTTTACCCCATGTAATGTGGGGGGTTGTTAACGTTTAAACAACGGTCAGATATGTGAGATACGGATTCCATGGAAGATATGAAAGCAATCAGACTAAACTTTGCCAGCTGTCTTATGTAGTCTACGGTCGCGTGGACTACGTAGGGTGGTGTTGAAAAACTATTCTCAGGCTTGCCAGAGAATATCGACATTGAATAAAAACCGAGGATGACTTTAACGAGTCACTCTCATTGATTAACGAACTATTAAAATTTAGGAAGCAAACGATATATGAGTCGCATGACAAATAAAATCGGTGCAGCTGTCCTGTCTCTAGGAATGTTCGTAGCGCTTGTAGCACCTATGAGTGCTCACGCTGCACTTTCTGAGGCACAAATTCAGTCAATCCTTTCACTGCTTACGTCATTCGGAGCTGACGCATCAACTATTTCAAACGTTGACGCTTCACTACGAGGGCAGGCACCTACGGGAGGAAACACTGGAGGATCATCTGCATCAGTATGTCCATACACATGGACACGATCTCTAACAACTGGAGATTCAGGAGCAGACGTACTTGCTCTTCAGCAATTCCTTAACTCAGATGCCGCAACTACAATTGCAGCTTCAGGAGTTGGATCAGCTGGAAACGAAACAGATTACTTTGGAGGGCTAACTGCATCAGCAGTAGCTAAGTTCCAGGATAAGTATGCTTCAGAGGTACTAGCACCAGTTGGACTTTCAGCTGGAACTGGATACTTTGGATCATCTACACGTGCAAAGGCTAACGCTCTTTGTGTGTCAGGATCTGGAAATAACAACGGAGGAGGAGACAACGGAGGTTCAGCACCAGTTACTGGAGCGGGACTTAGCGTTGCTCTAGGAGCAGGATCACCTAACGGTGTTGCTCTTGTACAGGGACAGGCTCTAGGAGAGCTTGCTCAGTTCACCTTCACAAACAACAACTCTGCGGCAATGGATGTGACAAACCTTACATTCAACCGAATTGGAGTTTCAAACGACGCAACACTATCTAACGTATATGTATACGATGGAGCAGAGCGTCTAACAGACTCAGCAGCTGTATCAAGCTCACAGTTCTCTTACAATGCACCAGCTGGAATCTTTACGATTGCTGCAGGTTCATCAAAGACAGTATCTGTACGAGCTGATATTGCTACAAGCACAAATGGTGAGCAGGTTGGAGTACAGCTTGTGTCAGTTGGAGCAACAGGTGCTCTTAACTCAGGAGTTTCATTCCCAATCTCTGGAGGAATCCAGACAATCTCATCAGCAACTCTAGCAACAGTTGATTTCAACTCAACAACACTTCCAAGTGCATCAACAATGACTGCACAGGACGATTACGTTGTTTGGCAGAACACAACTACTGTTGGAACACGTGCTGTAAACCTTGAGACATTTAGTCTCCGAAACATTGGATCAATTGATAAGTCTGACATTAAGAACTTCCGACTACTTGTAGACGGAGTTCAGGTTGGATCAGCAGTTGCTTCAATCGGAAACGATGACTACGTTACTTGGGACTTTAGCGCTTCACCAAAGCGTCTAGAGACTGGAGGACGAACAATTAAGGTTATGGCTGACATTATTGATGGAGCAAACGAGACATTCCAGTTCTCACTCCGACGAGCATCTGACGCTCGATTTGTTGACACACAGGTAGGACAGCCAGTTCTATCAACTGCTAACGGATCAAGCTTCTCAGCTCGTTCAGCAACACAGGCAACTGTGAACGCTGGATCAGTATCAGTTACAAAAGCAAACAACTCACCAAGTGAGTCAGTAGCTGTTGATTCAACTAACGTTAAGTGGGCTTCATTTGAGCTTCGCGCTTCAGGAGAAGATGTGAAGGTTGAGAGCCTTGACGTTAACGCAGCAACTACAGGATCAAACGGAGGACTTGACAACGGTAAGGTATTCTTCAACGGAGTACAGGTTGGATCTACAAAGGATCTTACTGAGATTACTGACGTTAACTTCACATTTGGTTCAAGCATGATCCTTACAGCTGGAGAGGTAGCTATTGTTGACATCTACGCTGACGCGAAGACTACAACATCAGCTTCATACAATAGTGGAGACACTGTTGCTATTACTCTAGGAACAGGATCATCAAATGGACAGGGACAGGCTTCATTGACTTCAATCAACGTGCCTGGATCTGACATTGCTGGAAATACCGTTACTATCAGTTCTACAAGCCTTACAGCTTCAAAGTTCTCAGGATACGGTAACCAGACTATGATTTCAGGAACAAACAATGCTGTTCTTGGATCATTCACACTTACAGCAGGTTCAGTAGAAGGAGCAAACATCAACACATTGCTTGTTGAGCTTTCAACTGCTGAGGCAGCTACAATTACTGATCTTAAGTTGATGAACCGAAACACTGGAGCACAGATTGGTGTAACTAAGTCTTCACCATCTACTTCAAACAGTTTCTCAACTAACTTTGATCTTGCGAAGAGCGGATCAGTTACAGTTGACGTAATTGGAAACATTAAGTCAGGAGCTGATGCCGGAACATGGTCAGCAGTTCTAGACACAACTTCAGGAGGAACAGGTCTTGTAACAGGATCATCTGTAACAACAGGTTCAGATCTTACATTGCAGACTATTACTCTTGGATCAGGAACTCTTACAGCAACAGCTGGAGCCGGAGATCCTAGTTCTAACAACGTCGTTGCTGGACAGAGTTCAGTACACGTTGGACAGTTCAACTTTGCAGCCGCAAACAGTTCATACACTGTGCGTGAGATGCAGGTTAAAATCCCTAACAACGCTTCAACATCTATTACAGATGTGACATTGAAGTACACTAACTCAGCGGGAGCTGTAGAAGAGAAGACACAGGCACTTGTAACAGGTGCTGGAGCAGGAACTGCTTCATTCACTGGTCTTGACTTCGCTATCCCATCTGACGATGACCGAAATGTAGATGTGTACGTTGGAATTCCAACAATCGCATCAGGAGCAACTGCGGGAGCAGCTATCTCTGTAGATCTTGATTACGACACTAGCTTCAAGGCAGTGGATGAGTCAGGAACGACTTCAACATCAGTTGGGTCAGCAGACGTATCTGCAGCAGGAACGTTCTACGTTCGAAAGTCAGTTCCTACATTTGGAGCTGCAACTAAGCCGACAACAGTTCCTTCAGTAGGAACAGCTCTATACGAGTTCACTATTTCAGCGGACTCAGCAGGAGCTATTGAGTGGAAGAAGCTTACATTCAGCGTTTCAACTACAAGTACTACGCTTACAGGATTCTATCTTCGAGAGAAGGGTGAATCTACAAACGTAAACACTGCAAACGCTGAAGCAGATAGTTCTGCAGAGGTAATCATCTATGCCGGAACAAACACTGATAATGGTACTGTTGAGCAGATTGCTGCAGGTTCATCACGAACTTACCAGCTGTTCGCAACTACTATCTCAGGATGGGCAGATGGAGACTCTCTATCAATTAGTCTTGCAGAGGACACAGCTGTTCAGGCTGTAGGTGCATACACTGCAACTGCATCAGCAGAAAACATTGTATGGAGCGATCGTTCAGCAACGAGTCACTCTACTGCAACTTCTGACTGGACAGGTAGCTTCTTGGTTAAGGATCTATCAGGAGGAGACGCTGTATCATACAGTAAGTAATCTCTCGATTAACCCTTACCATTAGCAACTCTGTAAGTTAGCTAAAACAAAAAACCGCCTTTGGGCGGTTTTTTGTTATGCCCAAGACAGTAATGCGGTCCAAAAATATCTCATGCTAGTATGAAAATACTTATCATTATAGAAATTTATGGCTAAAAAAAGAGGGGCTAAAAAAGGAGCAAAGGCACTGCCTTTGCTTATTATTGGAGTATTGGCAGTTGGGCTATTTGGACTATACCAGGTTACTGGCTTCGGGAGTCTTGCTGCATCTGTTATCGGTGCTGGAGGTACATCAGGAAATACTGTAGAAACATCAGTTTCTGTTGAAGCTGTAGATCTTGAGGATACAAATGTTATTGCAGGAACAGACAGAGTCAGAGCAGGTCAGTTTACCTTTACAGGTAATGGAGCATCATATGTTCTTGATGAGCTTGAGGTTGTTATTCCTTCAGATGTTTCAACCTCAATAACTGATGTAACTCTCAGATACAAAAATGTCTTTGGGTTCAAGGTAGAAAAAACACAAGCGGTTGTTGCATCGAATTCTCATGCAACAGCATCTTTTTTGGATGTCGGAATGCGTATTCTAAAAAACAAACCTAGAAACATTCATGTTTTGGTAGGACTTGCAGGAATACATCAGGGAGCAAAGTCCGGGGCAATACTTTCTGCTGGCATTTCTCTTGATGAGGGACTTAGAGTATTAAGGTTAAATGGTGAAAGTGTCCACTCTGTGGGTGAGGGTGTCTTATATGGAGATGGAAAATCGTACATTCGTAAAACACTTCCAAAAATTACCGGAAAGAAACCTTCACGGGATATTGCAGCAGGAGCACCGCTTTATGAATTTAGAGTTAGGGCAGATAAAGCAGGTCCTGTTGAGTGGAAGAAAATTTCCTTTGAGATAGAGACAAAAGGAGTAGAAGTAGGAACGCTCTATGCTAGAGAAGTTGGAAGCACCTCAAACATTAACGATATTCCTGTTGATATAAAAAATGGAATAGCAACCATTTATGTTGGGAAGTCAGATAATAATGATGTTGAGCAGATTGCTGCAGGAGAGGTAAGGAGATACCAACTCTATGCTACATCAATTACTGGCTGGAGCCGCAATGAAGATTACTTAAAGATTCGTATAATGGGTGACTCTTCATATGCAGAAAATTCAGGCGGACCATCTATTGCTCGATTTGCAAACATTGTGTGGAGTGATCGTTCAGAAATTTCTCACAATTTGCAAACAAAAGATTGGATAAATGGATTCCTTATTGAGGGTATAGATAAATCTACTGTGAAGTACGGTCATCGACCTGAAATTCCTGATGAGACAGGAGGTCCTGAAGAAGGGTAAGGATACAAAAACCGCCACGAAGGCGGTTTTTTGTTATATATGCTATTGTTTTTGCATATGAAAAAAGCAGGAATATCTTTAGGTGTAGCCGTGGTATTGGCCGTTGCCATCTTTGCCGCTGTGCAGGTTGGGAACAAGACAGAAGCAGCATTTTCTCTTGTAGAAGGGGAGAGGCCAGTGTGGGATTTTGAAGGATCATATGAGGCAAGTGAAGAACTTACACTTCGTGCAGAGACTGAACGAGAAAGACTCGAGAGTCTTTTGGGAAGTGGGGAATTTCCTGACTATGACATCTATGTTGGTGTTGCAGGACAGTACTTACTTTTGGGAGAGGGGAAGAAGTCATATGAATACCTTCTCACTGCTATAAAAGAGAATGAAGCCCGCTCTCTAGCGTATATGAATTTAGGAGGGCTGCTTGGAAAGGTCGGGGCACCTGAGTCTGGAAAAGTTGCCTATGAGATGGGGCTTGATAGGGATGATAATGTGCAGCATCGAATTCAGTACATTCAGCATCTCGAGCAATACTTTGGAGATGACCTTGATCTTGTAGAAAGTGCTCACACATTGGCACTTGAGGAGTATCCAAATAGCGATGTGCTTAATCAACGTTACGAGTCTTGGAAGAAACTTCATGATCGATAAGATACGAAACTGGGCACTTTTAGCACCAGCCTTTATTCCTCTGGTGTATCTAGATATTTTCTTTTATCCGCTTGTTGCCACAAAAGCATTCTTTTTCCGAACTGCAATTGCTATTGCGGTGCTTGCAGGAACATACTTCTTATACAAGGGAGGGAAGGTGCACGTAGAGAGACTTAAGAGTTTTTGGGCGTGGATTCCAGCAGCACTACTTGCTGTCGCATACATAACGTCATTCTTTGGAATAGATTTCTATCACAGTTTCTGGTCTGTCTTTGATAGAAGTGCAGGGCTTCTTGCAATGACATACGGAACACTTTATCTGTATCTCCTTGTTCTTTTTGTATCAAAAGATTTTATTTGGAAGTTCCTAAAGCTTACTGCTGGTGTAGCAAGTGTTGTGGGAGCGTATGCCACAGTGCAGTGGTTGGGAGATGTAAGTGGTATTTCAATTCCACTATTTCTAGATATTGATGGACGTGTTGGTGGAACAATAGGAAATGCTGCGTTCTTGGCGGGGTATCTAGGGCTTACATTTTTTCTAACACTTATTGTTGCAAAAAAGAGCAGCAAAGCTGATTGGTATTATGCGGGAGCATTCATTCAGCTCGTTGCAATTATTCTAACTGCGACACGAGGAACCATCTTGGCACTTGTCGCAATGCTTGGTGTTGCTGTTGTCTACGCTGCAATAAAGAAGAGAGGGAAGGTACAGAAGGTTGCGCTCACTACGCTTTTGGGAGGGCTTATTGTTCTTGGCGGATTTTTCACATTTAGAGAGAGTTTACAGAACGTGCCATTTGAGCCAGTTAGACGTATTGCAAATATTAGTGCAGAGGATACAACAACTTCAAGTCGACTGTTTGTGTGGAAGAATACGCTTTCATCAGTACTTGAGCGGCCATTTACAGGATATGGAGCAGAGCATATCGATTATGTGTATAACCAATTCTACAATGCAGGAGATATTGTAGAGCAGTGGTTTGATCGTTCACACAATCTCTACTTAGATTATTTCGCACAGTATGGAATATTTGGGCTCATGCTCTTTATTCTTTTTGTTGCAGGACTTTTCCGTTTTGCTCTTAAGACACGAAAAGAGGATGAGTATATGGGGAATATGCTGCTGCTGCTTGTTGGAACATATGCGCTACAGAGTTTCTTTGTATTCGATACCATAAATACTCTTGTAGTGCTGT
>DFOU01000013.1 GCA_002376865.1 Patescibacteria group bacterium UBA3533 | reverse complement strand
ACAACAACAAAAAAGAATACAAAGCTTTCTGCACCAATTTTTAGTACAGATGGAAAAGAGGCTGGAACAATCGATCTTCCAGAGGCAGTATTTGGGCTTGCTTGGAATGGAGATCTTGTGCACCAGGTAGTAACAGGAATGCAGAGCAATGCTCGGTTTGGTACAGCTCACACAAAGGACCGAAGTGAGGTTCGAGGAGGTGGTAAGAAGCCTTGGAAGCAGAAAGGTACGGGACGAGCTCGTCACGGATCAAGCCGATCACCTATCTGGCGAGGAGGAGGAGTTACTTTTGGTCCAAAGAATGAAAAGGATTACACAAAGACTATCTCTAAGAAGATGCGAGTAAAGGCACTCTTTACAGCTCTTTCACAGAAGATGCGAGATGGAGAGATTATCTTCGTTGAGAGTCTTGGTATTGATGCTCCTAAGACAAAGCAGGCAGAGGCAGTGCTACAGGCTCTTGCTCCAAAGTTTGAAAAGCTTGGAAAAGCAAAGAACGCTGCTCTTATTGCATCAGTTGAGAAGACTGAGGCAGTTAAGAAGAGCTTTGCGAACATCAAGCGTGTTGATGTTGAGGAGGTGCGAAACCTAAACCCGGTCGATGTTCTAGGATATACCTACCTTATTATCGAGAGCCCAACTGAGGCAGTGCAGGTAATTAGCGAACGTAAGAAATAGCGTATGGGAATTTTTGGAAATGACAAAGAGGAAAAGAAAGCTGACGCTCCTAAAGTAGAGGAGAAGAAGGCACCTAAGGCTGTAACAGAGACAGGGGTTATTCCTGCTAACATCCTTGCAAAGCCTCACCTAACTGAGAAAGCCCTTCTTGCTGGAGTTAAGAATGTGTACGTATTCCAGGTATTTGCAGCAGCAAATAAGCGAGATGTTGCAAAAGCAGTTGAGGAAGCATTTAATGTAACTGTCACTAAGGTAAATATGGCAAAGACTCCAGGGAAGAAGGGGTCTCGTCGAACAAAAGGAAAGGCAGGATCTAAGAGTGGAATCAAAAAGGCGTACGTTACGCTTAAGGATGGAGATAAACTACAGCTTATTTAAATATGAAAAAGTTTAAGCCAACATCACCAGGACGACGAGGAATGACCGGGATCAACTACCGGGAGCTACTTTCAGGTGACAAGCCAATGAAGTCACTTGTGAAGGGACGACGTCGAGGATCTGGACGAAATGCAGATGGACGTATCACAACACGACACAAGGGAGGTGGAGTGAAGCGAAAGTTCCGAGATGTAGATTTCCTATATGACAAGAAGGATATTCCAGCTCGAGTTGAGACTGTAGAGTATGATCCAAACCGATCAGGATTTATTGCCCGAGTTGTGTTTATGGATGGAGAGCGACGGTATGTTCTTCTGCCCAAGGGAGTTGCAGTTGGAGACACTATTGTAACGTCAGAGACAGCAAAGGTGGCACCTGGTAATCGACTTCCACTGAAGAAGATCCCTACAGGAACATTTATTTACAATATTGAGCTAAAGCCAGCAGGTGGAGCTAAGATCGTGCGCTCAGCTGGTAGCTATGCTGAGGTACAGGCTCACGATGGAGGATATGTGCAGGTAAAACTTCCATCATCTGAAATTCGAAAGATTGTTGATACTGCATGGGCAACCGTTGGATCAGTTTCAAACGAAGAGCATGGACTTGTGCGTCTTGGAAAGGCTGGACGATCTCGAAAGCTTGGAGTTCGACCTACAGTTCGAGGATCTGCCATGGGATCACATGATCACCCTCATGGAGGAGGAGAAGGAAAAGCCGGGAGAGGACACCGAAGGGCTCGAAGTAAGTGGGGAAAGCCTACTGGAAAGGGGCAGAAGACACGAGCACCAAAGAAATACTCAAACAAATTCATTGTTTCTCGCCGAAAGGTTGGAAAGCGACGATAAAAGAAAAACGCGATCCCAAATGGGGTCGCGTTTTTGTTACCGAAGAGATCCATCTTCGGTAAAGAACTCATCTTCTTCTATTTTCTCTCGGAGAACTTCTTCCCAGGCCCTTTCAACTAGTGGCACATATTGCATGTGTCCTGCATGAAAGCCAAAAGATATAAGTTCTTCTAAGCTAAGTTCAAAATAACTTGCAATGCCACAGTGTGACATATGTGTGGTAAGTCGCTGTCCTTTAAAGGCAAGTGGCAAAACACTCTCTGTGGCGCTTAACAGAGACATTTTAAAGATATGTTCTCCATTAATATTGCCAAAAAGATTGTATTTCCAACCATCTGGCGCTCGTTCATTAATCCACTCTATGCCCGCCAAAATTCTGTTTCTGAAAGCGTAGGGGGTAGGAATTATCTCAACTGACATCCTTTTTCTCCATCAATTTTCAATCTGAAAGCACCATATCTCAATATGTGCCCTAAAAGCAAGAAAAAAGAAAAGGCGCAACCCGAAGGTTGCGCCTTGACCATTTGAAACAGGACTGTTAGTTGGGCCAAACGATATCTTCGTTGTTTTGGCCGCATCGCATCCATCGGATGATAGCGTCAGTGTACAGTCGTCTGTGTTTCTGACCGCTTCCTTTCTGCTGGACTCTCAGTGATTCAAGAGAGTTAAGCCGTTGAAGCAGCTTAGATGGAAGATTGCTGCGAGGAAGGCCATATTCACGGCTCAATCGAGCATATTCAACCGCCTCTTCTTTACTCAAATCTTTTCGAGTGAAGAGGTGCACCGTACTTGCTCTAAGGGGCATGTTCTTTCTCCGCTAAATCAGAGTATAAAATACAATAGAAGTATACTTTTGTCAATGAATATTTAGCTTTGAGGTACATATTTAAATACGTGAACCCTATTTATTAAAGGGAGCACAAAATATGTTTGACATTAGTAAATAAATCAAGTAGCATAGCCCCACGCTCGTGTTCGAGCTTTTATTTTATGGCACGATCAATTAAGAAGGGACCATACATCGACGCAAAACTTCTAAAGAAGGTTGATGGAAAGAAACCAGAAGATACTGGGGTTATTAAGACGTGGGCACGTGCTTCACAGATTGCTCCAGAAATGGTTGGGTTCACCTTCGGTGTGTACAATGGAAAGGAGCATATTGAGGTTCTTGTAACTGACGATATGGTAGGTCACCGATTAGGTGAGTTCTCTCCAACGAAGAAGTTCGTAACGCACGGAGGAAAGATGGCCAAGGAGCTCGAGCAGAAGAAGAAGGAGGCTGAGATTGCAGCTGCAAAGGCTGCAAAGGCAGCTGCCTAAATTTGATATATGAAAGCAACCCTTAAAAATCACAATCAGGCACCACGAAAGACTCGTTTGGTAACTGACCTTGTAAAAGGAAAGAGTGTAAGCAAAGCGCTCGCACTACTTCCTTTTGTGAAGAAGAAGGGGGCTACAGAAGTAAAGAAGCTTATTGCGTCTGCTGCAGCTAACTCAGGAGCAAAGCCAGAAGAGCTTTGGATTGAGAACATCACTGTAGATAAAGGAATGACGCTAAAGCGATGGCTTCCACGCGCTCGTGGACGTGCCACACCACTTCGAAAGGAGAAGAGTCACATTAATGTAACTCTAAAGAAAAAGTAATATGACACACGTAGTACACCCATACGCACAAAGACTTGGAATCATTCGTGGCTGGAAGAGCCGGTGGTTTGCAGGTGGAAAGGATAAGTATCGTGAGAACGTGCGTGTTGACGCTGCAGTAAGGTCATTCCTTGAGAAGGAACTACGTGGAATGTACGTGGCTGATATTGAAATTGAGCGAGGAGAGAAGGAGCTACGAGTAATCGTAAGTACATCTCGTCCTGGTCTTATTATCGGGCGCTCAGGAGAGAACGTAACAAAGCTAAAGAAGAAGCTTGAGAAGGTGGTGCGATCTGCAAAGCCTGAGACAATGCCTGAGATCAAGTTTGATGTTGTAGAGGTAAAGAGCCCTGAGAGTAATGCTGCTGTTGTGGGGTACATGATTGCAGAGGGACTTGAGAAGCGACTTCCTTTCCGTCGGGTTATGAAGCAGACAGTAGAGAAGGTAATGGCTAACCGAGACGTGAAGGGAGTGCGAATCGTAATGAGTGGGCGTCTTGGAGGAGCTGAGATGGCTCGAAAGGAGGAGCTAAAGAAAGGTCGAATTCCTCTTCAGACGTTCCGTGCTGACATTGATTTTGCATACGAGCGAGCAAACCTTCCATACGGTGTGATTGGAATTAAGGTATGGATCTATCGAGGAGATATCTTCGAAGATACTAAGAAATAAGCTTATGTTGTTCCCAAAGAAAGTAAAACACCGAAAGTGGCAGACAGGGCGAGTAAGTCCTGAGAAAATGATGCGTCCTGATACACGAGGAACAACTATTGCCTTTGGAGCATATGGTCTTAAGGCTACAAGCCCAGGCAGGCTTTCTTCAAATCAGATTGAGGCTGCTCGAAAGGTGATCAGCAGGTCTACAGGAAAGATTGGAAAGAGCTGGATTCGAGTATTTCCAGACAAGCCTCAGACACAGAAAGCTGCTGAGGTAGGTATGGGAAAGGGAAAGGGAGATCCTCAGCGATTTATCTTTGAGGTGCGACCAGGTCGAGTTATCTTCGAGCTCGATGGAGTGCCTGAGGAGATGGCTCGAGAGGCATTTAGAAAGGCAGCTGCAAAGCTTCCATTTAAGGCTCGATTTGCCAAGCGAGAAGCATAAGCGTATGACTGATTTTAGTAAAAAAAGTGATAAGGACCTGAACAAGACTCTTCGCGAGAAGCGAGAGGAGCTTCGAAAAGTTCGTTTTGGAGTTGCTGAGAAGCGAGATCCAAAAGCTCACAAGAATCTTCGAAAGGAAGTTGCGCGAATGCTAACAGAGCTTAATAGCCGAACTAAGTAGTATGGAAACAAAAAACTCACAAGAAAAGCAGGGAGGAAAAGTACTAAAGGGTACGGTTGTTAAAAGTGCCGCACAGGACACTATTACTGTTGCCGTAACTCGATACGTAGCGCATCCTAAGTACAAGAAGTTCCAGAAGCGAACAAAGAAGTTCCTTGTACACAATCCAGGGAATACTGCAGAAGTGGGAGATATTGTTTCAATTAAGGAGAGTAAGCCTATTTCAAAGAATAAGCGATTCATCCTCGTAACTAACGACTAGTACCATGCTTCAACCACAATCAATCGTTAAAGTAGCTGATAACTCAGGAGCAAAGATTGCTCGCGTATTTAAAGTGCTTGGAGGATCTAAGCGACGATATGCTCGTATTGGAGACAAGGTTGTTATTTCAGTACAGACTGCAGAGCCTCGAAAGGCTGTAAAGAAGAAGGAGGTACACCACGCTGTGGTAGTACGACAGAGTGCTCCTTTCAGGCGTAAGGATGGAAGCTACATCCGATTTGATGAGAACGCTGTAGTTATTATCGATAAGGAGAAGCCAGAGCCAAAAGCAAACCGAATCTTTGGTCCAGTACCACGAGAGCTAGGAGAGCTTGGATATCAGAAGATTGTTTCTTCAGCACCTGAAGTTGTATAACGCGTATGAAAATCAAGAAAAACGACACAGTGCAAGTAATTGCAGGAAAAGATAAAGGAAAGACCGGAAAGGTTTTGGAGGCTTTTCCTAATGAAGATAAGGTTCTTGTTGAGGGCGTGAACGTTCTTAAGAAGGTTGTGAAGCGAACAAAGACAGAGAAGGGAGGGTTTAAGGACGTAACACGACCTGTGCACATTTCAAACGTAATGCTTATGGATCCTAAGGATAATAAGCCAACACGAGTTGGGATCATTCGAAAGGACGGGAAGCGTATTCGAGTAACTAAAAAGAGTGGAACTGAGCTTTCATAATATTGCCTATGACTATTTCACAAGACAAAGTACAAAAGACATTTGAGACCCTAAAGGGAGACTTCGGGTACAAGAATGTAATGGCTGCTCCAAAGATTGAGAAGGTTGTTCTCTCTACTGGAACAGGAAAGATTAAAGATAAGAACAAGATCAAGGTTATCGAGGATCGAATGGCTCGTATTACAGGACAGAAGTCAGCACCGCGTCCTGCAAAGAAGTCTATTGCTTCATTTAAGCTTCGAGAGGGAGATATCATTGGATATCAGACAACACTTCGAGGGGAGCAGATGTACAACTTCCTCGATAAGTTGATTCACGTAGCACTTCCTCGAACTCGAGACTTCCGAGGAATCAAAACTACTGCTATTGATGAGATGGGGAACCTAACTATCGGAATCAAGGAGCATACTATCTTCCCTGAGACTGCAGATGAGGACCTCAAGGATGTATTTGGATTTGCTATTACCGTTGTAACAACAGCAAAGACAAAGGAAGAGGCAAAAGCCTTCCTGACTCATCTAGGAGTTCCATTTAAGAAAGACGAGGAGAAATAAAGAAAAGGCCCCGAAAGGGGCTTTTCTTCTATGGAAGGTTGGTGTACCTTTGCATTCAGCAAAGGAGGCAGCAATGTCAGAACCAGTTCTTTTTTATGAGAGGCGATTCTATTGTTTCTCGAATTTCTCTTCTTTTCAGGTTGTTATTTGGGGTGAAGTCTGGATGACATCTGAACATGCGTACCAGGCGCAGAAGTTTATTACACGTAAAGATATTCAAGCAAAAATCCAAGATGCACGTTCTGCGCACGATGCAAAAGTTATAGCGCGTGAGCATGCATTCTTTACGCATAGTGGATGGGAGAAAGAAAAGCTTGAAGTCATGGAGGATATCTGCCGAGCAAAGCTTGAGCAGCATGAATTCATTCAAAAACGACTTCGGGAGACTGGTGATGGAGAGATCATCGAAGATTCTCCCAAGGATTCTTTCTGGGGCTGGGGCCCCAATCAAACAGGGCACAATTACCTTGGAAAGATTTGGATGAAGCTTCGTGATGAAATGGAATAAAAATAGGGCGACAAGTACTACTTGTCGCCCTTTAACAACCATGATTTCTTCGCAGAAATGCTGGAATTTCAAGATCGTCTTCACCAGGATCTCCAAGATTCAGCTCAGGCTGCTCAGCCTCAGCAGCTCTTTGAGTAAGTAATCCCTGGACCTTTTCCTCTGCTTCGTTGCAAAGTGTATCCAGTTTTCTCTGAAGAAAATCCCTCAATTCCATCAACTGTCTTTCTGAAAGCCTGTTAAGGTCTTCAGAAAGTCGCATAGCATAGCCCTTTTCGGGGTCTTGCATACCCATGCGAAGTATAAGATTGAGAGTGTCGCTGTGCGCGACAATCTCTCCAATTGGTCGCGCTTTCATAACGAATCCTTTCGTTTGTAGAGGTGCTTCTGGAAGTACAGTATACGCGTTAACAAAAGGCTCTACAAGGTTTGACATTACAAATGCACCCTGATACTATGCCTCCACGCAATTTTGGCGTGTCTTTTTATTTTATGGCGAAAAAGTCACAGATAGCGCGCAATGATAAGCGCATGAAACTGGTCGCTAAGTACGCAGATAAGCGTGCCGCTCTTAAGGCTGCAGGTGATTCAGAAGGGCTTCAGGCTCTTCCAAAGAATAGTTCACCTAGTCGAATTAAGAATCGGTGTGCTGTTTCTGGACGTCCCCGCGGCTACATGCGAGACTTCGGTCTTTCTCGAATTGTATTTCGAGAGCTTGCTCGCGAAGGCAAGATTCCAGGCGTAAAAAAGGCATCATGGTAAACGACCCCATTGGAGATTTAATAGTACAAATTAAGAACGCCGGACTTATCGGTAAGGATTTTGTGGAACTTCCACATTCTCGCCACAAGCACGATGTTGCAGCTAAGCTCAAGGATATGGGCTACGTTAGCGATGTTGAGAAGGTTGGAAAAGATAAGCCAGCACTTAAGATTGCTATTGCATACAATGAGGACGGATCTCCAAAGATTACTGATGTAAAGCGAGTAAGTAAGCCTGGACGTCGTCTATATACTGGAGCAAAGGACGCGCATCCTGTGAAATATGGAACAGGATCACTAATTATCTCAACACCTAAAGGAATCCTTTCTGATTCTGAAGTACGACGAGATCGTGTAGGAGGAGAGATGCTATTTAAGATTTGGTAAGTATTATGAGTCGTCTTGGAAAAAAACCAGTAGCAATCCCAGCAGGAACTGACGTAAAGGTAGAGTCAGGAGTGCTTTCTGTTAAGGGTCCTCAGGGAGAGCTACAAAAGCCAGTACACTCACTTGTTGAGGTGTCTGTAGAGGGTGGAGAGGCAACAGTAGCTCCAAAGAACAACAGTCGATTGGCTCGTGCGCTATGGGGAACATTTGCATCCCATGTACGGAACATGGTTACTGGAGTAAATGAGAACTACAAGAAGGTCCTTATCCTTGAGGGAGTGGGGTATCGAGTAGAGCTCGCAGGAAAGACACTTAAGCTTACTGTTGGATACTCTCACCCAGTTGAGATGGAGGTTCCTGAGGGACTTACTGTAGAAGTGGTAAAGAATGCCATCACTATCTCAGGAGCAGACAAGGAGAAAGTTGGACAGTTTGCAGCTGAGGTTCGATCAAAGAAGAAGCCTGAGCCGTACAAAGGTAAGGGA
Organism: Patescibacteria group bacterium UBA3533; assembly: GCA_002376865.1. Classification (GTDB taxonomy): domain Bacteria; phylum Patescibacteriota; class Minisyncoccia; order Phycocordibacterales; family Phycocordibacteraceae; genus Minusculum. The sequence goes on along the minus strand of DFOU01000013.1, from coordinate 16,009 downwards.
CTTCGTTATGAGGATGAAGTTATTCGTCGAAAGCAAGGTAAGAAGGCTGTATAACGCATATGAGTAATACTATTTCAAAAAGAGACGGACGAGTAAGGCGGCACAATCGAGTGCGAGCTATTGTTCGTGGAACAGCAGAGCGACCACGTCTTGCAGTCTTTCGATCAAATAAGTTCATCAGCGCACAGCTTATCGATGATAAGGCTGGTGTTACTCTAGCGCAGGCTCACGGAAAGGAGTTTGGAGGTTCTCTTATGGCACAAGCGCAGGCAGTAGGAAAGGCTGTTGCAGAGCGAGGAGCTGAAAAGAAGGTTACAACTGCAGTATTTGATCGAGGAGGATTTAATTACATTGGTCGAGTTGCAAAACTAGCTGACGCTGCACGAGAGGCAGGGCTAAAGATTTAATATTATGACTGACGCACCAACAACAGAAGAGAAGAAGACAACTGAGGCACCAAAGAAGCCTGAGGCTAAAGCTGATGCACCAGCTAACTCACGCCTAAAGCGAGGAGGAGGACGACGAAATTCTCGAGGGCCAAAAGCTCCACGAGAGCGACAGGAGTTCGAGCAGCGAATTATTGAGATTCGTCGAGTGGTTCGAGTGGTATCAGGAGGACGACGATTCTCATTCTCAGTTTCTATGGTTATTGGTGACCAGAAGGGACGAGTTGGAGTTGGTCTTGGAAAGGCAACAGATACAGCACTTGCTATCGAGAAGGCTATCCGAAATGCCAAGAAGAATATGATTACCGTGAACCGAACAGAGACTGGAAGTATTCCATTTGATGTACAGGCTCGAACTGATTCTTCAGAGGTAGTACTTATCCCATCTAAGGGACGAGGACTTGTGGCAGGATCTGCTGTGCGAACAGTACTTGAGTTTGCAGGGGTAACTGATATCGTTGCTAAGATCCTTACTCGAAGTAAGAGCAAGCTTTCAATCGCACGGGCAACAGTAAATGCTCTAAAGAAACTTTCATAATATGCAGCTACACAACCTACAGCGAAATAACCCTAATAAAGCCGCCAAGCGAGTTGGACGTGGTGGTAAGCGTGGAACTACATCAGGACGAGGAACAAAGGGGCAGCTAGCTCACGGAGGAACACCACGACCTGAGATTCGAGATTTCATTAAGAAGCTTCCTAAGAAGCGAGGATACAAGTTCAATAGTGTTGCTGTTAAGCATGAGAGCGTAAATGTATCTCAGATTGAGGAGGTGTTTGAGAAGGGGGCAGCTATCAATGCAGCAGCTCTTCTAAAGGCTGGTCTTGTACGGCGAGTACGAGGAAAAGTGCCTGCAGTAAAGATCCTTGGAAACGGAGATCTTACAAAGGCATTCACATTTGAGGGCGTTACATTCTCAGAGAGCGCAAAGGAGAAGGTTACTGCAGCAGGTGGTACCATTAAGTAATATGTTTTCTACATTCGGAAAAAAACTTTCGCGAGCAATAAAAGATGGTTCGCTTCGTAATCGTATTCTTTTCATAATCGGAGCGCTTCTTGCGTACCGTGTACTTGCAACTATTCCTATTCCTGGAGTAAATGTATTTGCTCTTGAGAACTTTTTTGCAAACAATGAGTTCCTAGGACTTCTAAATATTCTATCTGGAGGAGGACTTTCAAACCTTTCTATTGTATTGCTCGGAGTAGGGCCGTACATTACTTCATCAATTATCATGCAGCTTATGACTGTGGTGTTCCCACAGGTAAAGGCTATGCAGACTGAGGAGGGAGAGGTAGGACGAGCTAAGTTTGTGCAGTGGAGTCGAATGCTTACTGTGCCATTTGCAGTGCTTCAGGGTATTGCTTTCATTTTCCTTCTGCAGGGACAGGGAATTATTGAGGCACTTACACCGCTTCTCCTTATTGCAAACATCATGGTGGTTGCAGCAGGATCTATCTTCCTGATGTGGATTGGAGAGCTTATGACAGAGTACGGTATTGGAAACGGTATCTCACTTATCATCTTCGCAGGTATTGTAGCTTCTCTTCCAACTGCAATTTCACAGGCACTCTTCTCATTTACGCCAGAGCAGATTCCAGCATATCTAGGACTTGCAGCTATTGCCATTGGAATGACCTTTGCGGTAGTGCTTGTAACTGAAGCAGAGCGACCAGTTCCTATTACGCATGCAAAGCAGCTACGAGGGAAAGCAGCTGAGGTTGGATCACAAACATACCTTCCTATTCGAATTAACCAGGCAGGAGTTATTCCTATTATCTTCGCGCTATCACTTCTATTGGTGCCACAGACAGTAGCAAACATCACACTAGCACTTGGTGGGCCTGGAGCAGGAATTATGGAGTCTATTGTTAATGGATTAGCTAATCAGTGGATCTACGGAGGACTCTACTTCTTCTTTGTGGTGCTATTTACATACTTCTATACAGCTATCATCTTCGAACCAGTACGTGTAGCAGAGAACTTGCAAAAATCTGGCGCATTCATACCTGGTGTACGCCCTGGAGGACAGACTGAGGAGTTCCTAGGAAAGGTTGCTACAAGGATTACACTTCCTGGGGCGGTGTTCCTTGGACTTATTGCTATTGTGCCGATTATCGTACAAGGGCTTACAGGTATCTCTACGCTTGTAATTGGAGGAACAGCACTTCTTATTGCGGTATCTGTAATTATGGATGTTGTGCGAAAGATTGATGCACAAGTTTCTTTAAACGAGTATTAAGAAAAACCCCCGCTATCTAAGCGGGGGGTCCTTTATCTCCAGTTGAATATCAGGTGCTTTCAACAAGTCTTCTTTTTGTACAAGAATGTATCCATCGATTGGCCGCACAGTTTCTGTGGCAATGTACTCAAGGCCGCAGTCACTTCCTGATGGCACAAAAAGATTTTTATCGAGCACATAGACGTATCCTTCTTGGAAGGAAACACCATATCCATCGATAATAAGTCTCGAAAAATCACCATTCCAGTTGGTTGCAAATGATGATCTGGTTCCTGTAAGTCGCACAGTTGCATGGGCAAGCGCAACACGATAGTCGGTGCTGGCGTATACTGCCCGATGCTGCTCATGTTCTCGTGGGCCATGTGCTTGGTGTGGCTTTATGAAGCCGCCGATATGTTCGGCAGAGCCATGGAAACAAAACCTACCTTGCTCTGATAGATCGGTTAGCCTTTCAAGTACAGATTTCATTACGTACTCCTTTCTGACTCACACCTTACAACAATTGCTACATATTCGCCAATGCAGTACACTCCCTGTATGGATAACACCTTTATTTTTACAGGTCGCCCTGGTGCCGGAAAGGGTACGCAGGCTAAGATTTTGGCTGAAAAACTTAATGCAAAGTTTATTAGTGCAGGAGCTGAGTTACGTGAGTTTGCAACACAAAATACTCCTGTTGCAAAGAAGATAAAGGAAGAAATTGATCAAGGAATTCTATTGCCGCACTGGGTGCCTATCTACATGTTCCACTCCATCGTATTTGATCTTAAGGGGGATGAGCCAATAGTGCTTGATGGATTTGCCAGAAAGCCTCTTGAGGCACGAACTATTACAAAGACATTTGAGTGGATTGGGAGACCATTTACCGTTATCAATCTTACTATTCCAGATGAGGTGGTGAGGGAACGCATTGATGCTAGGAAACAAACAGAGCAGAGAGGGGATGATGAGTCAGTAGAGAAGAGGATAGTTGAATATAACGAGCATACAGCAGAGGCAATTCAGTACTTTAGAGATAATACAAAAGTGCTTGATATAGATGGAACACAGGATGTCGAGGCAATCGCAGAAGAGATATGGAAGAAAATTCAATGATAAGTATTAAGACGCCAGAGGATATTGAGAATCTGAAAATATCAGGTAAGTATTTAGGGCAGGTACTCTCGTATGTTGCAGAGCACATAAAGCCTGGAGTATCTACCGACACACTCAATGATTTAGCTGAGCAAAAGATAGAAGAGCTTGGAGGAGAAGCTGCATTTTTAGGATACAAGCCAGATTGGGCAGATACCAAGTATCCAGCGAGCTTGTGTGTGTCAGTTAATGATGTCGTGGTGCATGGTATTCCAAATGTAGAGCCCATTATCCTTCAAGAGGGAGATACTGTAGGTATTGATGCAGGATTTATATATAACGGAATGTATACCGATTCAGCTCTTACGCTTATCGTGGGAGAGGGCGATAAAGAGACTAGAGCGCTCGTTCAGAGCACTAAGGAGGCTCTGTATAAGGCGATAAAGGCAGCTCGCGCCGGAAACACTACAGGTGATATTGGATACGCTGTAGAGGGGTTTGTAAAAGAGAGAGGATATGGGCTTGTAAAAGAGCTTGCAGGTCATGGTGTTGGATATGCGGTTCATGAGGAGCCAAATATTCCAAACTTTGGAAATCCTGGTGAAGGTGTAGAACTTAAGGCCGGAATGGTTATTGCTCTTGAGCCAATGTTAAATGCGGGGACTGGAGATGTGGATTTTCATGAAGATGGCTTTACGGTTACAACTGCAGATGGAAAGAAGAGTGCACATTTTGAGCACACCATTGTAATTACCGATGGGGATCCGATTGTTGTTACAAGGCGTGACAATGAGTAAGTATTTGCTATAGTTTTTCCAGGAACAATAGTAAAGGAGACGCCATGAGCATGTCTTTTTCTCTCGTCACCTGACTCGCCTAAGCGAATAGTCAGAAACGGCGAAAAGGCCCCAGAGCGCGAAAGCAATCGGGGCCTTTCACTTACCCAAAAAATCCGTATACTGCTCACATATGCAAAAGAACTTTAAGGAAGAAAAGACGTACGTAATGGTAAAGCCAGACGGTGTACGCAAGGGACTTGTTGGAGAGATTATTAAGCGATTTGAACAAAGAGATCTTAAGATCGTAGCTATTGAAATGTTCCAACCAACAAAGGAGCAGATCAATGAGCACTATCCAAAGGATGAGAAGTGGATCACAGGTCTTGGAGAGAAGACTCTAAAGACATACGCAAAGTATGATCTTGATCCAATCGTAGATTATGGAACAGATGATCCAGCTAAGATTGGACCTGAGGTTCGAAAGTGGGTAGTAGATTACATGGTGAGTGCTCCTCTTGTACGAATGGTAGTACAGGGTGTACATGCTATTGATATGGTTCGAAAGATTTGTGGACCAACACTTCCATATGCTGCTGACATGGGAACAATCCGAGGAGACTTCTCAAATGATTCACCAGCACTCGCTAACGCCGAGAAGCGAGCAGTTATGAATCTTGTACATGCATCTGAGACTCCAGAGGAGGCAGAGCACGAGATCAAGTACTGGTTTGGAGACAAAGAAATCTTCAGCTACAACCGATTTGGAGTAGACGAGTCGTAATACACAGGATGGGGTAGACCACTGTAATTTCTCTGGTGGTATACTGTTAGTAGGGTTGTTCGAAATTGCAACTGAGCAACACTAGGGAAGCTCGAATCGTTATGTCGATCGTAGATATGACTGAGGGCACCCACGTAACTTACAGAGTTGCTTAACTGAATAACCCTATCGAAAGTATCCGCCACCTGGCGGATTTTTTCGTGGTAGAGTTTCTTCATATGCGACTTCGCTTACTTATATCTACGCTTGTTCTTGCTGGGGTAATAGCACTTCTTCAAGACATTGCACTTGCAGAGTATCTCTATTGGAAGTGGTGGTGGTTTGATATTTTGATGCACTTCCTAGGTGGAGTTTTGGTTGGAGGTATTGGGCTTATTATCTCTGATGTCTTAAATACTCCGAAAAAGATTACGCTTCTTTTCTCACTCCTTGCTATTGGGATAGGGTGGGAGGTGTTTGAGTGGGTATTTGGGCTCTATGATGGTGCGTGGGACCCGGTAGATACTGGTATTGATCTAATAATGGATACGTTAGGGGTATTAGTGGTATATAGTGGAGTAAAGCTATGGAAATAACAGTTGGATTTTACGGAGGAGCAGGGACGGTAACAGGAGCAAATTTCCTACTCTCAGATGGAACAACAAACATTCTTGTTGATTGTGGACTAACGCAAGGAAAAGATTTTTGTGATAAGTGTAACTTTGATGATTTTGAATACGATCCCAAAGACATTCATGCCCTTATCTTTACGCATGCGCACCTAGATCATATCGGAAGGGCGCCAAAACTAATCAAAGATGGATTTAATGGAGGTGTGTACTGTACACCTCCAACAGAAGATCTTTTGACAGTAATGCTTGCAGACTCTGAAGGAATTCTAAAGAGAGAAGCAGAGAGAAAGAATATTCCTCCGATGTACAGTAAAGACCACGTAGATGGGTTGCTGCAGAAAGTAGAGACACATGAGTATCACAAGAAGTTTGAGATAGGGGATTTCGTTTGTGAGTTCTTTGATGCAGGGCACATTCTGGGATCTGCAATTGTTCGTATTACGCACAAGCAAACAGATAAGTCGTATGTATTTACAGGAGACTTAGGGAACTCTCCATCACCGCTACTACCTGATACTGAAGTTATTGCAGATGCTGATTACCTCATTATGGAGAGCGTGTACGGAGATCGTTTGCACGAAGATATAGAGCACAGAGAAGAGAAGCTTCGGGACATTATCCTTCGCTCAATTGAGCGCGGAGGAACTCTCATGATCCCGGCATTCTCTATGGAGCGTACACAGATACTCCTTTATAACCTTTCAAATATGATGGAAGCAGGAGAGATTCCAAAGATTCCAGTATTCCTTGATTCACCACTGGCGATTAAGGTTACGGAAATTTATAAAAAATATAGTAAGTATCTAAAACAAGATCTTCAGGGAGAGATTAAAAAAGAAGGAGACATTTTTGATTTCGATTTCCTTGAGAAGACAGAGTCTCGTGATGCATCAAAGGCAATCCTACATGCAGAGTCTCCAAAGATTATTATCGCTGGAGCTGGTATGAGTCATGGAGGACGTATTCAGCATCATGAGATGCAGTATTTAGATGATCCAAAGAGCACGCTTATGATAGTGGGGTACCAAGCCGCAGGAAGTATGGGGCGAGTACTTCAAGATGGAGGGAAGAAAGTTCGTATCTTTAATAAAGAGGTGTCGGTAAAGGCAACTATTGAAACGCTTTCAGGATATTCAGCTCATGCTGATAGAGATAACCTTGTAGAATTTGTCTCTCACACAAGCACAAAGCTTGATACAGCATTCCTTGCTATGGGAGAGCCGGGGCCTGCCAGCTTCTTAGCTCAAAGACTGCATGATTTCTTAGATGTGAAGGCTATAGTGCCGGAGAAAGGGAAGGTGTATACCTTATCGTAGTTTTCTGGTATTCTTCTCCCGTTCTTTAGAAGGAGGCTAGAAAGATGGGAACAGAAATCGAGCGGCGATTTAAGCTGCGTAAGTTTCCGGATCTTGAAGCAATTCCAGATCCTTGTGCAACACGCCATTTTTTGAAACAGTTTTATCTTGCTGCTTCAGAAAAAGGTGTTGTCCGTGTCCGGGTTGGAGAGTCCCAACAACCGGTTCTTGCAGTGAAGGGTCCGGGCTTATTGACTCGTGAAGAGCATGAGTGTGAGATTTCTGCTTCGGACGAAATGCTTGCTCTTTTGAAACGAATGTCCTGTGGGAGCATCGAGAAAGAGCGCTTCTCGTTTATTACGAGCCAGACTGATGAATATGTCATCGACTGTTTCTGCGGTGCTCATGTCGGCCTTGTGATTATGGAGGTGGAATTTTCTTCGGAAAAGAAAGCCGCTGCGTATGAACTTCCTGAATGGGCAGAAGCCCTCTGTGAAGCTGAGGTTACCGAAGATCCAATGTACGCCAACAGTAGTTTGGCAATGCAATAAGACTATTTCAGAAAAACTAAAAAAGCCCCTTTCGGGGCTTTCCTTATGAGATCTCTTTTACTACTCTTTCAAATACTTCTGGTTTGTCCTTGGCAAGTGTTGCAAGAGCTTTTCGGTCTAGCTCGATATTCTTCTTATTGAGTGTATCGATAAGTCGGCTGTATGAACCTCCTCCAAGAGCACGTAGTGCTGCATTGATTCGAACGATCCAAAGCTTTCTAAAGTCATTCTTCTTATCCTTTCGGTGTGCGAAAGCATATTCTCCTGCATTAAATAGCGCCTGCTTTGCTAGCTTTTCCTTGTTCTTTCGCCCCCACATGAACCCCTTAGTTCGCTTAAGGACTTCCTTTCGGTGCTTATTTCGTGCTACTGCTGATGTTGCTCGTGCCATAGTAAATACTAAAAATTATACGCGAGGTAGGAACCGTCGCTTTGCCTTGTTTGTAAGAGAAATAGAAACAGGCTGACGCTTTGTCGTCTTTGTCTTTCGACCTTCTTTGGCATTGTAGTGATCTTGCCCTTTTGCCCTGGCAATAATCTTACCCTTCTTGGTCGTCTTTAGTCTCTTTGTGAATGACTTGTTTGTCTTCATGTTTTTTCTTTGTAACTTCTCGCTCGATTACGGTTGCAAATCCTTTTGGAACCTTCCGAACAGGATCAGCGATTTTAAATGCGTGTGGGATAACTTTTAGAAATTCTTCAAGTTTTCCCTTAAGAAGAGCCTGATCCATGTACTTGTATCGTCCTTTGAGGAACAATTCAACTTTTACACGGTGTCCTTCAGAGAGCCATTCTGCTGCACGTTTTGCTTTAAGCATTTTGTCGTGCTCGCCAGTACCCATTTTTACCTGGACACTCTTGGTCTCTGTTGGCTTGCTCTTAGCGCGCATTGCGCTGTCCTTCTTCTTCTGCTCGTACTGGAATTTACCATAATCCATCACCTTGGCAACAGGGGGTTTTGCTTTGGGAGAGATCTCAATAAGATCAAGCCCGGCATCCTGTGCTGCTTTAAGTGCCTCCTCTAGGGTTATAACACCCAAATTGGCGCCTTCGGCGCCGACTACGCGGAGTTCTTTCGCGCGAATTTCTTCATTGATTCTAATTCGTTCGTTTTTCAAAGCGTTGGATTGTGGCTAGGACTATACCATGTGAGGTGTGCAAAAGCAACGAAATATAGCTCTATATAAAAGGAAAACCACCAACAGGGTGTTGGTGGTTCCAAAAGATCAGTCATCAGCCACTTCAGGGATTTTGTGGGTCCCAAATGGCGCTTTGTCTCGAAGATCGTGACAATTTCCCTTGAAGCCACACATATGAAGAAAGGTGCCATTTCCCAAATCTTCCACAGAGTAAATGTGAGAAAAGGGAACCTCTTCAGTTGCGGACTTGTATCCGTGGTATATGAAGCATACTGTCGCAGTTTCCTGGTCTTTATCAACCGAGATAACTGCACCTTCCTCAACATACTCTCCAACTTGAATGCCAAGACTTTCGCTGACAACAAAGAGTATGTTTCGCTTAATAAGAAAATCAGGTGTGATTTCCATGGTATGGCTCCAAAATGTTGAATGTGAATCTAACATGAAGGTACGTATTTTGCTGATGCTTGTCAATCGGATGTATACTGTCTGTATATGAACAAAGCAACAGTAACTATAGCCGTATTTATCGTAGTGGGAGTAGGGCTGCTTCTTATCTGGCGATCAAGCAGTCTTGAGGTATTTACCAACCCTATAGAGACAGAAGAAGAGGTGATAGTAGAGGAAGAGAGCAATGAAAATAGTGGTGGTTTTGCACCAATGATTTCAGATGAAGAGTTGGCGCTTCATAACTCAAAAGATGATTGTTGGGTGTCATACGCAGGATCTGTATATGACATAACAGATTGGGTAGGAAAGCATCCAGGAGGAATGGAAGCAATTATCTCTGTGTGTGGTGAGTCTACAAAATTTGAAGAGGCACTCAATGCACAGCATGGAGAGGATAGAGCACAGATGCTTCCCAAGGTTGGGCAGTTTATCGGAACACTTGGTGTAATTGAGGGGGCGCAGTCATGAAAATAACAATGCAGTGTGTCCTTCGTGTCGGACTTTCTATTGTTCTGTTTTGGTTTGGAATAAATCAAATACTTGATCCATCTAAGTGGACATACTTTATTCCTGAGTGGGTAGTAAATATATCTCCATTTACTCCAGAGCTTATTGTGCTTCTAAATGGAGGGGTAGAGATAATACTTGGTGCTTTTATTCTATTTGGAATCTTTGTGCGGATAAGTGCACTTATTGTTGCTTTGCACCTTTTCCTCATTGCACTGTCTCTAGGGAATACGCCTTCTGGTATTCGAGATGTAGGGTTAGCGTTTATGGCGCTTGCGTTGGTGTTTAAAAAGTAGCTTATTGAAGAATCACGAAAGTAATATGAAAAATCTAGGAATAACTATTGTAGGAATTATTGCACTTGGAGGATTACTCTGGTGGGCAGGAGGTATTGGATCAGGCGGTGAGGATGTAGTTGCAAAGCAAGGTTTGCACTGGCATCCAACGCTTACCATCTACTCAGATGAAATAAAGCAAGACATTCCTGCAAACGTTGGTCTTGTAGGAGGGCACTATCCAATGCACACACATGTAGAGGATGTTGCAGATGGTGTACTTCATCTTGAGTTTGGAGAAACTGTACGCACAGAAGATCTTCTTCTTACAAATTTCTTTGATATTTGGGGGAAGGATATAGCAACAGCTTTTGGGGCGCTGATTGAAATGCGTGTAAATGGAGAAGTTGTAGGCGACTACACTTCCTACATTATTGGAGAAAATGATGCTATAGAGCTCTTCTATAGTTCTGAGGAATAGCTTCAAATAACAAAAGACCCTCCATTTGAAGGGTCTTTTGTTATTTGTGGAGATCGTGTATGAAAGTTGGAACCATCTACGTAGTTGGGTTTACGAAATATATAAAGAAATAAAGATAATAGACATCAGAGAAAATAAAAGGGCCGAAGATGTTTCCATCAACGGCCCTTGATTGCAGGCTAGGTGCCCTTATTACGCTTCACATTGAAATTCATTAATCGCGGCAAAGAGCGCGGTCACGACTTCTTGCGGAACTTTTGCGTCCCGGAAATCTCTGTGAATCTTGTACGGAATGCGGACCTCAACCACATAGCTTCCGTGTTCGTGTGAGAATTTGCTGCTGAGAAGTTCGACCTTCTCAGCTGCTCCTTCGAACAGGTCGCTCTCGTTCAAATGCTTGATGGCATCGTGAAGTCGGTTGATCCCTTCCGGGAATACGCCAACAAACTTCACGATCATGTGGGAGGTCTGGTCGCAAAGAATATTTTCCATCGGTCTGTCTTTCTTTCTGTTGTGAACACTGTTCAGTACCACTCACTGAGTTGATACGTATGAGACAGTACATTAAAAATACTATTTTGCCAATAGAAAAGAGCCTTCAAAGGCCTTTCTTATTTGTGGAGATGGCGGGAATCGAACCCGCGTCCAAAAATGTTCTCGACGATGCTTCTACGACACATAGTCTACCTCAGGGATTTAAACGTGGTGGTAAGAAGTAGACAAAACCCAGTCACGTCGAGCTCTAAGGTTTAAGAAAATATATGGAGCACATATGTTTTCCGATCTTGCGAGATAACCTCATGTACGCTCCCCACAAGAAAAGGATTGTACTGAGCCGCTAGCTTAAACGCGAGCGAATGCGAAGTCAGCCATGCTAAATGGTGACTTTACCGCACGTGCAAATGAATTGTTTGCATGTATATGGTGTTCGCAATTTTACGTGTTAACGAACGTGCACGATGTCGCACATTATCAAGGTACAAGAATGTCGAAGCCGATCATCCCCGGGGAACACACTAGCTGCTACTGTGCTTTCCGTGAATGACATTAGGTTCTCTGAAGGTAGGGGAATTACTGTTGCAATTCCCCAAGAAAGATCAGTGTTGAAAAATTTGATCGATTGGCGTGCCGTCTGGCTCTTCGAATTCAAATTCGAATGCGTCCGCATCAGGATCCTCGATGTGCTTTGGGTGCACCCCCGAAGGATCCGTATGTAGGAGGAAATCAAAATATGAGACCCCCATGCCATTTCGATATTGATTTTCAACTTTTTCTATATTTACCATTTAATAACTCCTAAAATATGGCTACCACAACTCCCAAGGGGAGGGTACGGGCTTCAATTCTGTACCTTCAGAAAATCTAATGTGTAAAGGTGCTCTGACTTAAGGTTAGCGAATCTTAAAGGCTCTGGCAATATCTCTTCCAATATCACGAGCCTTAATTTTTTCTCGCTTATCTGCTTTCTTTTTTCCTCTTGCGATTCCAATAGAAAGCTTTACCAACCTTCCTTTATTATACCATGAAAGGGGAATGGTGGTCAAACCATCACTTTCTTCTGCTTGCTGTACCTGGTCGATCTGTTTTTTAGATAAAAGAAGTCTTCTTGGACGCTCCGGGTCATACTCTTCAGGAACATTATTTGCCTGAAATGGAGGAATGGTAGCTCCTACAAGGTGTGCTTCGCTACCGCGAACAACCACACGAGCACCAACGAGTGACCCTTGGTTATTTTTTAGCGATTTCACCTCAGTTCCGAGAAGCTCTGCTCCTGCCTCAATTTCTTCTAAAATCTCGAAATCAAAGTGCGCTTTTTTGTTTTGAATCAATATTCCCATAGGAAGATATCTGTCGTTGTGTATAATAGCACCCTATGAGTAAGCCCCAGAAAAAGCAAGTAAAACGTAGTAAAAAGACACCTAAAATACCTTCATTTAGTTCTAATCTTTTAACAGGAATCGCGGCTATTTTCCTATTAATGGCACTCTTTACCGTCTTTGTGGGAGATGGAAAAGAAAAGGAAGAAATCGCACTCTCACAAGTGGCACAAGATGTGCAGGCAGGATTTGTTGAGTCTATTGTTGTATCAGGAGACACACTTGAAATTGCATACCTTGATGAGAGTGAAAAGAAATCTAAAAAAGAAGTAAATACTGCAATAACAGAAACGCTTGCTAACTATGGCGTAAGCAATGATCAATTGTCTGGGGTGACTATTGAAATTAAAAATCAAAGTGGACTTGGGTTCTGGCTTCTTACACTTGGGCCATTCCTTATTCCTCTTATATTCCTTATTGTTCTTTTCTACTTCCTCACAAGGCAGATAAAGGGAGCGGGAGTACAGGCACTTAACTTTGGACAAAGTAAGGCTCGTATTATCGATCCAGCTGACAAAAACCAACGCGTAACCTTTAAAGATGTTGCAGGGGCCAAGGAGGCAAAGGAAGAGTTGGTTGAAGTTGTAGATTTCCTTAAGAGTCCAAAGAAGTTCTTGGATATTGGAGCTCGTATTCCAAAGGGAATTCTTCTCATGGGAGCACCAGGTACTGGAAAGACACTTCTTGCACGTGCTGTGGCAGGTGAGGCGGGTGTACCGTTTTTCACAATCTCAGGATCTGAGTTTGTTGAGATGTTTGTCGGAGTTGGAGCGTCTCGCGTTCGAGATCTCTTCAAGATGGCAAAGCAAATGGCGCCAGCAATTATCTTTATCGATGAGATTGATGCAGTAGGACGATCTCGTGGTGCTGGAATGGGAGGAGGAAATGATGAGCGTGAGCAGACACTCAATCAGATTCTTGTAGAGATGGACGGATTTGAGCCAAACAATAAAGTAATTGTTATGGCTGCTACAAATAGGCCAGATGTACTCGATCCTGCACTTTTGCGTCCAGGGCGATTTGATCGAAGGGTAACTATTGATGTGCCTGATCGAAAAGATCGAGAGGATATCCTTAAGATCCACGCGGTAAAGAAGCCATTCCATGATGATGTAGACCTTGCGGTTATTGCAGAGCGAACCCCAGGGTTCTCTGGAGCTGAACTCCAGTCTCTTATGAATGAGGGAGCCATCTTAGCTGCGCGTGAGAACAGGAAGACTGTTACGCAGTACGACCTTATCCGATCTATCGAAAAGGTGATGCTTGGACCTGAGCGAAAGAGTCACATTTTATCTGCAAAGGAAAAGGAAATAACTGCATACCATGAGGCAGGGCACGCACTTGTTGCATCAGTGCTTCCGTATGCTGATCCCGTGCACAAGATCTCAATCATTTCTCGAGGACGAGCAGCAGGATACACGCTCAATCTTCCTCTTGAAGATAAGCGAATGCACTCAAAGAAAGAGTTCCACGATGATATTGCGGTAACGCTTGGAGGATATGTTGCAGAAGAGATGATCTTTGGAGATCTAACAACAGGACCATCAAATGACCTTCAGGTTCTTACAAACCTAGCTCGTAATATGGTTACGAAGTGGGGAATGAGTTCTAAGGTTGGACCTATCGCGCTTGAGAGTGATGGAGGGAAGCCACTGTTTGGTGGAGGAATGAGTGAAAAGGGATACTCAGAAGAAGTGTCTGCAATGATTGATGGGGAAGTTACGAAAATTATTACTGATGCAAAGAAGGAAGCAAAGAAAATTCTTACAAAGCACAAGGATGCACTTGATGTAATTGCGAAGAAACTTATTGAAGTCGAAACGCTTGAGAGAGCTGAGTTTGAAGAGCTTCTTATTGCAAATGGTATTACGCCCAAAAAGAAATTAGATATAGAGCACGCAGATATAGAAGAGAAATAGGAAAAGGCCTGAACAAAAACTGTTCAGGCCTTTTTGTCGACTATGCTGCCGGGCTCATAAGGTTTTTGAGGCGGAACCTCGGTGAACTCAACATCGATAACGCCACTCTTCTTTTCTCCATAGTCTGGGGAGATGAATAGCAGTGTTAGTCCAAAGGCTAGTGCCAATAAAGCTGCAATGCCGAGCAACTGAAGGAACGGCACCAAAAGAGGGGAATACTCCATGGGTCGTCTCCTTAACTACCTGTATGTATTATACAATTTAAACTATATCTTGTCCACCCACCAGGGATCGAACCTGGGACCGCCGAGGTATAAGCTCGGTGCTACTACCGCTGAGCTATGGGTGGTGAGCCTTCATACTATACTCAAAAAGAAAGAGGTCCGCTATGTGCGAACCTCCAAGTCTTTTCTGGGAACCAGATCAAGGAAGATGGTCTCCCACTCGATCATCTGATTTTCGACGATAGACGGACGCTTCACTTCTCGAAGAATCTTTGCTTCAAGAAACTGTTCCAAGCGTTGTCTTTTTTCAACGCTAAGTTTTCGTCCGAAGCGGTGTGCGCGAGCAAGTCGCCAGGCGATCCAGCGATCTTTTTTCATCCCGCGAGGGCTTCTGAATATTACCCATGTCGCAAGAAGGGGAGCTGCGATAAAAAATCGCAGCAAAGATTGGACCATGCCCCAGAAAAATAAAATGATTGTGGCCAGAATTCGAAACAAAAGCACGAGTCTGGCCCACAGGCTTTGCAAAGCCCATATAAAGAACATTTTCATTTTTACACCTCCTACAAAGACCCTAGCAAATATTATTCAAAATGTAAGTCTTCTGCTTTCGCTTCTATATATTCTTGTAGCACAGAATGTTTCTTTAATTCTGGATCTTTTTTAATTAAAGCTTTTGCTTCTTTCCTCGCAGCCTCTACCATCTTCAAGTTTTTAATTGCTTCCATGGCAACATCAGATACTCCCCATTGTCGCCTTCCATATAATTCTCCACCTCCACGAATACCTAAGTCATATTCAGCCAGTTCAAATCCATTTTTGGCAGTTGTAAGAGCTTTAAGGCGCTCTTCTGTAGTTGGTCCATAGCTTTCAGGGTATACGTAGCAATACGCTTGATGATTTGATCTGATTACACGTCCTCGGAGTTGATGCAATTGAGCTAGACCAAAGCGCTCAGCTCCTTCGATAATAATCACGGTTGCATTAGGTACATTTACTCCAACCTCAACTACAGAAGTGGCAACAAGAATATCTACCTCTTTTCTTTCAAAACGAGCCATGGTCTCTTCCTTCTCTGCAGGAGACATCTTACTGTGCAAAATATCTATATTGTATTCAGGAAAGACTTCTTTACTTAATCGTGCACACTCTGCTTTTACAGACTTTGCCTGCAGTGCTGTTTCTTTGCTTGGGTCCGGCTCATCAATTCGTGGGCAAATAACGTATGCCTGTCTTCCAGCTTCTAATTGCCTTCTTACCTTTTCATACATTACACCTCGACCATCTTTTCCAATTACTTCGGTAATAATTGGTTTCCTTCCAGTTGGCATCTGGTCAATAAGTGTAAGGTCGAGGTCT
>DFOU01000009.1:7787-62166 GCA_002376865.1 Patescibacteria group bacterium UBA3533 | reverse complement strand
GACGTAATGCAAAAGGGAAGTAATATTACACCTGAGCGGCTACGCTTTGACTTCTCATTTGATCGAAAGATGACAGATGAAGAGAAGGAGGAGGTAACAAAGATTGTAAATGAGCAGATTGCAAAGGAGCTTCCCGTAACCTTTGAAGATATTTCAATGGAAGATGCTAAGAAGCGAGGAGCTATCGGACTATTTGAAGAGAAGTATGGGGATACTGTTCGTGTATACAGTATTGGAGATTATTCTCTTGAGTTCTGCGGTGGGCCGCACGTAGAGAATATAAAAGACCTTGGAGTATTTCGTATTAAAAAAGAGGGGGCAAGCTCTGCTGGAGTTCGCAGGATTAAGGCTGTGCTTGAATAAGAGCAGAAAAAGCTGCGAAGCTGTAATACAATAAAGAAACTATGCCGTTTGGGCGCACAAAAACAAAAACGGTTGCATTAATTGATATTGGATCACTTTCACTAGGTGGGGCATATGCCGTGCTTAATAAAGGTGAAGCACCACATATCTGTTACAGCACCAGAATTCCTCTTCCAGTTACTGATGAAGCAACGCCAAGAGAGCTTCTTCGTATATTAGATGAAGGGTTAACTAAGCTAACGCATAAGCTTGAGCATGAAGGGTCTGCGGCTCTTTCTCGATCTTGTGGAGTTCGTCATGTAGATGATGTGGTGGTGTCAGTTGGATCTCCATGGCAGAGGACACAGCTTAGATCACACACTGAGAAGTTCCCTGGGGGAAAGCGAATCTCAACAAAGGATATTGAAGAAGCAAAAGAAAAGATAGAAGGAGCGCTCGGTATTGATCCTGCAACTTCAATGCTTGTAGATCACTCTATTATCGAAGTGCTTGTAAATGGATACCAGACTGCAAAGCCATTTGGAAAACGAGCACAACGTATGAGTGTATTGGGTCTTGCCAGTGTTATTCCTATTTCAGTGCACGACAGGATAACAAGTCATCTTTCAAAGACTTTCCATGTTGAACCAATTAAGATGCAATCTGCTCCAGCATTGAGTTATGTGGTTATGCGAGATCTTTTTGTACATGAGCCAGACTTCTTGGCAGCTATTGTTACAGGTGAGGCAACAGATCTTCTTTTGGTTAAGAAAGGAATCCTTACAGGTGTAGCAACAGCGCTAGAGGGAATACACTCTATTACAAGAGCAGTTAAAAAAGCAGTGCCTACAGTACCAGCTGAGGAGGTGGGAGATCTTGTAAAGAGTGGAATGCTGCACCCAACAACAGTAGACACAGTGAAGGGGGCACAAAGAGAAGCAAAGAGTGAGTGGGCAAGTGCTGTTATTTCATCTCTTGCAGATCTTGCGCGAAAGTACGCACTCCCACAGACATTTTTCATACTATCTGATTTCTCATGTAGAGAGACATTTGAAGAAATAATGACACGACAAGATGTGCATGCGCTTCGTCTTGGAGATCATCCATTTACTGTTATTGGCCTTAAGTCTCAAAACCTAACAGATCATGTTGTATTTATGGGAGAGAGTGACAGGGACTTATTCCATGGACTACTTGCTCTGTTTTATAGCAAGAAGGTGGAGTGGTAAAAAATATGAAAACGCTTAAATTTGCTCCAAATCTTGTTCCGCTTCTGCTCTCAGGAGAAAAAACAACAACCTGGAGACTTTTTGATGATAAAGATCTTTCTGTTGGAGATAAAATTCTTTTTCTAAATAAAAAAACTTTGGAAGAAGTTGGTGTTGGGGAAATTGCCTCTGTTGAAGTTAAAACATTAGGTACATTAACCGATAAAGACTGGGAGGGGCATGAGAGGTATTCTTCAGATGAAGAAATGTATAAAACATATAGAGGATACTATGGAGATAAAGTAGGGCCTGATTCAGAAGTGAAGCTTATAGACTTTGACTTTAAGAAAGATTGACATTGTTTGCTGCAATAAGTATAACTTTTAAAGTGTTCTTTGAAATAAATTAGGCAAAAGAGAGGAGGTCTCACATGTCTGCACAAAGAAAGTGGAGTGCTGAGATCATTGTCTCAGCAATCAAAGCTCGTCATGAAAATGGTGAGCCATTGAACTCTAACTACATACAGAAAAATTGCAGTCCCTTGTATCAAGCTGCTTGTAAGCATCTTGGATCTTGGAAAGCTGCAGTAGAGGCTGCAGGAATTCCGTATGATTCCGTAAAGGTAAAAGTTCCCAACCGTGAGGTTGTGTGGACAAAGGATATAATCGTGAGAAGGATAAAAGCTCGTCATGAAAATGGTGAGCCACTAAATTCTAATCACGTGCAGCAAAATGAGCGCCGACTCTATGCTGCTACTGTAAAATACTTCGGATCTTGGAAAGCTGCAGTAGAGGCTGCAGGAATTCTATATGATTCTGTGTATACGGGCGTAAAGCCCTATTGGAGCAAAGAGCTGGTTATTGCAGAAATAAAAAAACGTTCTGCTCAGGGCAAGTCCATAAGCCATGGTCTTGTTACTGAAGAAAATAATAGTCTTGTACATGCTGCAAAAAGATTTTTTCCCGGCCCATACAGCTGGCGAAAAGCTCGTGTTGCTGCAGGGTTTTCTCAAATAGATGAACCTTCTTTCAAAAAGTGGAATAAGAAGATTGTTATTAGAATAATAAGAAAGCTTCGAGAAAAAGGTGTCTCACTAAATGTGGGTGCTATGCGAGAAGGAAATCTTTCCAAGCTCTATTCAGCTGGATGTAAATACTTCGGATCTTGGAAAGCTGCAGTTGAAGCTGCAGGAGTTCCCTATAAGAAAGTTCGAAAAGTTCGATCTTGGACGAAAAGAAAAATAATAAAAGAAATCAGAAAGCTTTTAAAGCAAGGCATTCGCCTTAATCTGAAGAACGTTCAAAAGATAGATGCCGGGTTACTTGGTGCAGCAATATCTAGATTCGGATCTTGGGGAGCTGCGGTTGAGGCTGCAGGAATCTCATATAGGTCACACTGTAAAGTGTGGTCCACTAAAGCTTGGCTCCAAAGAATGACTCATGAAGAGTATAGGCAGACCTTAGGGTCTGCAAGGTCTCATTCAAAAACCTTTAAAGAAAGGAGAAAGAAATGAGTGTCACATCTTTAGTTCGTGGTGATACAGTGCGCATTCCTCTGAATGCCATTCAGGAAAAAGTGGTTCTTCTTCGCACAGAATATAAAGAAGATCCACTCTCTGAGCTCTCAGATTCTCTTACAGGAGAAGGCTTGTTACAGCCTATTATAGTTGCCCCGTGTGGAGACTCAATGTATGAACTTATTATTGGTTCACGCAGAGTTCGTTCTGCAAAAAAGGCTGGTTGCAAAGACATTCCAGCTCTTGTTGTGGAAGAACAAAGTCCACTCAACTATTTACTGATGGCTCTTGCAGAAAATCTTCACCGTGAAGACCTCACTCCGTTTGAGGAGGCGCATGCCTTTTTAAGGCTCATGAAAGATTATGGGTTGGGAGTCCAGGAGACTGCAAAGAAAGTTGGAAAAACTGAAAGTTATGTGCGAACTCGCATGGAGCTTTTAAGTATGCCTGAGGGCGTACAGTCTCTCATTGCAGAGAAAGGTCTAGGACTCCAATTCGTTGGCCTTTTGGCGCAGTTACCTTCAGGCGAAGATCAGTTTCATTATGCAGCAAAAGCTGTAAATGAACGTCTCACAATTAAAGAGTTGCGCTCTGTAATTACTCAGGATGCAGTACTTCCTTCTGAAAAAGCAGTAAGAGGGAGTAGAATGTCTGCTGAGAAAGTGAGGGTTAAAATTCTCACGGTTGTTGAGTGGCTAAAAAAAGTTCCGAAAAAGACTGTCATTAAACAAATGAATACTGATGAACGTGCAGCTATTGCTGCAGCACTTCATGAGATGGATGTTGAGCTGCGAACTCTACGCAACCTTTTCTTGCTAAAAGGGAGCGATTCATCCAGTGGTGACTCTTTTCGTGAAGGTAATTTCCAAGAAGATCCGCGCAACCATAATGCTGAATGGAGCAGCAGAGATATTGAAGCGATCACTAATTCAGATCGCCCCTCTGACGAATCTCTTAGTAAGCAACTTGGTCGAAGCGTCGCAGCAATTCGGTCAATGCGGGCGAAAGCTGCAGAACCAAAGAAAACAGCCTAATTTACTACACAAACCCCTGTCATTTAATGGCGGGGGTTTTCTTATATGAACCCGTGATATACTACGGGGCATATGGGCGCAAAACGTGTAGAAGACATAATTCCACCGTCACGTCGTCGGGCGGCATCAAGTGAGCCAGTACCAGTTGCTGACACTTATGAACCAAGTCAAAAAAGTGGACGACCTATTATTACTCTATTTTTAATACTAATCGGTGCACTAATCGTAGGAGGTGGTGTCGCAATGCTTTTTGCAGGAGCAAAAGTAGTTGTACACCCTCTTGAGCGAGAAGTGCCAGTTAACACAACTTTGGAGGCATCAGAGGTTGAAACTGCACCTCTGCCATTTGAAGTTGTAAAAATTGAAAAGGTTGCAACGCAACCAGTTCCAGCAGATGGAAAGGAAACAGTAGAAGAGCGAGCAAGTGGAGTTGTAACGATATACAACGAATTCAGTAGTACACAGCAGCGATGGGTTACCAATACTCGGTTTGAATCTCCAGATGGAAGAATCTTCCGTGTAAAAGAACCTGTTGTTATCCCAGGGATGGAAGATGGAAAGCCAGGAACAGTAGAGGTAACTATCCATGCTGATGAGGCAGGGGAAGCATACAATGTTGGGCTTGTAGATTTCACCATTCCAGGACTTGCGGGGTCACCTCAATTTGAAAGTCTCTACGCAAAAGCAAAGACTCCACTTTCAGGAGGGTTCATTGGAGAGCGAGCAGTGGTGAGCGAAAGCAAAGCTGCTGAAGTTAGGGCAATTGCACGTGAGGCGCTAACCAAAGATCTAAACGATACTATCGCAGATCAGATCCCAAGTGGATTTACACTCCTTGAAGATTCTGTAGCGGTTGTCTTTGAGTCTCTAAGTAATGGAGCAGACGATGGATCAGGGCAAGCAAACATAAGAGAGAAGGGAACAGCTATCGCTCTTGTCTTTCCAACAGATGCTTTAGCTGGATCACTAGCTGAAAAGACTATCGCTTCATACGATGAAGACGATGTAACTATTGGCGCAACAAACACTCTAAAGGTAAGCAATCTACCATCTGCAGGTGAATTGCAGGGCGCAACAGAGCTATCTGTAGCACTAGAAGGTACTGTAGATATTGTATGGAAAGTATCAGCAGAGGAGATAAAGACTGGTATTGCAGGAAAGAGCAGAGAGGCAGCCGAATCAGTGCTAGGAAACATCTCAGGTATTGATCGAGCAGAGCTAATTCTTCGTCCATTTTGGCGAAATTCTTTCCCAACTGACAGTGAAAAAATCACTGTTTCTGTAAATGCTTCTTAGCGCTTAGTTAAGCGCAATAGAGGTGTTGACGGAATAGGGACACCCTGTTAGGATGGGGCCTGCTTCACATGGCGAAGAAAGAAGAAGAAACTATCCGCGGGACAGTGGGGGAGGCATTGCCTAACCTCCTGTTTCGTATCCAGTATGAAGATGGTGAGGAAGGTCTCGCTTATCTTGCTGGGAAGATGCGGATTCATAGAATCCGTGTGTTGGTTGGTGATGCTGTAGAGGTGGTAAAAGACCCCTACGGAGGTAAGGCACGAATTGTCCGAAGAGGCTAAATATGAAAGTTCGAGCATCAGTAAAAAAGCAACAGCCAGGAGATAAACTCGTACGACGACGAGGAAGAATTTACCGTATTAATAAGCAAAATCCACGGCGGAAAGCGCGACAAGGTTAGTATATGCGAATTGCAGGAATTACAATTGCTGATGAGAAAGATCTCAACATTGCTCTAACAGCAGTGCATGGGGTTGGACGACCCAAAGCTCAAGAAATTTTAGATGGGCTTAATCTTCCGTATACAACAAAAGCGAAAGATTTAAGTCAGGACCAAGAGCAGGAGATTCGAACTATTATTGAGGGCGGAGTGATCGAAGGAGACCTTCGACGTGAAGTTTCTCAGAACATTAAGCGCCTTAAGGATATTCGTGCATATCGAGGAGTTCGACATGAGCGACACCTTCCAGCTCGCGGACAGCGAACAAAGACAAATTCTCGAACAGTTCGAGGAAACGTACGAAAGACTATGGGAAGTGGACGACGTAAGGTAGAGAAGACGTAATCAGTATGGGAAAGAAACGAATTGCAAAGAAATCTGGACGAGGAGTTGATCAGGGACGAAAGAACCGATCACTTTCTAAAGTTCCACGTAAGCGTCTTGAGAACGGTGTTCTTAACGTTGAGGCAACTTTCAACAACACAAAGCTAACGCTAACTGATACTGACGGAAACACAGTAATGTGGTCAACATCAGGAGCGCTTGGATTTGGAGGAGCTCGAAAGAGTACTCCATATGCAGCTGCTAAGATTGGTGAGCTTGTGGGAGAGAAGGCTGCCCTTATGGGAATGAAGGAAGCGTCAGTTGTAATTCGAGGAGTGGGAGCAGGACGCGAAAGTGCACTGCGAGGATTCGCCTCAAAAGGAATCAATATTGTAAACATTAAGGATGCGACTCCGGTTCCACATAATGGACCACGTCCACCTAAGCCACGTCGAGTATAGCCTATGAAAATCGGACCAAAATACAAAATCGCGAAGCGACTCGGTGCAAGTGTGTTTGAGAAAACTCAGACTCAGAAGTTTGCGCTTTCTGAAGCACGCAAGAGTAAGATTCGTCGAGGAGGACGACGCAAGAATGTGTCAGACTTCGGTAAGCAGCTTCTTGAGAAGCAGAAGGTTCGATTTACCTATGGAATTACTGAGAAGCAGTTCCGAAACTACATCAATGCAGTTCTTGAGATGAGTGGTGTAAATCCTGCAGAGGAGCTACACAAAGCTCTCGAGCGACGACTTGATAATATCGTAGCACGAGCAACGCTTGCTACAACTCGTCGTGGAGCACGTCAGATGGTTTCTCATGGACACATCACAGTAAACGGAAAGAAAATTACCGTACCAAGTCACAAAGTAAAGGTAGGAGATGTTGTATCTGTTCGAGAAGGAAGTAAGAGCGCTGCGCTCTTTGCATCAGCTTCTGATCGAATGACAAACGCAACTATTGTTGGATGGCTAAAGCCAAATCCAAAGGAGCTTTCAGCTGAAGTGTCTGATCTTCCAACATATGTTGTTACAGAAGCAGCAGGAGATCTAACAGCCGTTATGTCATTTTATAGTCGTTAATAAGCCTCGCATATGGAATATCAAATCACATTGCCAAGTAAACCACGTGTTGTTAAGGAGGAAGATAACTCTGGAGTATACGAAATTGATAACCTATACCCAGGGTATGGACACACATTGGGAAATTCTCTTCGCCGGATTATTCTCTCATCACTTCCAGGAGCAGCTATCACATCAGTAAAGATTGATGGAGTTGCCCACGAATTCGCTACTATCGAAGGAGTAAAGGAAGACGTACTAGGAATTCTTCTAAATCTTAAGAAGGTTCACTTTGATCTTTCAACTGACGAGCCACAGGTTGTGACTCTTTCAGCATCAGGAAACATCACTGCCAAGGATCTTAAGCTTCCAGGGCAGGTTACTGTTGTAAATCCAGATCAGCACATTGCTTCAACTGGAAAGACAAAGCTTGATCTTGAGCTAACGCTTGAGAAGGGACTTGGATATATTCCAAAAGAGGCTCTTACAAAGGAGAAGGTAGACATTGGAGTTATTGCTCTCGATGCTACATTTGCTCCAATTCGTCGTGTTAATTACGAAGTAGAGAACATGCGAGTAGGAGATCGAACAGACTTCAACCGTCTAAAGATCTCTATTGAGACAAACGGAACTGTTTCTCCTCGAGAAGCACTTGAGAAGTCAATCGAGACTATGATCCACCAGCTTAAGGCTGTTATTGGATTCCAGGAGGAGGAGCTTGAGATTCCTGCTGTTGAGGAGGAGGCTCCCGCAGAGGAGGCAGCTGATGCTCCTGAGGATGTAAACAAGACTCGAATCGAGACTCTTGATCTTGGAGCACGAGTAGCAGGAGCACTCGATGAGGCAGGTATCCGAACAGTTGGAGGACTTGTAAAGAAGAGCGCCAAGGAGCTTGTAGCACTTGATGGTCTTGGAGCTAAGGGAGTTGAGGAAATCGAGGCAGCTCTTAAGAAGCTTGGAACTGAGCTGAAGGAAGATAAGTAAGATATATGAAAAACCAGACAACAGGCCGAACTTTTGGACGAGTAAAGAAAGTACGTGTAGGACTTATGCGGTCTCTTGCACGTGCCCTTGTACTTGAAGAGAAGATCGAGACAACAGAGGCAAAGGCCAAGAGTCTTCGTCCGTACGTTGAGAAGCTTGTAACACGAGCAAAAGAGGATACGGTTGCAAACCGGCGTCTTATCGCTGCTCGTCTGGGAAATGATAAGGAGGTTATGAATAAGTTGTTCGCTGAGATCGGGCCACGATACAAGGATGTTGCTGGTGGATACCTTCGCATTGTGAAGAGTCCTCGAGTACTTGAAGATGGACGAAAGGTAGCGTACATTAGCTTTGTTTAATATGGAGGATACAACTTACACAATTGATGCAACAGATCGACCCATTGGGCGAGTAGCAACAGAAGCTGCGACTATTTTGCTTGGAAAGAACACACCAGAGTTTGCTAAGAATGTAGTAGCACCAGTTGCGCTAACCATTGAGAATGTAGACAAGCTAAAGATCTCAGAGAAGAAGCGATCTCAGAAGGAGTATCAGCGGTACTCAGGATACCCAGGAGGACTCAAGATTCAGTCACTACAAGATCTTATCGACAAGAAGGGATATGAGGAGGCTATGCGAAAAGCTATTTACGGGATGCTTCCTGGAAATAAGCTTCGAGCACAGCGTATGAAGCGAGTAACTTTTAGTAAATAAATATGGCTGATTCACGATACATAGAGGCAATTGGACGACGAAAGAGTGCTAATGCACGTGTGCGTATTACACCTGCAGATAAAGTAAGCGTTATCGTAAATGATAAGCCTGCTGCTGAGTACTTTAGTTCAGAAGAGTACACTCAGATTGTAGAGGAGCCATTCAAGCATGAAGATGTTACGCAGGATTTTTCAGTAACAGTAAAGGTAACAGGAGGAGGACAGCGAGCTCAAGCTGATGCAGTTCGGCACGGAATCTCACGAGCACTCGTAAAGAATGAAGAGAAGCTACGTGGACCTCTTAAGGCAGACGGACTACTTACTCGAGACCCTCGAGTGAAGGAGCGAAAGAAGCCTGGACTTAAGAAAGCTCGAAAGGCAGCACAGTGGAGTAAGCGATAAATTAAAACCGGCGAGAGCCGGTTTTAATGCATAAAAGTTTTTATACACAAGTTATTGATTTTTATATAAAATACGTTATAGTGCCTTTGTCCGTGGGCGAAAGCCCCTCCCTAGCTAAAGAATTCTTAAGCTAGCAACGGACACTAAAAAACCGAGTCTTGTACTCGGTTTTTTAGTTTTTGTTGTTTGCTATAAACCTTTTTTGCATAGCACTTAAAAAAGTTACATTTCCCGCTCCTTTTTTACATAAAATAACTTTTATTACTCGTTTCCCGCCTGTGACAGCAATTTCACATTCAAGGCTCCAGGTGACAATAGTTGGTTTTTCTACCAGTAGTTGTTTTGTTGCAGTTTTTGAGTTTTCTATAACTGTGCAAATATACGGAATTAAATTTGCTCTATAAAGCTGCTCCTTTTTACTTCTGGGTCGACGCCTGTTGTAGAGCAGGTGATTTAATCCATCAGCATTAAAGTGAACTGTTTCTCCGAGAGTTTTACAGTAACAAGGTTGAAGATTTTTGTATAAATCTTTATATTTCTTAATTTTATCTGAGTAAGACACACAAAGAGTGTAGCATGAGTAATTTTCTCTTGACACCAACCAAAAAATTCCCATACTAGTATCAAATGAGTACGCATGATGAAGATGTAGAAATTGTAGAAGAAGCGGAAGCTGAGTCTACTTTTAAAACAGCCGACATCAAGAAAGTGAAGGAAGAATTGAAGGCTTGCAAGAGTGAAAAACAAGAGTATCTTGATGGATGGCAGCGGGCAAAAGCAGACTTTATAAACACAAAAAAACGGCTAGAAGACGAGGGAGAGAAGAAATTTGAGTACGGAATGATAGCCAGTGTAGAAAAGCTCTTGCCAGCGCTAGATAGCATGGACATCGCGCTATCTCAAAGTGAGGATGAAGGTCTTTCTTTGGTTCAAAAACAAATTCTCGATGGATTAGAACTTGAGGTGCTAGATCCAGCAGGAGAGATGTTTGATCCGAATCTACATGAGCCTATGGGAACTGTAGAGTCAGAAGAAAAGGAAGATACTATCGTTAACGTTTTACAAAAAGGATACAAATTTAAAGAAACAATTATTAGACCTGCGAAAGTACAAGTAGCAACAAATAACAAATAAATATCATGAGCAAAATTCTAGGAATCGATTTAGGAACAACTAACTCAGCAATGGCTATTGTTGAGGGAGGAGAGCCAACTATTATTGAAAACTGCGATGGGGCACGAACTACTCCATCTGTAGTTGCTATTGCAAAGAACAATGAGCGACTTGTAGGTACTGTTGCAAAGCGACAGGCTGTTACAAATCCAAAGAACACTGTCTATGGAATCAAGCGATTCATGGGGCATCGATTTGCTGATGATTCAGTACAAAAAGATAAGGATCTTATCGCATATGAGCTAAAGAAGGGATCTGATGATGGAGTGCTTGTAACTCTAGGAGATAAGGACTATCGGCCTGAGGAAGTTTCAGCAATGATTCTAGGAAAGATGAAAGCAGATGCTGAGGCTAAGACAGGAGAAACTATTACAGAGGCAATCATTACCGTACCTGCATACTTTGATGATGCGCAGCGAAACGCCACAAAGGCTGCAGGAAAGATTGCAGGTCTTGATGTGAAGCGAATCATCAATGAGCCAACAGCTGCAGCGCTTGCATACGGATTTAACCGAAAGAAGGATGAGAAAATTGCAGTATATGACTTCGGAGGAGGAACCTTTGACGTTTCTATTCTAGAGGTAGGAGATGATGTTATCGAGGTGCGATCAACTGATGGGCACTCACATATGGGAGGGCGTGATATTGATCAGGCTATCGTTAAGTATATTGCTGAGGAGTACAAGAAGGAAAGTGGTATTGATGTAAGTAAAGATCCACTAGCGCTTCAAAGGCTTGATGAGGCTGCTGAGAAGGCAAAGCATGAGCTTTCAAATAACTCAGAGACTGAGATCAATATTCCATTTATTACATCAGATGCAGAAGGTCCTAAGCACTTGCTGCTTACAATGACAAAGGCAAAGCTTGAGGAGCTTGCAGATGAGTACCTGCAGAAGTCTATTGATATTACAAAGCGAGCATTAGAGGCTTCTGGATTTGCCGCAGGAGACATTGATGAAATTATCCTTGTAGGAGGACAGACTCGAATGCCTAAGGTGCAGGAGATGGTAAAGGAGCTATTTGGGAAAGAGCCAAACCGATCTATCAACCCAGATGAGGTGGTAGCACTCGGTGCAGGAATTCAGGCTGGAATTATGCAGGGAGATGTAAAGGATGTGCTTCTTGTAGATGTTATCCCGCTATCTCTTGGTATTGAGACAATGGGAAATGTTGCAACAAAGCTTATCGAGAAGAACACAACTATCCCTACACAGAAGTCTCAGGTGTTCTCAACTGCAGCTGACAATCAGCCATCAGTGGAGATCCACGTAACTCAGGGAGAGCGAGCAATGGCAGCAGACAATAAGTCTCTTGGACGATTTGTCCTAGATGGAATTGCACCAGCACCTCGTGGTGTGCCTCAGATTGAAGTGGTCTTTGATGTAGATACAAATGGAATCCTAAATGTAACTGCAAAGGATAAGGCAACTAATAAAGAGCAATCTATTAAGATCGAAGCTGGAACAGGACTTTCAGAGGAAGATATTGAAAAGATGAAGGCAGATGCAGAAGCACATGCTGATGAGGATAAGAAGAAGAAAGATCTTGTAGATGCAAAGAATGCAGCAGATCAGATGATTCACTTTGCAGAGAAGTCTCTAAAGGATGCAGGAGATAAGGTTCCTGAGGATGTGAAGACTGAGATCGAAGGGAAGATTACAGCGCTTAATGAGGTGAAAGATAAGGATGAGCTTGAGCCTATTACAAAGGCTTCAGAGGAGCTTTCTACAAGCATGCAGAAGATAGGGGAGATCTTGCAAAAACAAGCTGCAGAAGCGCAAAATGAAGCTCCTAAGGACGATGTGCAGGACGCTGAGGTGAAGGAAGAGGAGCCTAAGACTAATGAGTAAAGATTATTATCAAATTCTAGACGTAGATAAATCTGCATCGCAGGAGGATGTTAAGAAGGCCTTCCGAAAACTAGCCCAGAAGTATCATCCAGACAGAAAAACTGGAGATGAAGCAAAGTTCAAAGAAGTTTCTGAAGCATATAGCGTGCTAGGAAATGAGCAGAAGCGAAAAGAATACGATTCATATGGTCGTACTTTTGCTGGTGGGCAGCAAGGAGGATTTGGAGGAGGTTTTGATTTCTCAGGATTCCAGCAAGGAGATATTAATATCGATGATATCTTGCGTGGTTTTGGAGGTGCCGGTTTTGGTGGCGGACAGCGACCTCGTCGTGGACGAGATATCTCAATGGATGCAGAGATTACATTCAAAGAATCTGTCTTTGGAACAGAAAAGAAAATCCTTATCGCTAAAGTATCTAAGTGCTCTGAGTGTGATGGATCAGGGGCTGAGAAAGATTCTGAGATGGAAACATGTACTGCCTGTAATGGACAAGGGAAAGTGCATGAGACTCGAAACTCTATCTTTGGGACATTCCAGACTGTTGCAGAGTGTTCTACTTGTGCAGGTGTAGGGAAAGTTCCTAAGAAGAAATGTAAAGCTTGTGCAGGTGCTGGGGTACGAAAGCAAGAAGAAGAGATCAACATTGCTATTCCAGCAGGAATTAATGATGGAGAAATGATCCGAATGACTGGTCTTGGAGAGGCTATTAAAAATGGTCAGGCTGGAGATTTGTATATTAAGGTACATGTAGCAGCACATGAGACCTTCAAGCGAAGTGGAGCTAACTTGGTAGTTGAGGTTCCTCTAAAGCTAACAGATGCACTCCAAGGAACGCTCTATAATCTAACTACTCTTGATGGAAAGAAGCTTGAGGTGAAGATAACTCCAATGAAAAAGACTGAGGAAGTACTGCGTGTGAAAGGGCATGGAGTGCCACAGGGTTCTGTTCGTGGAGATATCCTACTTCGGCTTACCGTAAGCCTTCCACAGAAGCTAACTTCAGAAGCAAAGAAACTTGTGGGACAATTAAAGGAGCATGGACTCTAACCTCAGTTTTGAAGCAGCTAATGAGCTGATACAGACAACTACCGCAAATGCAGGTACTTTCATAAACGATTTCCTTCTTGTCATCATCCTTGTTGGGTTGATGCTTTTCTTTATGTTCCGCTCAGGAAGGAGGGGAGTTGTTTCTCTTACAATGGCAGTATATGCAGGATTTGCTATCTATACAGTCTTTCCATTTAAGGAAACGATACTTGCATCAACAGTTGGGTCACCGCTTGTAAGTCTTACGCTTACCGGTGTAATGCTTGTCAGTTTTATTGTTATTCCGTATATCATTCTAAGTAGAGTGGTGGTTACTGACTTTTTAGGAAGAAGTGGAATTATCTTTCTTTTGATGATCTCATTCCTCCTTACTGCAATGCTTCTAGCAAGTGCATATCACATCCTTCCTATTAGAGACTTCTACGCATTTACACCTGTGCTTGATGCATTGTTTGCTCCTGCAGAGTTCTTCTTCTGGTGGTTTGTCTCTCCACTATTTGCTTTATTTATGTTTGCGAAGTAATCCACAGTATGAGCAAAATATTGATTTTAATGAAAAAAAGTGTTATAACTTTCATGTAAAATGATAGATTTTCTGCATAAAGAAATACAAGAAAAAAAGCCACTCTCTGAGCATATTCGGGAGGGGATAATGGTGTTTGAGAATTTTAAACTCCCAGGTGTGAATGATGACAAAAATTGTCAGCGTTTGCGCCGGGAGTGTTTTTAAATAATTTAGTCATGCGAGAAGATATCATCAAATGTCCGTCATACCGGCCCAAGAATCTCCCTGATCTTCTGCAGCGGCATGATTCAAAATACTGGACTCGTAAAGGTAATAAAGAAATGCTGCGCCTTTTCCATGACGCAGCCGAAAATGTACCTGCGTATAAGGACTTCCTTGCAAAACATGGTGTAAATCATAAGGATATAAAAACGATAAAAGATTTTAAGAAAGTTCCACCAATGGATAAGGATAATTACCTACGAGCTTATCCTTATGAAGCCCTAACATGGAATGGAAACATAAAGAGGCCTCTAACCATTCATGCAACTTCTGGATCAACAGGAGAGCCAACATATTTTGAACGAGAACTAAGTTCAGACTTGAGGCGAGCATTTGTTGTTGATTCATTCTTTGAACGAAACAAGAAAACAACAGAAGGTCCAACTCTATTTATTGTTGCTTTTGGTATGGGTGTTTGGTCTGCGGGTATGGGAATTTACACAGGTGCATATTTGGCTGTGCACACAAAACAACGTCCAGTTTCAATCATTACTCCTGGTGTAAATAAAACAGAGGTATTAAAAATTCTTAGAAATATAGCACCGCGATTTAAGCAGGTGATAATTGCTGGATACCCTCCATTTGTAAAGGATGTTATTGACGAGGCAGATACAGAAGGAATTCCTTTAAAAAAGTTTAGTCTACGATTTATTTTCACAGGAGAAGCATTTACTGAAGAGTTTCGAGATTATCTTAGTAATAGAGCTGATGTAAGAAATGTACTTTTGGACACCATGAATACATATGGAACCTCTGAGCTTGGTCCAATGGCGGTTGAAACACCTCTAAGTATTATGGTCCGCCGTCTTGCAAACAAAAAGATTTTCAAAAAGCTGTTTGGAGACATAATTAAAACCCCAACACTTACACAGTACATTCCAGATTTTATTAACTTTGAGTGTGTTGATGATGAGCTGTACTTTACTGGAGATAACACTATTCCTCTTATTCGATATAAATCTGGTGATCATGGAGGAGTACTAACTTTTAAGGAGGCAGAGGAAGTACTTGCTGAAAATGGTGTTGATTTGAAGAAGAAATGTAAGGAAGCGGGAATTGAAGAGCATGTTTCTGAGCTTCCTATGGTGTACGTGTATGAGCGTAGGAATTTGGCTGCAACATTGTACGGGGTGCTTATTTATCCTGAGTTTGTAAAGTCAGCAGTGCTTCATCCAGGTTTTTATGATCTCTTAACTGGAAAGTTCACTATTGTTCAGAAATACGACAAACAACAAGATCAACATCTTGAGATAAATCTCGAATTGCGAAAAGACATAAACCTAACAGAGAGGCAAAAAAATCTTATTGAGCAACGTATTGTAAATACACTAAAGAAGCGAAGTTCTGAGTTTAGAGAACTTTGTCAGAATTTGGGAGAACGTGTGCACCCAAGGCTTATTTTCTGGCCAAATGAGCATGCAGAATTCTTTACACCAGGATCAAAACAGCAGTGGGTAAAGAAGGTTAAAAGTAATAAATAAATAACATGAGCAATCCAGTAATTTTTAGTGCGGCAGAAAAGACAGTTGAGGATATTAAGAAAGAATATGATGTAGATCGAGTTATTGATACTTATGAGTATCAGCTGGAGGACTTGTACCAAATTCGAAATCCAAAATCTAAGTTCATGAAGGATTTTAGTGAAGAACTAAAAGCGTTCATAGAAGAACACAGAGGCGGAAAGGATCTTTCAGAATGTGGTAATTGGGTTTATTTCCCTTGGAATAAGATATTGGTCCATTATTTTGAAGATGAAATTCATCAAGAGATTCGAACTGCACGTAATAAAAATATTATTACGGACGAGGAGCAAAAAAAGTACTATGGATTTAAGGTTGGTGTTGCAGGTCTTAGTGTAGGAGGACACGGCGCTTTAACAACTGCCCTTATGGGTGGAGCAGGAGAGATTCGACTTGCTGATCCTGATATTGTTTCTCCAACAAATCTGAACCGAATTCGTTTTGACTTTAGTCATGTGGGACGAAATAAATCTGAATTAGTTTCAGAGTATGTGTACCAACTAAACCCGTATAATACGGTAAAGGTTTTCAATGAAGGAATCACCGAAGAGAATATGGGAGAGTTCCTGGATGGCCTTGATATTTTGGTTGAAGAGCTTGATGACATTGTATTTAAGGTGAGGTTGCGAGAAGAGGCAAAAAAGCGTGGAATTCCTGTAATTATGGCAACAGACAATGGTGATAATGTAATTCTTGATGTTGAGCGATTCGACCTAAACCCAGACTATCCAGTATTCCATGGAAATCTAGATGGATTTAATATCGAGGAGCTGAAAGATAATCCTCAAAAAATGTTTGAAGCAATGGGAAGAATTATCGATGTAACATTGGTTCCTGTTCGAGTTCAAAAATCTGTTAATGAGGTTGGAAATACAATCTATTCTTGGCCACAAGTTGCATCAGCTGCAACACTATCTGGTGTTGTTATTGCTTATACAATTCGACGAATTGCTCTAGGACAAAATGTAAAAGAAGGAAAATTTGAAATAAATATTGAAGAAGCAATTGATCCTAACTATCCTGAAGTAAGGAAGAATCAAATTGAAGAGGCACAAGGATTCTTGAAGATGCTTGGTATTAAATAGGGTATACTTCTTCTATGAAAAAAGAATCTCTACAGGAAATCATTGATGCAGGAAATCTTGCTCCTTCTGGAGGCAATTCTCAATCTTGGAAATTTTATGTACGAGGAAGTGAAATTGACGTAATTCCACTTGTAGAAAAAGATCACAAGATATTAAACATTGGGGGTAGAGGAACGTATATTGGTTGCGGTGCTGTTCTAGAAAACATGGAACAAAAGGCAAAAGAACTTGGTTTTTCAACTTCTTTTGTCTTTTTCCCAAAGGATGGCATAGCGGCAACAGCCAGTTTCTCTGAAGGTTTTGAGGGAGAGCATTTTGCTTCTGAAATTTCGAACCGACATTCTAATAGAAAGCCATATAAAAAAGATTCTTTAACAGAAGAGGAGAAAGAATTTCTTTTTAAAGAGGTGTCTGAGTTTGAAAACCTGAATACTTCTTTGGTAGAGGGAGAGGAAAAAGGAGAGGCTGCGAAGTGTCTTGCACACGACATTGTTCTGAATATGAAGAATAAAGATCTTCACGATCTCTTGTTCGATGAAGTTCTTTGGAAAGAAGAGGAGCAAAAAGAAAAAGCAGGGCTTTATGTAAAAACAATGGAGGCAGTGCCACCAAAATCTTTCATTTTTAAACTTCTCGGAAATTGGAATGTTGCAAAGTTTTTTACAAAGATAGGACTCATCGACAAGATTTATGAAGAAAGTTCTCAAAATGCAGCAAGTTCTTCAGCAATTGTTGCAATAATAGCTCCAAATAATCACCAAGACTTTGTTCGTGTCGGAAAGCTTTTGCAAAATATTTGGCTTCGAGCAACAAAACTAGGTTTCTCAATGCAAATTCATGCAGGAATCATCTTTCTTTCACAACAAGTTCTCTATGGGAAAGTTGATGTTTTTACAGATGAAGAAGAAATTAAATTAAAGGAACTAAATAGTGAACTGCACACTCTTTTTAGTGTTCCAAAAGATAAAGCTCTTGGAATTATCTTTAGAATAGGGAAGGCAGAAGAGCCGCTTGCTACATCATATAAGCGTCGCGCAGTTGTTGAGTGGAGTAACTAGTAATTTTTAAAGCCAAGTACGTTATCATGTAGCTATACATGATTGATCTCTTGGCGCATTTTCAAAACCTTGATCTTTTTTCTGTTGGTATTGCCGCAGCCGGCATGATGGTTCTTGGATTTGTAGTTTTGTTCAATGATTGGCAAAGTGCAACAAATAGACTTTTCCTATGGTTGGCTATTACAGCAAGCGCTTGGGGAATGGTAAATTACGCTGTCTATCAACCATACGATTCTCCTGAATTTTCTCTCCTCTTGTTGCGTTTGGCAGTATTTTTCTCTATATGGGCTGCTTTTTGTATGTTTGGGTTCATTTGCACGTTCCCTTCAAAAACACTCTGCGTATCAAAAACATTTAAGTGGCTACTAATTCCTATAACAGGCTTTGTTTCTTTTCTAACGCTCACGCCGCTGGTATTTGAGAAGGTGACAAGTCTAACTATCGAAGGAAGTATTTTAACGGTAGAGAATGGGTTTGGAATTGCTTTTTATTCTGCCCTAATACTCTTCTTTAATATTGGAGGTATCTATCTTTTGGTGCAAAAACTCTTAAAGAAAGATCAGGATCAACGACGTCCGCTGTGGTTTATCTTACTTGGTGCCACGCTCATGCTCGGTCTTATTATGACGTTTAATTTTATTCTTCCAGCATTCTTTAATGATTCGCGATTTATAGCTCTTGGAGGAATTTTCCAATTCCCGTTTATTGTTTTTGCTGCGTATGCAATTTTGCGTCATGGACTCTTCAACGTAAAGGTTGCCGGGGCGGCACTTTTGGTATTTGCAATATCTATTTTGACGTTAAGTGAAATTGTAAATGCAGACACATTACTTCTTATTATTTTTAGAACAGTTATTTTTGTACTAATACTAGTGTTCGGAATTAGTTTGATACGAAGTGTCGTGCGAGAAGTACAGCAAAGAGAGAAAATTGAGAAACTGGCAAAAGAGTTAGAAGTTGCTAATGAAAGGCTAAAAGAGCTTGACCGGCAAAAGTCAGAGTTTGTTTCTATCGCATCGCACCAGTTGCGTAGTCCAATTACTGCAATTAGAGGGTATATATCATTAATTTTGGAAAAAGAGTTTGGGGATTTTCCTAAAACTATAGAAGAACCTTTGAAGCGAATTTCAGAATCAAGTCGTCTTATGATCAACTCAATTGAAGATTATTTAAACATCTCTCGAATTGAGCAGGGAAGGATGAAATATGAAATGAGTGATTTTGATATTACAAATCTTGCCAAAACAGTTACTGATGAGTACGCGCCTGTTGCTGAGAATAAGAAATTAGATTTAACATTTGGTGGTGCAAAGAAAATTGTTGTGCACGCTGATATTGGAAAGATAAAGCAGGTTATTGCAAATCTTGTAGATAACTCAATTAAATACACTCCTTCAGGAAGCGTTACGGTAAAAGCGACAGAGTTTGAAGGCAAGGCGCGAGTTACTGTTTCAGATACTGGGGTTGGACTTGCAAAGGAAGATATTGGAGATTTGTTCAATAAATTTATCCGTGCTCGAGGAGCAAATAAAATTAATACTTCAGGAACAGGGCTTGGGCTTTATGTTGCAAAACAAATGGTTGAAGCACACAAAGGAAGGATCTGGGCAGAATCAGAAGGAAAAGGTAAAGGTTCTCGCTTTATTATAGAGTTGCCTATTAAGACTTCTTAGCGGCATCTTGAATTCTCTTTGCCTCTTTGTGCGCAAGGTCGAAAACATTCTTGGACATTTCTGCAATCTCCTTGTCTTCGATAATTACAGCGGTTCCTCCATTTTTTTCATTCATGTATGCAACTTTATTGTCATAAATTGCGAAGTCAGAAGTAAATTCAAATGTATCTTCAGGAATCAAAATGGCATCATCATTTACAGTCTTACTTGACTTTAGTCCCATAAGAAACCGTCCAAGTTTATGATCTGGGTGGATTCCAATCATTCTAATACCAAGTTCAGAACGTCTATCAATATACTTTGGCATATACAAAGGAAGTATCTTACTAATTTTTGTTACTGAAGAAGCAATTCGAATTACTTTGTTTTTTGTTGTTAGAGAGTCCTCAAAGGCTGCGATAAGACCTTTTTTCCCCTCAAAAACCTTCACTTTTGGTTTTCTCTTTGTATCTTTGTGAAGTGCTTTAAGTTCAGGAAGGATTCCATGCAAACCTTCTTTCACAGCTGTTCTTTCTTGAATAGTTGCTTCAATTTCTTGAATAAGAATTTCAGGATTTGTTGCAACGTACTGTTTTACAGTCTTGTCTTCAGAAATACTCACAAGACCTTTGTTTAGTAGGGAATCAAGCACTACATATGTAGAGCTTCGATTAACATCAGCTCGCTCTGCAACCTCATTGGCAGTAGCTACTTCAAGCTCAATAAGGGCAACATATACTTTTGCCTCCTTCTCACTTAGTCCAAATTTTTCTAATTGCTTCGTTAACATATGTAATTTACGTGTTGGTTATATACGACATAAAAGCAGACTATTTGACATAATGCAAATATTGTTGTTGGAAGCTAACAACAGAATAGGGAAATAGTAAGTATTTAAGTCATTAGAAAATGTTGTTATTTATCAACGTGTTTTGACAGGGTGGAAATATCGATTGTATTATTTTTGTTAAATATTTACGACATTTCTACATAAGTAAAAATGTTCTCAGAGCACATAGGAACCAAGAGGGTTTTTATGAGAGCTCTAGCTCTTTCAGACAAAAAGGAAATGTTATGTCTGGTAACGGTGGAAATCACAATGGTAGCGGTTGCGGCGGCGGAGGCGGCGGCAAGGACGGCAAGTAATGTGCTGGCTAACCATTAACTGAGGAGCGCTTGTCGCTCCTCTTTTTTTTAGATATATAATTATATTAACCATGTTAAAAATACCTTTTATAAAACAAGAAAATGATTGGACTTGCGGCCCTGCTGTTTTGGCAATGTTGCTGTTCTATTTCAAAGAAAAAAATATTGATCAAATAAAGCTATTTGAACGTTACAAAGAGAAAGACCCAAGCGGTGCTGAAGATTTTCGAATAAAAACTGTTGATCTGGTTCAAGAATTAAGAGAAGAAGGGATGAGTGTTGGCATCTCTAAAGCTATTCTTGATCAAGAAAACGTGAGAACTCTTTTGGATTTTTATATAAACAAAGCAAAAATGCCAATAGTTGTATGCCAGCAACTTTCAAAAGAAAAATCACTTTTAGGTCATTTCAAAGTAGTTGTTGGTTTTTCAAATGACAAAGTGTATGTAAATGATCCACATCAACGAAAAGGTGGAGAAAAAATAGAAATTCCTTTAAAAGAATTCATCTCCCTTTGGGAAGAAACTGGACCAAATGTTACTGGGGGAATTTACTTTTGGTGTGACAAATAGTTGTTTCTGATTAACAACAACAAAATTTGAGTTTTTAAAATTAAAAAATATTTGTGTTGAGAAAATAAAACAAGATTTATAAAAAAGCCTTTATAAAAAGAGAATTTTTGTTATTTGTAATAAACACATTTTGACTTTTTGTAAAAATATGATGTCGTTTTTGTTAAATATTTACGACATTTTTAATTGAGTTAGTTTCGTTAGTGGACATTGGGTCCTTGTTACTTAAGAGAAGGAGAGCGCGTAATGCGTATCTTAAATCAAACTGAAATAGTTTCTTCGCCAACGCCGCTTTCTGCGATCTTCATGGATCCAGAAAAAATGCAAGAGTACGGTGGCTGTGTCACTGGCCCTGCTCGTCCTGGCCGAACATTTATGTTCGGCGGAGAGCCTGACCCAGATGATGATGGCACTGGCCCTGACAGCGATGACTATGGCGAAGAGTCTGATCCGTAAACGCCAGCCTGAGGGGTCTGTTCTATACAGACCCCTCAATTCTTAAAGAAATAGGAGTTGCTAGATGTACAATCTCAAGTTGGCAGAATTTACTGAGGAAAGAGATCTTCAAACTTTATACAGCTGGAGAAAATCTACTGACTGGAGGTACTTAGTAAGTGAGCGTAAAAAAATTACCTCCTTAAATGCTTTTCGAAATGAATTAAGTGCTTGCCACAAAAAATATTGGAAAGAGCACAGAATGATTCTCGATGAAAAAGGCATGCCTGTAGGAACTATTTTTGGCTATCTTTTTTCAAAGGATAGAAGTGAAGTAACAATAGGTACTTATGTACAAAGAAGGAGTAGGTCAAATCCAGCAATTGCTTCAGCTTTTGTAAGGTACTGTGAATTGTTCTTTAACAACCTTGGCGTGGAAACCATAATTTGTGATGTGTACGAATACAACGAGAGAGTTGTATCATTGCTGTCACGAATTGGATTTAAGCAAGCCCAAGGCTTTGTGAGCTTAAGAAGGTGTGGAAGTAGAAAGTTTGGTCTTATAAGATTCTTTTTACACAAAAGTAAAAGGTCAAAAATCTACAATAGACTTTCTTAGTTGCGAAGTAGTGGAAACACTACTTCGCTTTTAATATAGTAATAAAACTTATGAACTTTTTTACAAGAAAGAATCCAAAAATACAAATAAAGTACAACAGATTTCTAGATCCAATATTTGGCAGCTTTTTTGAAAAAAGATTTAGTCTATCTCTTATCGATGCAAGGCCACAGAATGAGGTTATTGAAATAATTAATGACTATAGAAGGTGTTGGAGAAAAGATGAAAAAAAGGTTCTAAATTTTATTTCAAAGATTACAGAATTATCATTCAAGAGAAATTTTGTTGATGTTCACGTTGTTCGGTTAATAAACAGGTCCTTTAGTCGTCCAATTATCTTTGACATAAGGAAAACTCCTGAAGATTTTTGCGATAATCTTACGCACGAGCTCCTGCACATACTTTTTTCTGATAACAAAAAAGTTATTTCTTGTAAGTTAGAGAATTGGCTCAAGTCCGAATTTCCAGAAGAAACAGATTGTACGCGGAATCATATCTACGTACACTCTATTCTAAAGGTTCTTTATTTAGAGGTCCTAAAAAAGCCTGAGAGGTTTAGGAATAATATTATTAGATCAAAAGCCCATACAACAGACGAATATACTAGAGCCTGGAACATTGTTAATTCTCTCGGCGCAAAGAATCTTATAAAAGAAATAAAGAAAAATTATGGAATGGAATAAATATTTAGAAAATACGAAAAATGCACCCCCAAGACCTCTTCTTAGAGAGTCTCTTCAGTATGTAAATCAAGATTCAAAAAGAAGAGCTCTTGATTTAGGTGCAGGCTCTTTAAATGACACGAGGTTTCTAATAGAGCAAGATTTTCATGTTGTTATTGTTGATTCAAATCCAACAGTTGAAGATCTTGTAAGAGATTTGCCCAAAAATACTTACGAGGTAGAAATAAAGACTTTTGATAAATACCGCTTCCCAAAAGAAACATTCAGTCTTGTAAATGCTCAATACGCATTACCTTTTAGCAGCCCAAGCACTTTTAAAAAGGTGATTTCTGATATGAAAAACTCTATTGAACACAAAGGTATTTTCACAGGTCAATTTTTTGGAATTAAAGATGATTGGGCGGATAACAAAGAAATGACTTTCACGACATTAGAAGGTGTGAAAGAAGTTTTTGGAAAAGATTGGGAAATACACAAACTTGAAGAGGAAAAGGTTATGAAGAAGACTGCTGCTGGAAAAGATAAATTTTGGCACGTCTTTCACGTTATTGCAGAAAAAGTAGGGTAGGCGCAAAAGAATTTGCTACACTACAACCATGAACCTAAAGCATGAGTTAAAGAATCGAGGATTCATCCACCAAATAGCAGGTGGAGAGTTAGAAGATGTTCTAAAAGAGAAGAGAACCTTCTATCTTGGTATTGATCCAAGTGCTGATTCTTTCCAAATTGGAAACTTAGCACCCCTCATGCTTGCAAAG
Organism: Patescibacteria group bacterium UBA3533; assembly: GCA_002376865.1. Taxonomy (GTDB): domain Bacteria; phylum Patescibacteriota; class Minisyncoccia; order Phycocordibacterales; family Phycocordibacteraceae; genus Minusculum. The sequence goes on along the minus strand of DFOU01000009.1, from coordinate 38,464 downwards.
CGACTCTCAGATAACGGGCACCGAGCAATTATCCTCATTGGTGGTGCAACAGGAGCAATTGGAGATCCTTCTGGAAAAACAAATGAGCGAGTACTCCAAGACACAAAAACAATTGAGAAGAATGCAAAAGCTCAAATTAAACAAATCCAAAAACTCTTTGGAAGCAAAGACTTTGCAGTAGTAAACAACGCAAATTGGCTAAACTCACTCCATCTTATTGAATTTCTTCGAGATGTTGGAAAGCACTTCACCGTTAACTCTCTAATTAAAAGAGACCTTATCAAAGATCGTCTTCAAGGAGATGACAACAGCATTTCATACACTGAATTTTCATACGCACTCCTTCAAGCATATGATTTCTATCATCTACATGAGAAATACAATTGTGATCTTCAGATAGGAGCATCAGATCAGTGGGGAAATATCGTATCTGGAATGGAACTGGTACGAAAGAAGACAGGGGATGAAGCATTTGGACTAACCATGCCCCTTGTAACAGACGCAACAGGCAAGAAGTTTGGAAAGAGTGAAGGAAATGCAGTATGGCTTGATCCTAAGAAGACTTCTGTATTTAAGTTCTATCAGTTCTGGCTAAATACCAGTGATCATGAGGTAGAAAAACTTCTTAATATCTACACTGAGTTAACACATGAGCAGATACGAGACTTAATGGATTCAAATCCTCAAGCAAGAAAGGCACAAAAGACTTTGGCGCACGAAGTAACAAAGCTAGTGCACGGTGAATCTAATGCTGAGGCTGCACAGAAGGCTTCAGAAGTACTTTTCTCTGGAGATCTGACCACTATTACAAATGACACAAAAAAGATGCTCCTAGAGGGTGCTCCAAGCCTCAAAGTATCTTCAAAGGATGCAATTATAGACATTCTTCAAAGCTCTAACCTTGCAGGATCTAAAGGAGAAGCAAAACGCCTAATAGAAGGAGGGGGAGTTGGAATAGGGAATAAGAAGGTTGGAAATATAGGAGAAACAATCAATCCTACAGATTTTGTAAATGGACTAGCGCTCCTAAAGAAAGGGAAGCGGGATGTTGTTATTCTAAGCTTGAAATAGCACTCTACTAGGGTATAGTGCTTGAATTGCGTCGGTGGCAGAGCGGTCAAATGCACGAGACTGTAAATCTCGCGACTTACGTCTACGGGGGTTCGAATCCCTCTCGGCGCACTAATAGTTACAACAACAAAGCCCTCGCGGCTTTTTTGTTTTCTGCTATAGTTTTCACATATGGGAAAACCAGTTCTACTTTCAGGTGTTAAGCCAACAGGAGCACTCCATGTTGGTAATTATTTAGGAGCCGTTAAGCAATTTGTTGATTTGCAGAATGATCATCAAATGTACGTAATGCTTGCTGACTATCACGCTCTTAACTCCGTACAAAATAAAGAAGAGATGCAGCAGCTTATCAAAGAGCTTGTTGCTGGATATGTTGCTGTTGGCCTTGATCCAAATAAGGTAGTTATTTTCAAGCAATCAGATGTACCAGAGCACACAGAGCTCACATGGATTTTTAATACACTTACAACAATGCCGTACCTTATGCGTGCGCATGCCTTTAAGGATGCAGAAGCAAAGAATAAAGATATTTCTGTAGGAACATTTGATTATCCAATGCTTATGGCATCAGATATTCTCCTTTATTCTCCTGATGTGGTTCCTGTTGGAAAAGATCAGAAGCAACACATTGAATTTGCACGAGATACTGCAACTAAATTTAATAATACATACGGAGAAACGTTCAAGCTTCCAAAGGAGGTGATTCCAGAGGCAGTAGCTGTTGTTCCTGGAATTGATGGGCAGAAGATGAGCAAAAGCTACAACAATGTCATTCCTTTGTTTGGATCTGATGAAGAGATTGATAAGGCAGTAATGGGAATCAAGACAGACTCAACAGAGAAAGGAGCGCCACTTGATCCTGCAACTGATATAACCTTCAAGCTTCATGAGCTCTTTAGTAAAGATCAGCTAGAAGAGCTAAGAGAGCGATATCTAAAGGGAGATATCGGATACAAGGAATCAAAGGAGATACTATCCGTAAATATAAAGGCAGTTATTGCTCCAATGCGAGAGAAATACAATGCACTTCTAAATAATCCAGGTAAGATAAAGAAAATTCTAGAGAAAGGAGCAAGGAAAGCAGGTAAAGTAGCGCACGAGAAGATGAAGGAGGTTAAAAATGCAATAGGAGTAACACTGTAAATATGGAACGAACACTAATTGGAGATTTGAAAGATCATATTGGGAAGGACGTAACCATCAATGGATGGGTAACTGGTGTACGAGACCATGGAAAGGTTGCTTTCTTGGTGCTAACTGACCGAAGTGCATCTGTGCAAGCCGTTGCGTCAAATGACTATAACGAAACAGCACTTCCACAAGCTCAAGCTGTGTCTGATTTTTATGCGGTGGAGGTAACAGGAGAAGTGAAAGAGCGTCCAGAGAAGATGCGGCGAGATGAAGTAAATGGAGAACTTGAATTTGGTATTAAAGAAATTAAAGTTCTCAATAAGTCAGCAGAGCTTCCCTTTGATATGGATGCAGAGCTAAATCTTGATACACACTTGGATAATCTTCCTCTTACGCTTCGTACAGACAAAACAAAAGCTATCTTTAAAGTACAAAGTGAAATCCTAAAAGCATATCGAGCATTTCTAACTCTAAACGGCTTTACAGAATTCCAAGCTCCAAAGCTTGTAGGAGATGATGCAGAGGGAGGAGCAAACACCTTCTCATTCCCATACTTTGGAGATCAAAAAGCACACCTTGCTACCTCTCCACAGCTATATAAGCAGATTATGGTTGGCGTATATGAGCGAGTATTCTCTACAGGAAATGTATTTAGAGCAGAGAAGCACAGTACAAGTCGACACCTCAATGAATACACCTCAATGGACCTTGAGATGGGATTCATTAAGGACTACAAGGATGTAGCAAATCTTGTTGCTGATTTAATGCGAGCAATTGTTGAGCACCTAAAAGCAACATGCGAGGAAGAATTTAAGCTACTTGAGGCAGAACTGCCACTTGCTCCTGCTGAATTTCCAATGATGAAGCTTAAAGAAGCTCAGGAACTTATTAAAAAAGAAACAGGAGAAGATACTGTAGGAGAGCCAGACCTTGAGCCAGAGCACGAGAGGTGGCTATGTACATATGCAAACGAGAATCTTGGATCAGATTTTATTTACATCACACACTACCCAATAGAGAAGCGACCAATGTATACCTTTGAAGATCCAGAAGATCCTGGGTTTACTGGAAGCTTTGACCTTCTCTTTAAGGGAGTTGAGATTATCTCAGGGGGGCAAAGGCGCCATGACTATGACAACCTTATAGAGGGAATTAAAGCTAAGGGACTAGATCCTGAGAAGTTCAGCTACTACCTACAAGCATTTAAGTACGGAATGCCACCACATGGAGGAATCGGAATGGGACTTGAGCGACTCACTGCAAAGTTCTTGAATATTGCGAATGTAAAAGAGGCAACACTCTTCCCGCGAGATATGAACCGTATCGATACATTACTTCATGACAACAATTCCGATTAACGCCTTTCAAGTTAAGACAGAATCTTTTGAAGGACCATTTGACCTACTGGTTTCTCTTATTGAGAAAAGAAAACTACACGTAAGTGATGTGTCTTTGGCACAAGTTGCTGATGACTATATTAAGTATGTAAATGAAAAGGATAATTTCCCTGTAGAAGAAACTGCAAATTTCATCCTCATTGCTGCAACACTCCTTCTTATCAAGTCCAAGAACCTTCTTCCAGTACTAGACCTCACAACAGAAGAAGAGAGTGACGTGGAGGAATTGGAGAATAGGTTGAAGTTGTATAAGAAATATAGACGTATTGCGCTTCTGCTGTGGCCACGCTGGGGAAAGAGAATTTTATATGAGCGATCTTTTGTACCAGAGCAAGAGCCAATTTTTGTACCAGATGAGATTCTTACACAAGAAGTTGTGCAAACTTCACTTGAAGATTTTCTTATAAAAGCCAGAAAGCAATTTAAAGCGCTTCCTAAAGCGAAGGTAAGGGAAGTGGTTTCTCTTGAAGATATGATGGAGAGTTTATCTGCTCGAATTCAAAAATCTCTTTCTATGTCATTTACCGAATTCTCTGGAATAGGGAAGGTAGAGAAGGTGAATGTTGTTGTTTCTTTCCTTGCGATGCTTGAGCTTGTAAAGCAAGGAGCACTAAATGTAGTCCAGCAAGGGAATTTCCAAGAAATTGAACTCTCTGCTTCTGATTTAGCTGCTCCTAAGTACGATTAAAGCCACATCCGGATTGATGTGGCTTACTTCTTTCTTGACCATGAATAGCGCGGCTGCAAGTGCGATTACGAGAATCACCATTGCGAGATTGAGGCGCTTTAACATCCGAGCATCCATCTCAGATGTAGAAATGCCATTTCGCCTGGCTTTCTCGTGTGCAGGACGCCAAATGAAGAAAACTTCAAAGAGTCCGTATAGCGAAGCTGCAATAATTGTGAAGTACACAACGTACATGAGGTCCATAACTTCCTCCGTTACAACTGGATTGATAATAACCAATTTCTTCTATATTTGTAAATGCTATACTCATCTCTATGGAAATGAGCGCTAAGATTGAAGCTGTTCTCTTTGCAAAAGGAGAGCAAGTTGCTATTAAAGAGTTGGCAAAGCTTTTTGAAGTTCCTGAAGCTGAAATCAAGCGAAATCTTACTATTCTTGCTGATGAATTAGAGAAAAGAGGCATTACACTTCTTCGAACTGACTCTCACGTAGAGCTTAGAACTGCAGCAGGAGCATCTGACATTATTGAAAAGATGCACAAAGACGAGCTCTCAGGAGGTATTGGAAAGGCAGGAATCGAAACACTCTCTATCCTTTTCTATAAAGGAGCATCTACTCGAGCTGATATAGAATATATTCGAGGGGTAAATGCAGGAGCAGCTCTCCGCACACTCCTTATGCGTGGACTTGTTACAAGAACAGCAAATCCAAAAGACTCACGAAGCTATTTGTATAAACCAACTACAGAAGCATTGGCACACCTTGGAGTTGGAGCAAAAGAGGAGCTTCCAAACTACGAAGAGCTCTCAAAGGAGCTTGCAGCTCTTGAAGAGACGCTAAAAGAAAAAGATGATGAACGAGAATAATCCAAAAGTACAAAGAGTGGCAACAGTTGGAGGAATCTTACTCCTTTTGATTGGATTGCTTGTTGGAATTTCATATATAGCACCCACAAAAGATCAGGTTGCAACAATGGCTCCAGAGATAAGTCTTCCAGATGCTTTTGAGGGTGTAGAGATTGGAGCTGGGGCAGCTATTGTCTATGACCTAAAGACAGGAGAAGCTCTTTTTGCTGTTGAAGAGGAGACACAGCTTCCACTTGCATCGCTTACCAAACTCCTTACAACACATGTAGCAGCTGAGAAGCTTGGAGAGAATGGATACGTTCGTATAACAGCAGAAGATTTACGTACAGAAGGAGATAGTGGGCTTTTAGTATCTGAGACATGGAAGGTTGGAGACCTTGCTCGCTTTGCACTTATCTCATCGTCAAATGATGGAGCAAATGCTTTAGTACGTGCGGTAAGTAATAGGGAAGGAACTACTCCAGCACTAGCACTCTCTCAAGCTGCAGCAGTACTTTCGCTTCCTCAGACATTTGCTTTAAATGGAACAGGTCTTGATACCAACACCCAAATGTCAGGAGCATATGGATCTGCAAAAGATGTAGCACTCCTTCTCGGAACTATGTATGAAAAGAATAGAGATCTATTGCTTGATAGCTCACAAGAGAGAGCTTCGTTTACTTCAGCTGAAGGATTCGAGCACCATGCAAGCACCACCAATGCTCTAGCTGGCATCTTGCCGCAATTAGTTGGTGCAAAGACAGGATTTACAGACCTTGCAGGAGGAAATCTTGCAGTGCTTATTGAAGTTGCTCCTACTCGCCCTGTTGCCGTTGTTGTACTTGGTTCATCGCGTGATGGAAGGTTTGATGATGTGGAGAAATTAGTAGAGAAAACACTAGAGCATTTCACCTATACGCCCTAGTTTTAGCTGATATAGTGTATAGATATGATTGAAGCCGAGATTCTTAAAGTATTTGTGCCTGCAATTGTAGCCTTCTTGGTAGGTATTGCTGGAGCTCCAATACTTACTCATTTTTTGTATAAACATAAAGCATGGAAGAAAAAAGGAGGGAAGGGAGTTGGTATGGGGGGAGGAAAAACTCCAATCTTTGATGCACTGCATGGAGAGCGAGAGGTAAATACTCCTCGCATGGGAGGAATCCTTATTTGGGGATCAGTAGCTATAACTCTTTTTGGTATTTTCTTATTTGCGCTTCTTGCACCAAACACCATCGCTACAGATTTTGACTTCCTTACTCGAAGTCAGACATGGGTACCTGCAGCACTCTTCTTCTTAGGAGCATTTGTTGGACTTATTGATGACCTTATTGAAGTTACGCGTGGAGGCATGGGATTAAAGCTTCCTGTGCGTCTTCTTGTTGTTGGATCAGCTGCAACACTCGCTGCAGTATGGTTTTACTCAAAGCTTGAAATAACTTCAGTTGGTATTCCATTTATGCAGCCACTTGAGCTTGGTATCTGGATTATTCCTTTCTTTGTTATTGGAACTCTTATTATTTATGCCAGTGGTGTTATTGATGGAATAGATGGACTCTCAGGTGGAGTCTTTTCTATTATCTTTGGAGCATATGCTGTTGTTGCCTTTATGCAGGGGCAGTTTGATATTGCGGCCTTCTCAGCAACTATTGCAGGAGCAACACTTGCATTCCTTTGGTTCAATATTCCTCCTGCACGTTTTTATATGACTGAGACAGGCTCTATGGCACTTACAATGGCGCTTGCCACCATTGCCATAATGACTGATACCTTAGGAGAGGGAATTGGTATTGCTGTGCTTCCTATTATTGCTTTTCCATTAATTGGAACTGTTGGCGCAAATGTACTACAAGTGCTTTCAAAGAAGTTCTTGGGGCGAAAGATATTTAAAATTGCTCCTATTCACCACCACTTTGAAGCTATTGGATGGCCTGCGCATAAAGTTACGATGCGATATTGGATCGTTACCCTCATCTTTGCCATCTTAGGAGTTACTCTTGCGATTGTTGAATAGCAGAAAGGACCGCCGGGGCGGTCCTCTTCAATTGCATGTTATGTAGCTTTTTTCTAAGAGATCTTCTCTCGAAGCATCTTCTTGATTACCTCAAAATATCTTTCACGGTATGCGTGAGGCAGTACTTGCTCGCCGCGTCCCCACCTTGAGACCATTCCTTGAGTCACATTAAATTCTGTTGCAATGTGATCTTGTTTGAACAGGCGATGAAAATACAAAAGATATATAAGGCGCATACACACTTCATCATCTTCCAGATTAAAATCTTCTCTTTCGATAATGCCGAGCAATCGGGTATATATTTCGGTAGGAATTGACTTCAATTCTTCCAAAACACTCGCCTCTGGCCCTTCTTCAACTGAAGCAATGTTAATCATTGTCTCCTCCTTAGTCTGCAGCCACTATCTGCCATAAACCCATGAAAGTCAACAAAAGTAAAAGGTCGAACAATATTAGTTCGACCTTTTTGTTGCCCTAGCGTGTATGCCTGGTCCAGCCTTCCACACCCTCAAAGTGCTCTTCGACACTTTCAAGATTCGGAACCACAAACTCAATGCGCCACATGGGCAGTTTGAAAATAAAAAACTTCGCTTGCTGCACTGCCTTAACCTTCAGCCACAAAGTTCTTTCAAGGCTTATAAGTTCGCCCACTTGCGGGAGCGTTTCCCAGTCTTGAGCTTTCGAAAAGAAAAAGTTTCTTTTCAAAGGGTCATGAACAATCAGGTTAACGTGTGGCATTGCTACCTCTCTGCTGCGTGTCTAAAGACAACTATGTTCTACTTCTTTAGAAGAGTCAATATACGGTATGATGTAGCCTATACATGCCAAATATTCTCAAAAAAGTAGATAAAACGTTCCTCGTTATTGTGGGACTTCTTGTTGCTATTGGGTTTATTACCTTTGCTTCTGCGAGTTTAGGACTTCTTCCGCGAGAAAGTGTCTCAGTTTCTAAATTGTTTGCCACACAGCTCATCCTGGGGCTTTTCCTTGGAAGTTTAGCGTTAGTTATTGCACTCTTTATTCCTCATAAGTTCTATAAGAAGGTAGCGTTCTATGGGTACATTCTTGCTGTTATTGCCACTGCTCTTGTATTTATTCCAGGACTTGGAGTTACAGCAAATGGTGCTACACGCTGGCTTGATCTTGGAGGATTCTCTCTGCAACCTGCAGAGCTTCTAAAGATTGGATTGGTATTGTACTTGGCAACCTATTTATCTGCTGCAAAAGCGAAGATAAAGAAGATGGCAATTGGCCTTATTCCTTTTTCTATTATCCTTGGTATTCCCGTACTTATTCTCTTGCTACAGCCTGATACCGGTACCGCACTAGTGCTTATTGCAACTGCTGTAACGATGTACTTTGCAGCTGGGGCTCCTTGGAGAGATATTGGATTCCTTTCTTTGGGGGGAATAGCAGGACTTGGAGTGCTTGCTGCCTTTAGGCCATATGTACTTGAAAGGTTTCTAACCTTCTTACAACCAGGGAGTGATCCTCTTGGTGCAAGTTATCAGATACAACAGTCCCTTATTGCCATAGGATCAGGAGGAATCTTTGGAAGGGGAATAGGGCAGAGTGTACAGAAGTTTAGTTATCTTCCTGAGCCTGTTGGAGACTCAGTATTTGCCGTATATGCAGAGGAGGTTGGATTTATTGGTGTACTTATCTTACTTGCCTTATTCATCGCTCTCTTTACAAGAGGTATGAATATAGCAACAAGAGCACCTGATCATTTTGCTGCTCTTGTTGTTGTTGGAATTGTTTCTTCTATTACGTACCAGTCTGTATTAAATATTGGAGCGATGCTTGGAGTATTTCCTTTAACTGGTCTTCCTTTGATATTTGTAAGTCATGGAGGTACAGCTCTCTTGGTTGCACTGGCTTCTGTTGGTATCATTCTTCATATATCGGCGTTTACGAAGAAGGGGTAGGTTGCTAAAGAAGTTTTTGGTAAGATAGATTAGAAGAAAGTAACCTTTTATAATATATACCTATTACCAATCTCAATAATTAAAAAATTATGGGCAACACAAACACAGAAAGCTCGAATATACCTTATGTTACTGGATATGGTTATATTGGAAAAATTTTAAAAAAAATTATTGATGCACCAACACCAGCAAGGTTTACTGTAGATTTTCTAACCACAAAATTAGGCGCTAGGAGTAGCTCGGCACGTCCTGTCATTCCTTTTTTAAAAAAGATTGGATTTTTGAACAGTGATGGTACGCCAACAGATTTATATAAGAAATTTAGAACAGAATCAACACGAAGCCTTGCCACAGAAAAAGCAATGCGAAGAGGTTTCTCTGTACTTTATGGCATGAATGAATACGTACATGATGTAAGTGACGCTGTACTAAAAGACCTTGTAATTCAATCGACAGGACTTGCAACAGGATCAAAAACAGTTCAAGTAATTCTTGGGTCTTTCAAAGAGCTTAAAAAGTTTTCTAAATTTGAAGGTGTCGAGGAAGAGATACTTGCTGAGGAAGGCATAGCAGAAGACGTAGATGTTGAAGATGAAGAGGCTGTGGTCCCGCCTAAAACTCCACCTATAAAACAGGGGCATCAAATTAAACTTGGCTATAACATAAACTTGAATTTGCCAGCCACAACAGACTCCGCTGTATACAATGCAATTTTTAAAAGCTTGAAGGATAACCTGTTAGATTAATGAGTAAGGTTCAGCAAATCAAGAGCTTTTTGATGAATAATTCTATTATCGAACACGATTTTGATAATATAGAAACAAAATATGATTTTGATTTAGGTCGCCCAAAAGAAGACATTGCACAGGTTGATCGAGACTACTATCCCCAAATTGAACAAAAAATAAGAAAAGAGGCAGCATTTATGGCTCCGCACTATGAAGTTTTTTATTCTCTTGAAAAAACTATAAAGAAACTGATATCTGAAACTCTATACGAAGCAGAGGGTACAGATTGGTGGGAAAGCACACTTATTAACGATGAGATAAAAGCAAAGGTGGTGGATAGAATACAAAAAGAACTAGATTCCGGACTAACACCAAGATCTGAAGAAGGGATTGATTTTTGCACATTCGGTGAACTTGGTGAGATTATAAAAGAAAACTGGGATTTATTTGGTTTTTTAACAAGTAAAAAAGCTGTGGAAAAAGTTATGGCGAGCCTTAATTCTATACGAGGGCCAATAGCACACTGTGGCGTTTTGGCAGATGACGAAGTACTTAGACTTCACCTATCTGTAAGAGACTGGTTTAGATTAATGGACTAAAAAATGCAAAAACTGATCTACAAATAACTAATAATCCTTCTACAAAACCTGCTATCATAAACAAAATGAAAATCGCACTAACAGGAGGAGGATCAGGAGGTCATTTCTACCCGCTCATAGCAGTAGCGGAGGAAATTCGAGCTATAGAGCGAGAAAAGAAACTTATCCCTCCAAAACTCTTCTATCTTGCACCTACTCCATATAATAAGCAGTTACTTTTCCAAAATGGAATTGAGTTTAAGAGAATACCAGCAGGGAAGATACACAGATACTTTGATATTAAAAACTTTACGGGGCTGTTTGTAACAGGGTGGGGAGTACTTGTAGCACTTTGGACTCTCTTTCGTATCTATCCTGATGTAGTTTTCTCTAAAGGAAGCTTTGCTAGTGTGCCAATAACAATAGCTGCAAAGATATTGCGTATTCCTCTCATTATTCATGATTCAGATGCAAAGCCAGGGAGAGCAAACCTTTTGGCAAGTAAGTGGGCATATCGTATTGGTGTGTCATTCCCAAATACGAGTAAGTACTGGCCAGAGAAAGTACATAACAAGATTGCATATACAGGAACACCAGTTAGACGAGCACTCCATACTCTAAATGGAGAAGGAGCAAGAGAGTATTTGCAGATAAAAGATGATCTCCCTGTTATTTTGGTTGTAACAGGGTCTTTGGGATCTCAGTATGTAAATCAGACGGTTGTAGATGCACTAACAACACTTCTTCCTAAAGCACATGTAATACATCAAACAGGAAAGAACTTAATTGACGGAGTAAAAGCTCGCACAAGTGTAATTCTGCATGAGAAAGACTATGCAGATAGATATCATGTACATCCATACCTTTCAGCTGATGCACTGCAGCAAGCTGCAAGTATTGCAGATGTAATAGTGTCTCGCTCAGGAGCAACAGCACTAGCTGAGTTTGCTCTATGGGGGAAGCCATCAATTCTTATCCCTATTCCAGAGAAGGTATCCCATGATCAGAGAACAAATGCATATGCATACTCTCAAAGTGGTGCAGCTGTTGTATTAGAGCAAGAGAATATGAGTCCAGGTATCCTAGCGTCTCAAGCTCTCTCTATCATTACAGATGCAAACAAGAAGCAGGTAATGGGATCTGCTGCAAAACACTTTGCACGCCCTGATGCAGGGAAGGTAATAGCACAGGAGCTCGTACGTATTGGACTTGAACACGAGAGTAAATAGTGCTTTAGTTCTTTCCAGTAAGCACTTGGAGGAATAGCATGCACGTTCTCTTTTTTGATAAGAGCCAGGAACAGCCTGAGCTGTTTGCTGGCCTTGATCGAGACGGATCCTTGTACGAAGAACTCAAAGAATCTTCAACCTATCTGGGACGTATTGAGATTCCAGAGAACCAAGTTTTTGGAAAAATGCTTGGAATGATAGAGGTGGGGGGAAATCTTGAAACAGGTTTTCTGGCACTTGCTGCTGAAATATTCGAAATGGCTCGATTAAGTGGTTCTCGATCAATCTAGCCGAACTAAGGCGCTCGCTACTATGCGGGCGTTTCCTTTTAAACTTGAATACAAAAGTAAATAGTGCTTTAGTGGGATTAGAGGAGGGAAGCACATGGGAAAACAAGTTGAGAGTGTCGTTGTTTTTATAGTGGACTCGAATGAAAAAGGTCTTCTCATTCGATACCATAAGGAGAATCTTGATACATGGGGACTTCCCAAATGTATCTTGAAGCCAGGAGAAAGGCCCTCGCACTGTGCACAGCGTGCAATCAAACACCACGCTCGCCTTACCTTGGATGAAAAAGATTTCTCAATTATGCTTTGTGACGAAAGTATCCATGGGCACAAAATTTACTTTTTTGTTGCCAATGTGGAATCTTTTGGACCATTGCGCGAAACCATGAGCCTATATACTGAGGAAGAGCTTCGTGTACTGGATCGAATTGATTCTGTGCACCGGAAATTTCTCTGGGATACCAAAACAAAGGTTCCCAACCATGAATAAGGGGCGTGCTGGTACAAACCACACGCCCTTTTCATATTTTTAGGTACTGCTATCATTAACTCATATGAAAAACCTTATCATCACAATTATTGTTATCGCGATTATCGGAGCACTCTATTATTTCGTAGGGCCACTCTTTAACGTACAAGAAGTAGATGACGCACTCCCTGAAGTTGCAAGTGGGGTAGAGAAGCTAACTCCTGAGCAGAAAGTAGAGATGGAAAATCTTATGGTAGAAGCAAATGAGGAAGAGAAAGAAGAAATGGTGGAAGAGATTCCTGAAATGCTTGCTATCTCAGAATCATTTCCTGTTATGGGGACATTTGGACACCCAGCTTCTGGAAGCGTAAGGATTGTAGAGAATCTAGAAGAAACAATCATTCGATACGAAGATTTTGAAACAATTAATGGTCCACAACTCCACCTATATCTAAGCAAAGATATTGAAGGAAAAGATTATATAGATCTGGGGCCTATACGAGGTACAAAAGGAAATATTAACTACACTGTTCCTGAAGGAGTAGATCTAAGTGAGTACCGCTATGTAATGTACTGGTGTGTACCATTCTCTGTACTCTTCAATTACGCAGACTTGAATGGTGCCTAAAATAATGCTTTAGTGGCACCAGATTGAAATAGGAGAACGAGATGTCTATTAAAGTCTCTGTGTGCCAAAAACAAAACCCTGAGGAAAGGTATCTGGTTGTACACTTTGGCTCTAAGCCTAGTGACGACCTCCTTCCGCTTACAAGGGTTGTGGACACTTTCACGTTTGAGTACTTTCACTTTCGTTATCTTATGATGGCGATCGAGATTATCGCGGATAAGACCGGTTTCCGCGGCGACATTTCCAAACTTGTAAATGAAGCTTATGCGGCAGGCTCTACCCACACGGCAGACAGGCCGTTTTCTCAAATTTCTCAAAAAGGAGAATATCCTTCTTTTGAAAAAATTGCAGAACTCCTGGGAGAAGAACACACTCTTTTTACAGAGATTTCTGAGCTGGCGAATTCTGTTTTCAAGGCAAGACAGTTAGATGTTCGCAGCAGTGCATAAGCACATTAGCCCGCCACCGCGCGGGCTTTTGCTTTATTAAATGTGCACCTCTGGTATTATCAAACAAATGAAAAAGATCCGAACACGAGTTCCACCATCTCCAACAGGAGTACTCCATATGGGTACAGCACGTACAGTGCTTGTTAACTATCTCTTTGCAAAAAAGCACGGAGGAGATTTTATATTGCGCAGTGAAGATACAGACAAAGAACGATCTACAAAAGAATTTGAAGACAATATACTAGAAGGTCTTAAGTGGCTTGGACTTGATCATGATGAGTTTTATCGTCAGAGCGAAGACGTGGAGCATCACATTGCTGCAATAGAGAAACTCCTTGAGAGTGGAGCAGCGTATGAGAGTGAGGAGGAGAGTAAAAAGGAGGAAGGGAAGAAAGTAACAGTAATAAGACTCAAGAACCCTGGAAAAGAAGTTACCTTTAATGACATTGTCCGTGGAGATGTAACCTTTGACACAACAGAGCTTGGAGATTTTGTTATTGCACGAGCAAAGGATGATCCTCTCTATCACTTGGCCGTTGTGGTAGACGATGAGCGGATGGGAATAACTCACGTAATCCGAGGAGAAGATCATATTTCAAATACACCAAGGCAAATCCTCATCCAAGAAGCACTTGGGTATGAGCGTCCAATCTACGCACACCTTCCACTTATCCTTGGAGCTGATAAATCAAAATTATCAAAGCGGCATGGTGCTACATCTGTAGATGAGTACAGACAGATGGGATACACCAAAGAAGGATTTATAAACTATCTAGCACTCCTTGGGTGGCATCCAGTAGGGGAGCAAGAGATCTTTACACTCGAAGAGTTAATCAAAGAGTTTGATCTTGAGCGAGTACAAAAAGGTGGAGCTATCTTCTCTCTAGAGAAACTTGATTGGGTAAATAAAGAGCATTTGAATAAACTAGAAGACAAAGAGTACCTAGAAGGACTTGATCTCTCCGAAGTAGAGAATCTTCCACAATTCTCATCTGAAAAGATGGAGAAAGTACTTCCAATTGTACGAGAGAGACTGCATAAATTTAGTGATTTTGACAAGGATGAAATTACCTTCTTTTTTGCGATTCCAGAGTATGAGATAGAGAATCTACTCTTTAAAGGCAAAGGAGACCTAAAAGACACTAAAAAGCACCTAGAATACGTAAAAAACACCCTTTCAGAGCTCCAAAATGACGCCTGGAGCGACTTAGAAGCTCTAAAAGCATCCGTGTGGGATTATGCAACAGAGATGGGTAGAGGAGACGTTTTGTGGCCACTTAGATATTGTCTTTCTGGACGTGATAAATCACCTGATCCATTTACCATCCTACCTATCCTTGGAAAGGAAGAATCTCTTGCAAGAATAGATACTGCTCTTGAAAAGATTGGATAGAAGGAGTATATCTATAAAAAGAATTTGGACTTTAGCAGAAAGGATAGTGAGAAGATGACCACATACACACGTGTGCTTCCAGAAATTGCAGGCTGGGAGATTATTCCACAAAAGGAGCCTATAGGGGTTCCAGAAGCACTTTGTTTTTTACCTGCCTCGGACGGATACCATTCCAGGACACCTCATGCAGTTGTAAACGGTTTTCAAACTGCAACGCGATTTTCAAACCTTGGTGAGGCTGAGCATTTTTGGAAGAATCGGGACTTAAGCTCCGACCATGCAGGGCAATTTATATTGTTTCCTGGGGTACCTGTTCGATGCACCGGACACATTCCAGAGGCATGTGTCTCGGGTGACAAAGGTTTTCTTGCCATGATCTATGGAGAAGACCGCTGTTGGAGTGTGAAAGCAATTCCCAGCATGGATGATCTCTCAGAACATGCGCGCGGAGCGACTATTCGCATTGCAGTTCTCCAACAATAAAGACGCGCCCCGCATACACATGTATGCGGGGCTTTTGGTATACTAATCGAGATGAAATACTTGCTTGCCGTCGCAATATTCTTTTTGTTTGCAATTCCTACACTTGCAGCAAGTATTGATGATCTTAAAAATCAAATCTCAAGTCGAAATAGCCAAATTGCAGAGATTGAAAGACAAATTGCAGAGTACCAGCAACAGCTTCAGGTTGTTGGAGCAGAGAAAAGTAGTCTCCAAAGCGCTATTAGAGAATTAGATCTATCTCGGAACAAACTCTCTGCTGACATTCGCGTAACAGAGAATCGAATCGCAAATGCAAACCTAACGCTCCAAGAGCTTTCATTTGAAATTGCAAAGAATGAAGATGTTATCGAAGGGCATGAAAGTGCTATTGCAAAATCTCTTCGAGAAATTCATAAGGCAAGTGCACAGACCTTAATTGAACAACTTCTCTCAGAAGAGAAAGTATCTGATGTATGGAATGAGACAGGAATCCTTCTACAATTCCAAGGAGCACTTCAGGCAAGTGTTGCCTCTATTACGCAAGTACAGGTAGCGCTTGCAGGAGACAAAGACCTTGCAGAGCGAAAAAGGAAAGAGCTTGCAGCTCTAAAGACTGACCTTTCATCTGAGAAGTATGGACTTGATGTAGCAAAGAGGGAAAAGGATCAGCTTTTAGATCAAACAGAGAGTAAAGAGAGTGCATATCAGAAACTTATTCGGGAAAAAGAAGAGGCGAGGGAAGAGTTTGAAAAAGATCTCCAGGCACTTGAAGCAGAACTTCAAATTGCCATTGATCCTAGCAGCATTCCAAAGGTGGGATCAGGGACACTCAAGTGGCCATTCTCTGCTGACTTTATGCGTCGATGTGGCGACAGAGAAAGTTGGTATGGAAATATCTTCTGTATAACTCAGTACTTTGGAAATACTCCTTTTGCTACAGCAAATGCTCAGGTGTATAGCGGACGAGGGCACAATGGAGTTGATTTCGGAGCATCTACCGGGACACCACTTGAAGCAGCCTTGGCTGGAGTTGTGAAAGGGACGGGAAATACAGATCAATATCCTGGATGTTATTCATACGGGAAGTGGGTATTGCTTGAGCACGCAAATGGGCTCTCTACGCTCTATGCTCACATGTCTGACATTTCAGTTTCTTCAGGACAAAGGGTAAGTACTGGAGATGTTATTGGCTATTCAGGAAACACTGGCTTCAGTACAGGACCTCATTTGCACTTTGCAGTCTTCGCTAGCCAAGGAGTACAGATTGTTCGCTTTGGAGATATTAAAGCTTCAACCAATTGTCCAAATGCACATATCCCCGTTGCCCCTCGCGAAGCGTACCTAAATCCGTTATCATATCTATAATATGTCGCACATAATAAAATTAATTCTTTTAGTAATCGTAGCCCTTCTTGTTTTGAGTTTCTTTGGAATCTCTCTACAAGGAATTATTGAGTCACCAGCAGGGCAAGCAAATATAGGTTTTGTATGGGGGTATGTTCTTATCGCCTGGGACTGGCTTATCAACTTCCTTGTTGATCTTGTCGACGCACTAATCTTCTGGAACTAATATGGAAGAGAAAAAACAAGTTAATATCACGGTACCAGCTGAGGCAAAACCGTCATTTTCAAATGCTACACAGATAACTGTAAATAATGATTCGGTAACGCTACAGTTTGCCTATGTGCGACCCAATACAGAGCAAGGACAGCTTATGTCTGAGATTGTACTTACTCCAAAGCATGCAATTGATTTTCAAAATGCACTTGATGCAACTCTCAAGAAGCATTTCACAAAGCATCTAGACAATGAATAAATTAGGAACACTCTTTCTTGGACTCCTTTTATTGCCAAGTCTGGCTCTCGCCCAGGAGCCGGAGCAATTTCGCGTACAAGTACTTGAGGCGACAGGGCCACGAACGGAAATCCTTCCTGGATTTACTCAAGAGACAACTATTCAAGACCTTGAGGTAGAGATACTCACTGGTCCCAATACAGGAGAAGTTATTACTCTTGAAAATGATTACTTTACAAGCAAGGTGGGGGACACATTCTTTGTTTCTTCAATCCAATCATTTAGTGGAGAAATGGTGTATTCAGTTGGGGAGCCTGACAGAAGGGGAGCCCTTCTCTTTATTACACTCCTTGCCATTGGAGCAGTGGTAGTGCTTGGTGGATTTGCAGGATTTAGAGCAATAGCAGCGCTTGTGGCAAGTATTAGCCTTATTGTTTTTGTATTGGTGCCACTATTGCTCGCTGGGTACCCACCACTGCTTGTTGGAAGTTCTGTTGCTATAGGTATTTTGGCTATTGTTATGGCCCTCACCCATGGAATCTCCAAAACAACCTTTGCAGCATTTATTGGAACTTCAATTGCTGTTGTTGTAGCAGCATTGTTAGCCCTTGCCGTTACGTACTTTGCAAAAATTTCAGGCTTTGCAGCTGAATCAACAGTATTTCTTAACACTCTTACCGATGGAGCACTCAATCTCTCTGGAATCTTCCTCAGTGCCATTATTATCGGAATGGTTGGAGTGCTCGATGATGTTGCGGTAACGCAAGCATCTGCAGTGCGAGAATTGCTTGCAAGTGGTGTAAGGAAGCAGGAGGCACTTGTTCGTTCAATGAGAATAGGGAAGGAGCATGTTGGAGCACTCGTGAACACCCTAGCACTTGCATACGCTGGAGCATCTCTTCCTTTGCTTCTTGTGTTCGCTCACTCAACAACAGAACTCTCACTTATTTTAAATAGAGAGTTATTTGCAGCTGAGATTATTAGAACTGCAGTTGGAACTATTGGTATTGTACTTGCCGTACCACTTACTACCTTTATTGCCATCTTATTCCTTACAGGAAAAGAGAAAGGGGGGCATACGCATAGTCATTAAATTAGAGTGTCAACGGTGTAAAATAGTTTTCCACAGTTATGTGATTAGGAGAGGGGAGTGGTGCTATAATCCTAGTATATGCACGTAACACAAGCACAATTACTGACACTTATTAGAAGTAAAGCCAAGATCGGAAACCTAAGTTTGCGACAAATTGCCAAATTAATTGACCAAGAAGGAAAGCCTCAGGTTGTGAAATACCACCTAGGACAATTAGAAAAAGCTGGCCTTATTCAGATTGATCTATCCAAAGGTCTTATAAAGCCTGTTAAGAGAGGATTTGCTACTGGAGTGAAGAGTTTGTTCTATTCAATTCCTATTGTAGGAGCTGCCAACTGTGGACCTGCCACAATCTTTGCTGAGGAGCGTACAGAAGGGTATGTGAAAGTATCTTCAAGTTTGCTTCCAAAGCGTCGTCAGGACCTCTATGCACTTGTTACAAGTGGGCCTTCTATGAATAAGGCTGTTGTACGTGGAAATCTAACTATTGAGGATGGAGACTTTGTAATTGTAGATAAATCTCAAGTTGTTCCTAAAGACGGAGATATTATCGTTGCTGTGATCGATGGTATGGCTACTATCAAGCGATACAAGCTCGATAAAGAGAATGAAAGAATCATGCTTGAGGCAGACTCTACAGAGGAATACTCTCCAATAATGATTCACCCTGAGGATGACTTCCAGATTAGTGGGAAGGTGATTGATATTATTAAGAAAAGTTAGGTATTGCAAAAGATCTCCTTTTTGCGTAAGTTTTAGTAAGAAGAAACTTCAAATAGAGGAGATTTTCTAATGAATCAATTAAGTACTGTTTATGACCTGAGAGGGAACATAATCACCGCTTATGATTTACCTGAACTTTTGGGTGAAAATCGTTGGACCAGAAACCGTAAATACATCCTCATGAAAGCTGTTGAGGCAGGTCTTCTTTCTGAAGAAGACGCTCTTCATCAGTATCATTTGGGTGAAGACGAGGCCAAGAGATTGCAATCTCAGTTTGCCATGCATGGTGAAGATGGTTTGAAACAAACTAGGAGAACTCCTTTCTCCAAAATCGATGCGCCTGATGGCATTTATGTCTTTGGAGGAGTTTTTAGGCTCACTGCCCTTACAAGGCATGAGAGCTGCCCTGTCTCTGTGGAAATTTTCGTCAATGACTACAGGATCAGACTCACTCCTATAGAAACTTCTATCCTCCACTTTCTTGCTTCTAAAGCAGGGGAGGTGGTGTCTCAGGATCTTTTCTTAGACCTTCTCTATAGCAGGAAGAACTTTGAACCTGATATGAAAATTATTGATGTCTACGTCTACAAAATCCGCAAAAAGCTCAATACGGCTTGTCCTGGACTTGGACAAATGATTGAGACGGTCTGGGGACGTGGATGGATAATCAAGAAAGGCTTTGTCCTTGGAGCTGCACAGAAGGCTGCCTAGGACTCATACAAGGACCTGCGCATACATATGCTCGGGTCCTTTATATATAAGATGGTTTATACTATTGTCGTAAAAGATATATTGTGCGACACGTATAGTATTTAAGCCACCAATACTTTAAATACAACTATCCACTTCTAAACCTCTACCTCCCTCCTGTATACTTGGATAAGATTATTTAATCGGTATTTATTAATAATTAATTAAAAAATAATTATGTTGAAGCCATATACAAATCGCAGCTACGAACTCTGGGCTCCGGTATTAGGACGTATTTTAATTGCTTCCCTCTTTATCATGGGTGGTATTGGAAAGCTCATGGACTTTGCAGGTTCTGTAGCATACGCACAGGCCTTCTCAGTTCCATTTCCTGAGGCAGCTATCGTGATTGCGATCCTTGTAGAGCTTGGTGGAGGACTCATGCTTTTGTTTGGATTCTGGTCACGTCTTGTATCATTTACGATTGCAGGATTCCTTGTCGTTGTAACTTTGATTTTCCACAGCAACTTTAGTGACCCAATGGAAATGATCCAGTTCCTAAAGAATATGGCAATCATTGGAGGACTTCTGTATGTGAGTGTACATGGAGCACGAAAGGCAGCAGTACAAAAGTGCGAGCTACCAAAAGAGACAACCTAGTCTTTAGTGTCGCAAAACAAAAAAGCCCCTCAAGGGGCTTTTTTGTTAACACTTAACGTTTGCTACTGCGTATTCATACGCTTCATCTACTGTGTCTACGAGGTGATAGAGCTTCATATCCCCTTCACTAATTGTTTTAAACTTATCTGCAAACTGTGTCTCAATTAAATCAAGAATTGGTTGCCAGTACTCCTTCCCAACCAAAACGATAGGCACAGGTTTAATTTTCTTTGTCTGTACAAGAGTTAGAATTTCAAAGAATTCATCCATTGTTCCAAATCCTCCTGGGTAATAGATATAAACCTCAGAAGCAAAGGTAAGCATCACCTTTCGAGAGAAGAAGTGATCAAACTCTACAGAATCTGTTAGATAGGGATTAGATGTCTGTTCATTAGGAAGTTCAATATTCATCCCTACAGACTGTCCTCCGGCCTCATACGCTCCTTTATTGGCAGCTTCCATGATTCCATGGCTTCCACCTGTAATGATGGTAAACCCACGAGTAGCAAGCTTTCCTGCAAGCTCCTCAGCACTCGTATAGATATCGTCTCCCATGGAGCATCGTGCGCTTCCAAAAAATGTAGCAGCGAGACCATACTTCTGAAGTGTCTCAAATCCATCAGCAAACTCACTCATGATCTGGAACACTCTCCATGGCTCAATATCTACCGGCTTACACACTAGCGGCTCTGCTCCTTCTGGTTTTTCTACCTTATGTTCTTTCTTTACTTGTTCAATGAATTCTCGCATATAGGCTCTAATTTAACACACCCCTACTATTTCGTTTTCCACGGAATATCGAACTGTTCAAACTCTGGGAGTAACTTCTTGTCATAAAGAAGTCTTGCAATAACTTCTGCGTGACTCATGGCTCCTGTTAGAGCATTGTGCGGCTCTGGCTCATCTGGAATTCCACAATAGTTAAGTACTGCATCTAGATTTAGAGCTGATCGATGGTTTGCATATGGAGGGGTAATGCCATTTTGAACCATGTGCATATGAGCTAGGGTGTGCGTATCAATACTTCGAACAGCAAAAGGATAATCTAACCCTCCCCGCTCTGCAGCATGCTTGATAAAGTCTCGATCGAAAGAAACGTTTTGTCCCGCAAGCGTTCGATCTCCTTCTATTGCTGTTGCCCACGCAATAAATGCTTTTGTTATTTCAGCTTCTGTCTTTTTTGAAGGGTCTGTTATTTCTTCTTCTGTAAATCCATTTACCTCGAGTGCTTCTGGATCTATATGCGCCCCATCCCAGACCTTACACTCATCATAAAATTGATTATTGGGATTTTCTATATCTATCGCCCCAATAGAAACAATAGAATGCTTCTCTGCATTTACTCCTGATGCTTCAATATCTAGTACTATCATTCCCCTATTTTCTCATATATTGAAGGGTTTCCTAGTGGGTTGACAAATATTTATATAGTGTTAGTATACTCTAGCCTCATCGGTGGCAGGGATCTGGGCATGAGCAACCATCCTGCAACAGACGCATCGTTGTCTGTAGATGAGTATAGATGAGGTGTCACACTCTACCTGCTGGCCTAGCCCAGAAAGTTGCAGCAGGACGAGAGAGATTCACCATTTAGAGATGAGAATACCGGGAGGGGTCTTGGTGACGACCAGAACCCTTCCCACCTCACCCGCACGACCTACACAGTCGTGTTTTTTAATGCCTAGACAACAACTTCAGAACTCTGCAATTCTTTGTAGATTTTTATTGTTGCCAAAATAACAATAGAACTTGAGGCTAGCACTCCGACTCCCAGAACAACAAGTCCTGCAAGTCCAATTAACATACTTAGAAACATAAATCCAAAAAGCTTCCATCTATTCCCTTTTGTCATTTCAGAGCTGGCACGGAGAGCTTCCATCGGCCTCATTCCTTTTTCAATAACAAGATACTCTGCAAACATCCACTTAACGATAAGATAGATTCCAGGAACAATAAATAGAGCAAGTCCAATAAGAATGAAGATAAATTTAATCATTCCAAGGAATACAAAAGAGATCCATCTACTATCTAGCGAGAAGAGGTCATCAAAGATGATGCGCTCTCCAGCAAGATGTCGCATCATAATTGCAATATATCCTCCGAAGATAATATATCCAAGTGCAGTAAATGCAGCGTCTGATGTTCCTAATATAAAAAGTACCCATACAGACAGCGCAAGCCCCATTAGATACCATGGCCGTGACCAAAAACTCCCCCACCCTTCTTTAATAGCTCCTAGTACTGAAATTGTTTTCATATGCGATGATTATAGCAATAAAATAACTATAGTCCTTCACAATTCCCTGCTGGAGAATATCCTGCAAGCTCTGCATCTTCTCTTGTTGCAAAATAGACTTTATTTTCTTCTTTTATACGCTTTGCAGAAGAACAGCTGGGAAGATGGTATTTAGTACCTGAGATAGACCCCACAAACCTCTTATTCTCCTCCCCCACTTCGGCATTGTATACAGCAGCACTTGTGTCTATAAAAACCTCTTGTTTTACGGCGTCTTTCCCTGCCAAATAGCCAAAAGAGAAGCTGATTCCAGAGGTTAGAACAAGGGTCATGAGAATAATGAAGTCTTTACTTAATAACCCCTTGAGTTTTTGCAGTCTCTCTGGTATATTCATGCCACTAAGTATATAGCATATGGCACATAGAAAAGCCGGTGGATCAGCAAAAAACCTACGAGACAGTAATCCTAAATATCTAGGAACTAAGCTCGCAGATGGACAGGCCGCGAAAGCAGGTGCTGTTATCGTGCGTCAGCGTGGAACTAAGATTGAGGCTGGAGAGAATGTAAAAGTGGGACGAGATCATACCCTATACGCAGTAACTGACGGAACAGTATCTTTCAAAAATAAGCGAAAAACTCGTTTTGATGGAAGCGTAGTGAACAAGAAGGTTGCTCACGTTAGCTAAATACAAAATCTCCTACTAAAAAAGCCCCTTGAAGGGGCTTTTTTAGTATCTACTGAGTTAACTACGTAGTTAATTACGTAGTTTCAGGAATAATAGAGATTGTCACTTTAGCGCTTACCTCAGCGTTAGAAACTGTAACCTTATGCTCTCCTGCAGCCTCAAGTGATGCCTCAAGTGCAATAGCATCCTCTGGAAGCTCTACATTCTTCTCTGCTGCAATTTTTGCAACAATTTCCTTTGCATCTACCTTGTCGTAAAGTCCTCCTTGCTCGTTTACCTTCTTTTCAAATGAAAGAGTTTCTCCATCAAGACCCTTGATGGTCTCATTTAGAAGCTCGTGCTGAACTTCCTTCCGATCAGCTGCCTCTCCCTGCTTTTGCATTGTTACCTTTGCAATAGAGCTCTTCTCTGGAACTGCAAATCCTTTTGGAATAAGAAAGTTGAGAGCGTATCCATCTTTCTGCTCAACTGTATCTCCCTTACTTCCAATACCCTTCACATCTTTCGTTAGTACAACTTTCATATTTTCTACTTTAGCAATAAATCAACTGCAGCTTCTAGCTGTTCGTCTTCTGTAGTATCAGGATCATACTCCACTTCTATATCTGGAATCAACCCTTCTTTTGAAATTGAAATACCATTAGGTGTTAGCCACCTCGCAACAGTAACTTTAAGTGATGTATCGTTCGTAATATTTACAAGCTCCTGTACTGAACCTTTTCCAAATGAAGTCGCTCCCACGATGGTTGCCACACCATGATCTTTAAGTGCACCAGCTAGAATCTCAGATGCTGAGGCACTTCCCCCATCGATAAGGACCGCAAGCTGTAACTGCTCATTAAATGCATCATATCCTCGTGAGCGTTGCACCTTTTCTTTCTTCCCTTCTCCTAAGTCCTCACGAACAATAACGGCACCATCTGGAAGGAACCAGCTTCCCATATCAACTGCAGCTTCAAGGAAACCTCCAGGATTTCCTCGTAAATCAATAACAAGGTATGGAGTTTGTGCTTCTACAAACTCATCGAGCGCTTCACGGAAAAGCTGTGGGGATGTTGCTCCAAAGTTATACAGCTCAATAACAAACACATTGTCGTCTCGAAGCTCTGTATTGATAGTTGGAATCTCAATATTTGCCCGAACCACCTCAATTTCAAGAATCTCATCATCCCCTCGAAGAATGGTGAATACCACTGGTGTTCCTGCCTCTCCCCGAATAAAGGTAACTGCAACGTCAGAGCCTACTCCATCAGTACTCTCTCCATCAATTCCAATGATCTTGTCTCCACTTAAGAGTCCTGCAGCTTCAGCTGGTGTTCCTTTTAGAGGGGCAACAACAGTTAGAACTCCGTCTCTAACACCAATCTCCATTCCAACTCCTGAAAAGTTTCCACTGATATCTTCTGCAAAAATTTCAGCTTCCTGTGGAGGCAAGAAAATTGTGTAAGGGTCTCCATACGCATTTGCAATACCCTGCGCTGCTCCATAGATGAGCTCTTCTGCAGTTAGAGGTGTCGTACTTGCATTACGCACAAACTTTGCATCAAGCGTATTCCATACTTTCCAAAAGGTTGAGAGATCCACATCTTCTTGCGGAGTTGCATCAGGACCAAAAAATGGAAGAGAGAATGCCCTAAGGCTTTTCCCTCCTCCCAACAGGACTCCTGAACCAAATCCAACCGCAAAAACGAGTGCACCGATTATGGCAAATCGAAGAAGTGGAGTTGGCTTCTGTGGAGTGTCTTCCATTATCAAGAAGTATCGCAAGTAAGCGTAAACTCGTCAAAGGGAGATGGTATAATTGCGCCATGATAAAGCGCCAGGAGCTTGATGGTATTTCGTGGGTAGACCTTGAATCCCCTGATATTGAAGAGTTAGAGCAAATTGCTAAGGAATTTTCTATTGACCCTTTCATTGTGGAAGAGCTTCAGGCGCCAACTCTTAAACCCTCTGTTATTTCGGGAGATGATTACCTCTACCTCATCCTTCACTTCCCTGCTGAGCGCCACTCACACACACGAAGCGCATCCCAAGAAGTTGATTTTATTCTTGGAGAGAAATATATGATTACCGTTCGCTATGATGCAATCGACCCGATTCATAAATTCCACAAAATACTTGAGACCGAAACTATTATTGATAATGAGCCAGCGCTGCACCATGCTGGAGAGCTTCTCTACAAAATCATTATGAAGCTCTACGCTGGAGTATTTCATGAGCTTGATTATCAGCGAGACATGATTAAGCGTATTGAGGACGAGATGTTTAAAGGAAAGGAAAAAGAGATGGTATTTGAAATTTCAAAGGTAAGCACCATCCTTCGAAACTTTAATATTCTTCTTGAGACACATAAGGCAGTGCTTGAATCATTTGACCGACAAGCAGAGGGAGTGTTTGGAAAAAAATTTGCTATGTACCCTAAAGCGCTTATTGGAGAGCACCTTCGTACACAAACAACAACAAGCTCATACCTCCAAATGGCATCAGGTCTCCGAGAAACAAATAACTCACTCCTTACTACAAAGCAGAATGAGGTAATGAAAGTACTTACCATTATGGCCTTTGTTACTTTCCCGCTTTCTCTTATTGCTGGAATATTTGGTATGAATACCGCATATATTCCAATTGTAGGAATGGAGGGAGACTTCTGGATTATCATTGGCATTATGTTTGCCTTTACAACCCTATTCTTTGGATACTTTATGTATAAAAAGTGGCTATAGATATGTTTTTAAATTGGCGATTCCTACAACCTAAAGCTCGTGGCGTACACTTGTACAACACGAAGTCTAAGAAAAAAGAGATTTTAAAACCTCTTAAAGCTCCCCATGTTTCTATCTACAGTTGTGGACCAACAGTGTATGGGCCAGTGCATGTTGGAAACCTTCGAGCATATGTTTTTGCAGACACACTACACCGCACCCTTACCCTTGCAGGATATAAACCAAAACATGTCATCAACATAACTGACGTAGGTCACATAGTTGATGATGCAGATCTTGGAGATGACAAGATCGAAAAAGAAGCCGCAAAACAAAAACGAAGTGCGAAGGAAATTACCGAGGAGTACACGCAGGCATTCATGGATGATCTTGATGCTCTTAATATTGTGAGGGGCCGATATCATTTTCCTAAAGCAACAGATCACATAACAGAACAGATTGAAATAATCGAAGCACTTGAAGAAAAAGGCCACACGTACAAAACAAAAGATGGAGTTTATTTTGATACAGACACCTTCCCTACCTATGGAGAGCTTGGGGGTGTAAATCTTGCACAGCTCCAAGAAGGTGCTCGTGTTGATGTTGGAGAAAAGAAAAATGCAGCAGACTTTGCCCTCTGGAAGCTCTCAGGAGGAGCAAAGCGTCTACAAGAATGGGATTCGCCATGGGGTATTGGCTTCCCTGGATGGCACCTAGAGTGTTCTGCTATGGCAATAAGTCATTTGGGAGAGCAGATTGATATCCATACTGGAGGTGAAGATCACATCTACACACATCACAACAATGAAATAGCACAGAGTGAGTCTGCAACAGGAAAAACGTTTGCTTCTGTTTGGATGCACAATGCATTTCTTAACTTTGGAGGAGAAAAGATTTCAAAGTCTCTTGGAAATACCACCCTTCTAAAAGAGTTAGATCATCCAATGGCACTGCGGTACCTCTTCCTTGAAGCACACTATCGAACTCCTCAGTCATTTACCAAAGAATCCCTGGCAGGCGCTGAGCGTGCTCTTGGACGATTGCATCTATTTGCTGACTCTCTCAAAGATGTGAAAGAAACGTATGTTGTAAATGAATACTTAAATAAATTTAAAGAAGCAATCTTTGATGATTTAAATACTCCAAAAGCTCTTGCTCTTATGTGGGAGATGATTCGAGATGCTGACGTATCAAAAGGAGCAAAGAAAAAAACTCTTTCTCGAATGGACAGAGTTCTTGGACTTGAGATCTTTGGACATCGTTTGAAAATAAAGATTCCTCATGAAGTACAAACTCTTGCAGAGAAACGTGAGGAGTACAGGAAGAATAAAGATTTTAAGAAAGCTGATGAACTTCGTGACCTTATTAAAGAGAAAGGATTTGTTGTGAAGGACTCAGATGAGGGGTTTGTAGTTGAAAAACTTAACTAATTCCCTATCCCCACCGTATCCCCTCTGTCCACATTACACACCTTGTGTGCAATTTTGATACAATAGTTTCCATATGGCGGAGAATGACTTTAGCAGAATTCCTCCACAGTCTCTCGAGAGTGAGCAGGCTCTTTTAGGTTCAGTAATGGTTCGTCCTGAATCACTACACGACATCACAGATACTATTAAAGGAGATTGTTTCTATGCAGAAAAACATAAGACTATTTTCAATGCGATGGTTCAACTGCTTGAAAAGAGTGAGCCCATTGACCTTCTCTCTCTTACTCAGAAACTAAAGGACAAGGGACACCTTGAACAAATTGGAGGGCGCGCATACCTTGCAGAACTTATCGAGAAAACTCCATCTGCAGGAAACATCGCTCACTACGCACAGATTGTTTCGCAAAAGTACATTATGCGATCCCTTATTTCTGCAGCTTATGACATTACAGAGAAAGCACACGATGAATCAAAAGATACTGCAGAGATGCTTGATAGTGCTGAGAAAAATATTATGCGTATTGGAAACGCATTTGCCTCTCACAAGTTTATCGCCATCAAAGAAACTCTTACCGCTGCATGGGATCACATCGAAAAGCTTTCAAAGAGCAAGGATAATGTTCGTGGAGTTAAGAGTGGATTTAAGGGACTAGATAATCTCCTATCAGGGTTCCAACCATCAGACCTTGTGATTCTTGCTGCTCGTCCTTCTATGGGAAAGACATCTCTAGCCCTTGATATCGCTCGTAATGCAGCAGTTAAGCACAATGTACCTGTGGGTATTTTCTCCCTTGAGATGAGCTCACAGCAGCTTGTAGAGCGTATGCTGGCCTCTGAGAGTTACGTTAACTCATGGAAGCTTCGTACCGGGTCTATTAGCAGCGAAGATGACTTCTCAAAGGTTCGAGATGCTCTTGAGACACTTTCAAATGCTCCAATCTTTATCGATGATAAGCCTGGAAACAATATCCTTGCCATGCGTGCTACTGCACGAAGACTAAAGCGTGAACACGGTATTGGACTTATTATTGTCGACTACCTTCAGCTCATGTCTCCTACAGACACTAAGGCTAGTGACTCAATGGTGCAGCAAGTTACAGAAATTTCCAGGTCTCTAAAGAGCTTGGCTCGTGAGCTTGATGTACCTGTTATTGCCCTATCACAGCTATCTCGAGCAGTTGAGCAGCGCGGAGGACGCCCAAGGCTTTCTGACCTTCGAGACTCTGGATCTATTGAACAGGATGCCGATGTTGTTATGTTCATCCATCGAGAAGACAAGATGAATCAAGCAGCAGATAAGAATAATATTGCAGAGATTTGTGTAGAAAAGCATCGAAACGGTCCTGTTGGAGTTGCAGAGCTATACTTTGATGAGAAGCGAGTTACCTTTATGGATCTTGAGACGAGTGAATTTGATGCTCTTGCAGGAGCACCCATAGAAGATCATGCAGAATAGTTTAGAAAAGCTCATATATCACTTTGAGCAATTATCAGGTATTGGACCGCGACAAGCGCGGCGTCTTGTTTATAGTCTCTTAAAGCGATCGGGAAGCGATTTGCGAGAGTTTGGAAATCTTATTGCTACTGTTAAAAGCACGGTACACACGTGCCCTAGCTGCGGTCTTTTTCATACTGACGCAAAACCTGAGTGCGTGTACTGCTCTGATCAAAATAGAGATCATTCTGCTCTTATGATTGTAGAGAAAGATGCAGATCTTATTGCAGTTGAGAAAAGCGGACTCTTTGCTGGATACTACGTGATTCTTGGAGGAACAGTTCCTATTACTGGAAGGAATCCTGTGCGCGATGACCTTCTTAAAAAGGCTGTTGGAATGCGAGCAGATCAAGGACTTTCTGAAATTATCCTTGGACTTTCTGCAACGGCAGAGGGAGAGCAAACAAAAGACCATGTGCTTGATGTAATTGACCCACTACTAACTCCTGATATAAAAATCTCACTCCTTGGAAGAGGGCTTGCAACAGGAACAGAGCTTGAGTACTCGGATCAAGAGACGTTGCGGAATGCACTCTCAAATAGAAAATAGAGCCTCTCGGCTCTATTTTTGTTTACCCAACCTTCTCTACTTTCACCTTCAGGAAATGCTGTCGGTGTCCTTTTTTAGTATGCTGTCGAGTCTTATTCTTAAATCGCTCTACGATAACTTTCTTTCCCTTCCCTGCCTCTAGCACAGTTCCAGATACTGTTGCTTTTACTGTTGGAGTTCCAAGCTGTACCTTTGCACCATCATCCATAAGAAGAACCTCATCAAATGAGATAGCATCTCCTGTCTGATAGTCTTTATCTGACCGCTTTTCAATAGAAATAGTGCTGCCTTCCTCGACAACATATTGCTTTCCTCCGGTCTTAATTACAGCCGTATTCATAGTTGCAGTACTATAGCGAATTTACTCTAAAAAGCAAGTGTTTTAGTCTTCTAATTGGGGCTTTGGAAGCTCTTCTGGCTCTATATCGGTACTAAATTCAGAAATACGATAAATATCCTTATCTACCTTCTTTAACTCCTTATATCCATTGTTATAGTGCGAAACAGTAGTTGAAAGGGTTCCTCCAAGCTTTTGATAGTATTCATCGTACTTTTTAAGGTGTCTTCCGAGCTTTTCAACACCCTTTTGAATCTCTACAGCCTTTTGCTCAATTTGAAGCGCATTAAGTCCCTGAAGCACTGTCTGAAGGTATGCAAGGAATGATGTAGGAGAAACGATGATCACCTTATGTTTTGCAGCTGCCATTTGGATTAGGTTCTCATCTTCTCTTCCCCCGACAGTATTTACGAGCAAATCATAGTAGATTCCTTCAGATGGAATAAACATGAAAGCAAAATCCATGGTCCCCTCCTCTGGGCGAATGTATTTTGATGTCTCAACAATACGAAGCTTTAAATCATTAATAAATGCTTTCTCATGTGCCGGCTTGTCCTGCTCTGCTGCATTTACAAGACGGTTGTAGTTCTCAAGCGAGAACTTTGAATCAATAGGTACGATCTTCTCTTTAATAAACACAACAGCATCCACTGCTTCTTTATTCTTAAACATGTACTGCATTTGATACATGCCTGGCGCCAATACATTCTTTAAAACAGTCTCGAGATAATACTCGCCAAGTACTCCTCGCTGCTTTGGGTTCTTTAGTACATCTTGCAGAGATTTCAGTTGCTCTGCAAATCCTGCAGTCTGCCTCCCAAGCTCCTTAACTGAGGTTATTTCTTGGGTAATATCTTTGATGAGTTTTTGAGAGTCATTTGCCTGCTTGTAGATAGAGTCATTTACATCCTTCCCCATCTTGTGAACCTTGTCATCTACCATTCTTCCAAGCTCATTTAG
>DFOU01000009.1:0-7393 GCA_002376865.1 Patescibacteria group bacterium UBA3533 | reverse complement strand
GCTCCAAGCAAAACTATCAGTATGATTTCCATTTCTCCTATTCTATCACGCAGTCTTTTCTGACCTAAATAGTACCCATTTTGAGAACTCAATAGCCAAAACATTAAGAAGTCCAAGAAGCGCTAGCAATATAAGTTCAAAGTTTGTAAGTGGCACCACAGAGAGAAGCAGTGCAAGCGGCGGGAATGCAAGCGCAGCAAGAAGAGCTGCAACTGATACGAAGAACGCAAAAATTAGATACTTGTTTGAGAATAGATTTATTTGCCATATTGGCTTACTGAAACTCTTTACTGCAAATGCAAAGAAGAATGCATCAAATGAGATCCCAACAAATAGCATTGTTCGTATCTCTTCGATTGGTGTTCCAATTGAAGTTAGATAGAAGTACAAAATAAGAAGAAGTCCTGCGGTAATAAGACCTGCCAGGAAAATAAACTTTAATACATTTGGAGAAAGGATCTCTGATATTTCTTTATCCTTTGGATTCCTGTGCATTGTCTTTTCATCTGCTGGCTCAAAAGCAAAAGCAAAGTTCATGAACCCCCCACCCACAATATTTGCCCAAAGAATTTGAGTGGGAAGAATTGGTAGAGGGAAACCTGCAACCAAAGCTACGGTAACAAGCAAAATTTCACTAAAGTTTGTCGCCAAAAGGAACGTCACAACCTTCTTTATGTTGTCACGTAGCCTTCTTCCCTCCTCAATTGTTTTTACAATGATAGAGAAGCTGTCATTGAGCAAAATAAGGTCCGCGGCTTCTTTGGCAACATCTGTTCCACTTCCTACAGCAATACCAACTGATGCAGCCTGGAGTGCTGGCGCATCATTTATTCCATCTCCTGTCATGGCAACTACTTCATTGTCTCCTCGCAATACTCGAGCAATACGCAGCTTCTGTGCCGGCAATACTCGTGCAAATACTGAATGTGTTCGAAGTGCTTTCAAAAGCTCCTTATCACTCATCTGCTCAGTTTCAGCACCGGTTATGACACTTTCATGATCTGCACAGAACCCAACCTCCTTTGCTACATACAGTGCAGTATTTGGATTGTCTCCTGTTACAACAACTGCACGAGCTCCCGCCTCTTTAATGCGAGCCAGTGACTCTTCTACATCTTCTCGAATTTGATCAGCAAATACTAAGAGTCCCATGAAGGTAAAGTTATGGGCCTGCTGATCTACATTCTTTTGAATCTTTTCCTTCCCTCCATCTTCAAGCACCTTCTTCGCCACGGCAATCACACGAAGGCCTTGTTTTGTATATTCTTCAAGGTATCGATTGAAAACTGCAGTATCTGCAGCTGTCATATTACGCTCAGTTACTCCATCAAAAATTGCTGTACTTTTTTCGAGCAAAGACTCTGGTGCACCAGAGACAAAGAACGTCTCCCCTTCTTCAACCTCTACCACAGCACCTCCAAAACGCCTGTCGGAGCTAAATGGAATAGAGACTAGCTGCTTGTCTCCTATTGGTGCAATACCAGCGTGTACAGAAGAGAGTAGAATTGCTCGCTCTATTGGTCTTCCATGTACAGCATTTCCATCTTCTCCCTGCTCTTCATCAAGTACCGCATCAGATGCATATGCACCAGCTCTAAGGAGCGCTTGCGTGTGTGCTGCACCAGCATCTTTTACACGCTCATGTAGAAGCGAATACTCAATGAGTGCCATTCTTCCCTTTGTGAGCGTTCCTGTTTTATCAGTTAATACGTATGTTGTTGTTCCTAGAATCTCAGCAGCCAAAAGGTTTTTTACAAGCCCTCCAAACTTTAAGATTCGCTCCATTCCAATAGCAAGAGAAGCTGTTACTGCAGCTGGAAGACCTTCAGGAATAGCAGACACCGCAATAGCAATAGCAATCAAAAGCATCTCACTTAGTGGCTCTCCTCGCAAAATGCCAAGCATGGTAATAAATGCAGCAGTAACCATCACAAGGAAAAGAATAAATCGAGCTATTCCCTCCATGTTCCTTTCTAGAGGAGTCTTTACACGCATGTCGGTCTGAAGTTCTTTTGCGATTACTCCAACCTCCGTGCTGTCTCCAGTCCCAATTACAACTCCCTGCCCTCTTCCTGAAACAATAGTTGTTCCTCTGAACCCAAGATTGAATCTTTGTGCAAGAGGAATGTCTTCATGCAGCACATCTACATGCTTTGGTACTGGAACCCACTCACCAGTTAGTGCAGCTTCATTTACAGAAAGGTCAGAAGCTCTAATAAGACGAATGTCAGCTGGGATCTGCTTCCCCGCATTTAAAATAACCACATCTCCTACAACAAGCTCTTCTGCAGGAATCTCAACCTTTTTTCCATCGCGTAGCACGAGCGCCTTCTTTGCCTCACCCTCTGCAAGCGCATCAAAAGCATTCCCGGCTCTACCTTCCTGAACAAAACCAATAACGATGTTTACCAAGAGAGCAACGATAATAACGGTTGCATCTATTAACTCTCCCAAGAAAAGAGCGGCTACTCCTGCAGCAATAAGCACAAATGCAATTGGAGTTTTCACCTGGCGAAATAGCCGCTCGACAAATGTCTCTCGAGACTGTTTTGTAAGAGTGTTTGGACCGTCCTCTTTTAGGCGTGCTGAAGCAGCGTTTCCATCAAGTCCACGCTCAGCACTAGTATTAAAATGTTGCACCACCTCTGGTATAGAAAGAGAGTGCCATGGGTACGATCGCATAGATGAAGTATACCGCCTTTGTGTTAAAATTTTCCTATGACAATCCACGAAACACTGAAAAAGGAATTACCGGACGCAATGAAAGCAAAGGATGAGGTAAAGCTTCGAACTCTTCGAGCACTACTCACTTCTTTTACAAATGAACTCGTATCTCTAAAAGAAAAACCTGATGGAATGCTCTCTGACGAGAAAGCTCTTGCTGTTATTACTCGTGCCTCAAAGCAGCGCAAAGATTCTATTGAGCAATTTGAGCGAGGAAATCGTCCAGATCTTGCAAAGCATGAGCGAGAAGAGCTTACAATCCTAGAAGCATACCTTCCTGAGATGATGAGCAAGGAAGAAATTGAGAAAGTTGCAAAAGCAAAGAAGGAGCAGCTTCAGATTGATGACAAAGCAAAAGCAGGGATGCTTATGGGAGCTGTCATGCAAGATCTAAAAGGAAAAGCAGATGGAAATGATGTAAAAGAAGTTATCGACACTCTGTTTGCATAATATTTGACCTGCCAGGTGTTTAGGTGGTATAATATACACAGATGTAACGACAACAAGGGAGGTCCCAATGGACGAGTCTTACACACTTGTTCGCGGATCTGAACTTGATGCCGCGATTGAAAAAACATTGAAGAAACATGGTTTCTCTGGCTTCTCACGAAGCCTGGGAACGAAAGTGCTCGATAGGGTTTCGAAGCTTTTCCACGAAAATTTTGGTACTTTCGAAAAAATTATGCGGGAAGCGCTCAATAAAGAAAAGGTTTATGGGAAAGAACGTACCCTCTATGCATCTCTGATTGGACATGCATTCAGCCGAAGGGCAAACCTGAAGAAAAAATCGGGGAAACCCAGAAAGCATCAAGTGCCTGGAACAAGAGAACCATTTTTCTACGACGACAAGTCGCCGCAAGGCCAACTTGCTGTCTAAAAAACTAGCCGCGGAGTTTACTCCGCGGCTATTTTCTTTGCATCCTCCACTTTATATTCCCCTATTACAGTCCTCCTTAGCTCTGCTGTTGTTGCAGGATACCCAAGTAACTCTCCAAACTTCTCAGCAAGCGCTCTGATATACGTACCGCTTGTAACCGCTAACTCTAGATTAATTGTTACAAAACCTTCACTCTTTTCTATATTTAAAAGCTTTACGTCTGTTACCTCCATATCTTTTTGCGGAGCTTTTACCTCTACCCCATTTCTTGCATACCAATACAAAGGTTTTCCATCTACTTTAATAGCTGAATACATTGGAACGGTCAGTGTGTGTACTTTTACAAAACCATCAAGCACCTCTTCTGCTTTCTCTTCACCAATATCAGATACCTCTACCTTCTCTAAAATTTCTCCCTCTAGATCTCCCGTACTTCGCTTCTCCCCTATTCGAACTGCAACTTCATACGTCTTTGGAAGTTTTAAAAACTGATCCAGTTTTTTTGTATCTGTTTCCGTGGCAATTATTAAAAGACCACTTGCAAGCGGATCTAATGTTCCAGCATGCCCCATCTTGCGAATATTAAGCTCTTTGCGAAGCTTCCGAATAACATCAAATGAGGTAATGCCTTTAGGTTTATCTACGAGCAGTATCATGCTTCTTGAGCGCTGAGTTTACCAAAACCATAGTAAGAGATGCAAATGCAGCAAGGATGAAAGCAACTTTTATACCAAACAAGAGTGCTAGGAATCCACCAAACATGAGCATTGCAATTCGCCCAAGATTAAGCGCCATCTCCTTAAATGCTGTGTACTCATCAACATAGTGTCCATTATCTGCAAGGTGCGTGTAGCTTCCTACATCAAAGGCAACTCGATTCACTGCCTTTCCTGCATTGTGATATGCATCAAAGAGGAAGATGTGGAGCGCCGTGCTTGCAAAACTTTTAAGAAACCATCCTGTTGTGTAAATAATGGTACTGATGATAATCACCTGCGTACGAGAAATACGATCAACAAGCTCTCCTGCAAATGAAGCCAAAACAATTGTTGCAAGCACCACCAAAGAAGACACCGCTCCAACTGCTGCAAAGTTTCCATCAAGAATGAGATAGATAAAGATTGGCCAGAATACAAGCGCTACTACCGTCTGTGCACCATCACCCGCATATGCATAAAACAAACCTCTCTTTTCTTTCTTGAAGAGGTCTTTAAAACTTTCAATATATTTAAATGAATACTCTTCATGTATTTCCTCCATAAAGAAGAGTGGAGCTGCTGCCATAACTACCAAAACAATTCCTGCAATAAAGACCCAAGAGAATCCAAGGTACTCAATAAGCACTCCTCCGATAAATGGAGCAATAACTGAAACAACAGCACTTAGATTTGTAAAAACAGAAACCTGCCTTCCTCTATGCTCACTATCTAAGGACTCTGCAACCTCTACGTGATATGGGACCCAATACAGTGCTCTATACCCTGCCCACGCAAGCATATAGATGATAAGCATCAGTGTTGGATTGTATTCCCAAAACGCAAGCGCGGTAAGGGCAGCTGCAAGAAATGGAACAAGCGCAATAATCATGAGCTTTTTCATCCCCACACTCTTAATAAGCTTTGCAGAGAGTGGCGTTAGGAGGAAATGAAGTGCAAATCCTGCAATAAATGCCCACACCACAACTTGAAGAGACCCTCCATACTCAAGATAAATAAAAGTGGGAAGGAACACCCCCATCAGAGAGAGCCCTGCATGAGTTATGAGTCGGCTACCAAAAAGCGTCCAGAGGTTCTTAGAGAAAATGTGCATTTCTTCTAGAGTACCACACTAAAAACCAATAACTTTTATTACGAAGAATGCATAGTAGACAAGGAACATGAGTCCTTCCCATCTATAAATACGCTGGGCTATACCTGTAATTACAAAAATAAATGAAGCAACAGCAAGAATTGGAATTCCAATACTCAAAGTCTTTGGATCAAGAGGAAGTGTTGAGAAAAGACCTGGCACTCCAACCGCGAAAAGGAGGTTAAAGGCATTTGATCCAAAAATGTTTCCAATAGCAACCTCTGTACTTCCGCCGCGTAATGCAGAAAGTGACACAAATAACTCAGGCAATGAAGTTCCAAGCGCCACAATAGTAATAGCAATAACTCCTGTTCCAATTCCTAGAATGTCTGAGATGGATACTACAGACTCAATGAGAAAACGTGCCCCTAAAATAACTCCTCCAAGACCCAGAACAAAGGCAACAATAGTTCCTTTTGTCACCTTCCCTGTCTCAAGCTCTGCTTTGTATTTTGCAGTTGCTGGAGCATCTTTATCGTTTCCAAAAAGAATATAGAAGAGGTAGATGATAAATCCAATAGCAAGAAGCGATGACTCAAGAATTGTAATGACCCCATCAAATGCAACTCCAATGAAAAGAGATGTCGAAACTACAAACAAAGAAAGCTCTGATGCCAGAAGATCTTGTTTAATAACAAACTTCTTTGCAAGAACTGCAAGAATTCCAACAATAAGCAGAATGTTAGTTATATTTGATCCAATAGCATTTGCTGCAATAATTTCCACATTTCCCGCAACCAAAGCCGCAATACCACTGGCAAACTCAGGAAGCGAAGTTCCGATACCAACAAGCAATACTCCAATTACAAATGGAGAAAGCTTGAACGCCTTCCCTATCTTCTCTGCAGAGTTAATAAAGGAGTCTGCGCCTTTTACAAGAACCACCAGTGACATCACTAGTACAAATCCCCATATTCCAATTCCTGCGATCATATGAAGAAATTGTAACAAACTATCTCTTGTTGTAGTATCAGAAAAGATTTAGAGGAGACACCAGATGGCAAAAATTGGAGAAGGCCTCCAAAAGGCTGCGCAGGACAGAACGCCTGAGCAAGATACAGAACTTGTTAGGCTTGCCGCCAAGCGAATTGAAGACAGTGCTGCCTTCCATCGAAGTTTTCGAGAAGCAAGGCAGCCAACTCTTCATGTGTACGGCGCAACCATTGTTCGTTACTGACAATGGCCAGAAAAAAGGACCGCAAATACATGCGGTCCTTACCCTTTCCATTCCCAATACCTTTTTGATACTTTTTTGAAACCTTGCTGTCTGGCAGTGCCATCATAGCGACGGCGCAAATTTCTCTGGTGCCTGCACATATCCGCTTCACTCAAATCTCCTTCTGGAAACCTGTATGAAATACGTTGATCAGCTGCGTAAACTCGAACTGAACGTATTTCTTTTGTTTCTGACGCAAATTTCTTTGCGCCCTCCACAAAAAGTGCTGGCCATTTACGAATGGTCTCTGGTACTTTTGCGCCACGAACACCCTGAAGCTGCCATATGCACAGTGCTGAGCCTCGAAACTCTAAGCCCATGCCAACCAGCGACTTGTCATTATGGAAGATTGTAAAGCAAATGGGTGCTTCCCAACATATCTCTGAAAACCGCTCTCCATTTTCTTTTGTTGGGTAACCCAAAGAAAATTGTGAGTGGTATTCAATATAATTAATAGTTTTATCTTCCGAGATAAAACTATTAAGAACATGTTTACTGAGTTCGTAGATACGATCTTCTTGCTTTCGAGCAGCTTTCCCAAAGCGCCAGCATTGAAAATTTCTCCAAATAATTCCAACTCGTAGCGGTAATGTCGCAAAGAAAGCGACAGTGTATACAAACATATTCGCCTCCTTAGTCTTCACTTCTAAAAGCTTTATACAATGAAAACAGCACGCAGTAAATACTACGTGCTGTTTTCATAAATTTGTGACCCTACGGGGAATCGA